>NZ_AYVK01000055.1:0-37705 GCF_000503155.1 Mesorhizobium sp. LSJC285A00
ATCCGCCTCAACAGCGACCGCTACACCCGCGAGGCCGAGCTGCGTTCCGGGATGGTGCGCGTCAACGAGAATGTCGACGCCATCGCGCTCTATCACGGCGAAGCCGATGCCAAGAGACGGCTCGAAATCGACCTTGGCACGGTGCTGGGCGCGATGCGAAACATCTACAAAGCGCAGATCAACCTTTCCTGGGTGACCGATACCTATGGCTGGATCACCGTGGTGGCGCCGATCCTGGTTGCATCGCCGGTCTATTTTTCAGGCGACATCAGCTTTGGCGGGTTGATGATGGCGGTCGGCGCCTTCAACCAGGTGCACTCGTCGCTGCGCTGGTTCATCAACAATATCGGCGGCATCGCCGACTGGCGCGCCACGCTGATGCGCGTTGCCGACTTCCGCATTGCGCTCGATGAAACCGATGTGTTGCACGACAAGGAAAAGCGCATCGAATTCGGCGATAACGCCAATGGCAGCCTGACCTTCGAGAAGCTCCAAGTGGCCTCGCCGGAGGGCTGCACCAAACTTTCAGACAGCCATGTCGAGATCCATCCCGGTGAGCGCGTCATGATCACCGGCGACCCAGGCGCCGGCAAGACATTGTTCTTCCGCGCCATTGCCGGCCTTTGGCCCTGGGGCAGCGGGCGGATCGGCTTGCCGGCCGGAGAAACGCCGATTTTCGTGCCGCGTGTTCCGTATTTTCCTGCCGGCACGTTACGCGAAGTGCTGCATCCAAATGGCTCGGCGCCGGCTGGCGATGCTGATTTTGGGGCGGTGCTGGCCGAGGTCGGCCTCGAGCGGCTGTCATCCTCGCTCGACCGTTCCGCACGCTGGGAGCGTGAACTCAACGATGACGAACAGCGGTCGCTGGCCTTCGCCAGGCTGGCCTTGCGGCAGCCGAAATGGGTGATCATCGACGAAGCGATGGACGCGTTCGATGGTCCTTCGCTGCGAAGGGTACTGTCCATGCTGGAGAAACGCCTGCCGGAAACCGCGATCCTCAACATCGGGCGCGGACTGCACAATGGTCATTTCTTTCCACGCGCATTGAACATCGTGAAGGATACGGGTGCTGCGCCACTGAAACCCGCCCGAGTCAGGACCGGCGCCATCGACCCGCCGCCGAAAGCGGCCGTGCGGCGAAAGAAGTAGAAGGGGCTTTATTTCGCCGCGATCGCGGCGAAGATTCACGGGTCGAAACATCCGTGGTGCGGCCATGCTCGATGCGCTCAGCCTGCTTGCCTGCCTTGCCTGCACCACGCCCGTGGCTGCCCCGGCCGTTGCCGTGGATGTCGAACTGGTGCTGGCCGTCGACATCTCACAGTCGATGGACGAGAGGGAGTTCGCGCTGCAGCGCGCTGGCTATGTCGAGGCGCTCAGGCATCCCGATTTCATCAAGGCCGTGCGCTCGGGAACCACCGGGCGCATCGCGCTTGCCTATTTCGAATGGGCGGGCGTCGTGCGCGAGGATGGCGTCATCGCCTGGCAGGTGATCGACAGCGCAGAGAGCGCCAACGCCTTCGCCGACAGAATAGAAGCGCGGCCGTTCCGCAGCTTTCGCGGCACCTCGATTTCCGGTGCGCTTGCCTTCGGCGCCGGGCTGTTCGAGGGCACGGGGTTCGATGCGCCACGCAGCGTCATCGACATTTCCGGCGACGGTCCCAACAACACCGGGCTGCCCGTCGCCACGACACGCGATGCGGCGGTGGCCAAGGGCATCGTCATCAACGGCCTGCCGATCCTGATCAGCCCGTCGCCGACCTTCAGCCATCTCGACCAGTATTATGACGACTGCGTCACCGGTGGGCCCGGCTCCTTCGTGTTGCCGATCTATGTGGCCTCGGAATTCGCCACCGCCATACGCCGCAAGTTGATCCTGGAGGTGAGCGGCATCGCCGATGCGACCGTGGTCCCGATCGATGCCGCCGCACCCATGGACTGCCTGCAGGGCGAACGCGACCGGCGGCTATATTCCGACCCATATCTGCCGGAACTCGACAAATGAGGTTTGAGGCAGTTCGGAGGGGAAAGCCGCTGCTCGGCTTGTCGGCAAACTTCAGGCCGGCCGTGCACCGTATTTGTCGCGAAATTCGGCATAGAGATCGCGGCGCCAGCGCCGGCCGCCGACATAGCCACGCAACAGCTGCGGCAGCGAATAGCCAAGCGCCTTCGACGACCGGTTGGCCATATAGCCGGAGAACGCCTGCGAAACCCTGCCCTTGAGTGCATCGGCGATGAGCTGCCGGGCGATCATGTAAGGCGGAATGTAGGGGTAGCGGTCGGCGATATAGGGGTGCTTGTCGATCAAGCTCGCATAGGCTTCGACATAGCCGTCCCGGCGACCGGAGATCGAATTCTCCGAGTTGTACTTTTTCCAGTCGATCACTTCGGACAGCTGCGCGCCGCTGCGACGGGCAAAGCGCAGCAACAATTCGCGATCCTGCATGCGCGTGACGTCACTGTCGTAGCCGCCGATGGCCAGCAGCGACTCGCGCCGGGCGGTGATTGCCGACCCGGCAATGAAGATGGTCTGCGCGACAAGGGCCCGCTCCAGCGAGTCGCGGCTCAGCAGCGCCTCGCGGTTGACGCAGTTGGTGCGGCGATTGCCCTTCAGCGACACGAAGGAACTGATCAGCACTTCGAGCGAGGGATTGTTGTCGAACTGCTCCAGCGTCCGCGCCAGGCGATCCGGCAAATAGACGTCGTCGGAATCGAGGAATGTCACCACCGGCGCCTGCGCCCGCTCGATGCCGGCATTGCGGGCGGCATTGGCGCCGCGCCATTTCGAGCCAACATAGATCAGCCGTGGATCGCGGATTTCGGCAAGTGCGGCTGCCGTACCGTCGGTCGAGCCGTCATCGACGACAATGTGTTCGAACCGGGGAAAATTCTGCGCCAGCACGCTCTCCACGGCGCGCACCACCTTGCTGCGGCGATTGTGCGTCGGTGTGATCACCGAGATCAGCGGAGCGAGGTCGGTTGCCTTGGACATGTTGCTTCGATTGTGCCCCGAAATGCCTGGAGGCCGGAGGTTTTGATGGTCGCCGTCCAAGCCTTACCCCGGGATGGCATTCGCTTCGACGCTACAAAAAACCAGCGGCAATGTCATCACAAACTGTTGAGCCAGGACGCCGGTAAGCCGGCCGATTACCCCAGACGTAATCGACCGATGGCCATCATGTCTGCAGATTGCGCCAACGAAGCCGGTCGTCGGGCTTCGATCTCACAGGGAGTTCAGCCATGGCCGCCTACGCCGTCGCCCATATGCGTCAAGTCACAATGGGCCCGCAGATTGTCGAGTATCTGCAGAGGATCGACGCCACATTGGAGCCTTTCGGCGGCCGCTTCCTTGTCCACGGCGGCGACATGGAGGTGGTCGAAAACGAATGGCCCGGGCATCTGATCGTCATCGAGTTTCCGGACAGGGCGCATGCGTGGGGCTGGTACGATTCATCAGCCTATCGCGAGATTCTGGCCTTGCGCACCCACAACTCCCACGCCGATGTGATCATCGCCGATGGCGTTCAGCACCCGCACAAGGCGACGGACGTGCTGGAATAGGGGCAAACTACCGCTTCAGCAAGAACACCGCTTGCTGGCCGAAGAAATTCCAGAACCACCATGGCATCGACAGGCCGATCTTCTGGCCGTTGCCGTCGAGCGCGGTGGCTTTCTCGACCGAAGCGCCGAGTTCCTCGACCAGATTGACGAAGTCGCGGATGGTGCAGAAATGGATGTTGGGCGTGTCGTACCAGGAATAGGGCAGGTCCGCGGTCACCGGCATCCGGCCATTGACGAACAGCGACAGCCGCACCCGCCAGTGGCCGAAATTGGGGAAGGAGACGATGGCGCGGTTGCCGATTCGCAGCAGCTCGTCGAGCACCAGCTTCGGGTTGCGGGTCGCCTGCAGCGTCTGAGACAGGACGACGAAGTCAAAACCCTTGTCCGGATAGAATTCGAGGTCGGTATCGGCATCGCCCTGGATGACCGAGAGACCGCGCGCCACGCATTCATTGACGCCGCGCTGTGACAGCTCCAGCCCGCGGCCGTCGACCTGCTTGGTCTCCTGCAGGAGTTCGAGCAGCAGGCCGTCGCCGGAGCCGACATCGAGCACCCGCGACTGCGGCGGTATCAGGTTGGCCACGACTTCGAGGTCGACGCGCTGGCTGCCATTGACGCTCATGAGGCGAGCCCCCTTGCGCGGGCCGCCGAGCCGATGAAGCCCTTGATGGCGGCAAACAGTTCGGGTTCATCGAGCAGGAAGGCATCATGGCCGCGGTCGGTGTCGATCTCGACGAAGGAGACGGAGGCGCCGGCGGCGTTGAGCGCATGCACGATCGAGCGGCTCTCCTCGGTCGGGAACAGCCAGTCCGAGGTGAAGGACACCAGGCAGAAGCGGGTCTTGGTCCCGGCAAAGGCATCTGCCAACCGGCCGCCATGGTCGGCGGCGAGGTCGAAATAATCCATCGAACGGGTCATGTAGAGGTAGGAGTTGGCGTCGAAGCGGTCGACGAATGTCATGCCCTGGTGGCGCAGATAGCTTTCGATCTGGAAATCTGCGTCGAAACCGAAGGTCAGCGCTTCGCGGTCCTGCAGATTGCGGCCGAATTTCCGATGCAGGGCGGCTTCCGACAGATAGGTGATGTGGGCGGCCATGCGCGCCACGGCGAGCCCCTTTTCCGGGCGCTTGCCGTGCTCGAAATATTTGCCGCCATGCCAGTCCGGATCAGCCATGACAGCCTGGCGGCCGACCTCGTGGAAGGCGATGTTCTGCGAGGAATGGCGTGCGCCTGTGGCGATCGGCAGGGCCGAGAAGACGCGCTCGGAATAGCATGACGCCCATTCCAGCACCTGCATGCCGCCCATCGAGCCGCCGAGCACGCAAAACAGCTTTTCGATGCCGAAATGGTCGACCAGCATCAGTTGCGCCCGCACCATGTCGCGGATGGTGATGATTGGCAGGTCGAGGCCGTAGGGCTTGCCGGTGGCGGGATTGGTCGAGGCCGGACCGGTGGAGCCGAGGCAGCCGCCGATGACGTTGGAGCAAATGACGAAGAAGCGGTTGGTGTCGATGATCTTGCCGGGACCGATCAGCACTTCCCACCAGCCGGGCTTGCCGGTCACCGGATTGGTGCTGGCGACATGCTGGTCGCCGGTCAGCGCGTGGCAGACCAGGATGGCGTTGGTGCGGGCATCGTTGAGGGCGCCATATGTCTGGTAGGCGATCTGGAACGGCGACAAAAGCGTGCCGGCGTCAAGCTTCAGCGGCTTGTCAGGGCCAAAACGCAACACAGGGCTCGACGGGTTGTCGGCCTCGTTGTTGGTTTTTGTAGCGCGGAGCGCGGCCATGTGACTCTCCTTGCCCGCCGTCAGGCAATAAAAAACCGGCAATGCGATCGCAAAGCCGGTTACGTCACGCAAACGGCCCTTTAGCGAGTTGTTTAACGTGGCTGCAAGCCGACCGGCCAAATCACCACGGAACTGTTGCGTTCTTCTAGAACTCGTGCGGCCCGGCGTCAACGGCCAGCTATTGCCCGCCTCTCGACATTCGCGGCTACGGCTTGTATTTCCGCTGCGGCCTCCGGACGGAGGCATTCTCGATGGATTTGCGACATGGACAAGACAGCGGACAAGGCACGACCGACGCCCCGCGCGGGCATTATGGACATCGACGCCTATGTGCCGGGCAAGAGCACAGCACCGGCCGGCGTCGCCAAGGTCCATAAACTATCGTCGAACGAGAACCCGCTCGGCCCGTCGCCGAAGGCGATCGAGGCCGCGCGTGAAGTGGCTGCCAAGCTCGATGTCTATCCCGATGGCACCGCCCGCCGGCTGCGCGAGGCGATCGCCGAGGTGCATGGCCTCAACCCGGCAAACATCATCTGCTCCAACGGTTCTGACGAGATACTTGGCCTGCTGGCGCAGACCTATCTTGCGCCAGGCGATGAGGCGATTTTTACCGAACATGCCTTCATGGTCTACAAGATCTACATTCAGTCGGCGGGGGCCAAGCCGGTTGCTGTGAAGGAAACCGAGGAACGCGCCGACGTCGACGCGATCCTGGCCGCGGTGACGCCGCGGACCAAAATCATCTTCCTCGCCAATCCCAACAATCCGACCGGAACCTATCTGCCGTTCCAGGAGGTCCGCCGCCTGCATTCCGCGCTCCCGGGCAACGTGCTTCTGGTGCTGGACGCGGCCTATGCCGAATATGTCAGGCGCAATGACTACGAGGCCGGCATCGAGCTGGCGGGCAGCGCACAGAATGTGGTCATGACCCGCACCTTGTCCAAGCTCGGCCTTGGCGGCGCGCGCATCGGCTGGATGTATGGCCCACTGCACATCGTCGATGCCATCAACCGTGTCCGCGGCCCTTTCAACGTCAACGCAACAGCGATCGAGGCCGGCATTGCCGCCATCCGCGACCGCGCCCATGTCGAGCGCAGTTCGTTGCACAACGAGACCTGGCTTACCTGGTTGAATGAAGAACTGACGAAGCTTGGGCTGCGCGTGACGCCCAGCGTCGGCAATTTCGTCCTCATCCACTTTCCCGACGACAAGAAGCATTCGGCTGAGGCGGCGGACGACTACCTCACCCAGCGCGGCTATATATTGCGGCGCGTTACCGGCTATGGCTTTCCCAATGCGCTGCGCATGAGCGTCGGCACCGAAGAAGCCAATCGCGGCGTCATCGATGCCCTCACGACATTCCTGAAGAGCTGAAACAATGACATCACCGATGTTTGAAAAGATCGCGCTGGTCGGCATCGGCCTGATTGGCTCGTCGCTGGCCCGCATCATCCGCCGCGAGGGCCTGGCCCGCCATGTCGCCATCGCGACGCGCAGCCCGGCCACGCTGGCACGGGCGAAGGAGCTCGGTCTTGGCGAGAGCTACACCACCGACGCCAGGGAAGCGGTCCGCAATGCCGACCTGATCATCGTCTCGGTGCCAGTGGGATCGTCGGGCGAGGTGGCGCAAGAGATCGCGCCGGCGCTGAAAAAGGGCGCCATCCTCACCGATGTCGGTTCGACCAAGGCCTCGGTCATTGCGCAAATGCAGCCCTATGTACCGGACGGCGTGCACTTCATTCCGGGGCACCCGCTGGCGGGTACGGAGAAATCGGGCCCGGATGCGGGTTTCGCCGAGCTGTTCGAAAACCGCTGGTGCATCTTCACGCCGCTGCCGGGAACCGATCCGGCCGCGCTGGAAAAGCTGTCGGAATTCTGGCGGCGCTGCGGCTCCAACATCGACACGATGGACCCGCAGCATCATGACATGACGCTGGCCATCGTTTCGCATCTTCCGCACATCATTGCCTACAACATCGTCGGCACGGCCGACGATCTGGAATCGGTGACCAAGTCGGAAGTGATCAAATATTCGGCTTCCGGTTTCCGCGACTTCACCCGTCTGGCCGCCTCCGACCCGACCATGTGGCGCGACGTGTGCCTGCACAACAAGGATGCCATCCTGGAAATGCTGGCGCGCTTTTCGGAGGACCTCGCCTCGCTGCAGCGGGCGATCCGCTGGGGCGACGGCGACAAGCTGTTCGACCTGTTCACCCGCACCCGGGCCGTTCGCCGTTCGATCATCGAGGCCGGCCAGGATATCGACGTGCCGGATTTCGGCCGGCAGGCGGTCGAGCACCCGGTGAAAAGTTAAATCTGTTTCAGACGGGCCAGGTCGCCGCGACCATGGCCATTGCCTCGTCCCTGTTTGGCGCCCCCAGCCGGCCGCCGAAGCGCTGGCATTTGAGCGCGGCCGCCGCGCTGGCAAAGCGCAACGCCTGCTCGATCGGCATGGTTTCCGCCAACGCGACAGCAAAGGCGCCGTGGAAGACGTCGCCGGCGGCAAGCGTGTCAACCGCCTTGATCTTCGGCGCCGCGATGTGGCGCACGCATCCGGCGGACCGGTCATGCCACCAGCTTCCCGCGGCGCCGCCGGTCACCGCCACGAAGGCATCGGTGCGGCTGGCGAGGTCGGCACAGGCGGTTTCGGGGTCCAGCGCATGGCCGCAGACGATGCGTGCCGCCGTCTCCGAAGCGACGATGTGCGATGCCAGCGGCAGCAGGCGCTCCAGCACCTCAACCGGCGCCGTGTCGGCGTCGAGGATTGCCGGGCAACCGGCGTCGCGCGCGGCGGTCAAGGCAAGAGCGGCGGCGCCCGGCCAGCGCACATCGACCAGCACGGCATCGAAGCCGGAAAGATCGGCGACAGGCACCGCCTCGGGGTCGGCCTGCGCCTTTGGGTCGTAGAAGGGCACGATGATGCGCTCGCCATGAGCGTCGACCAGGATCGCGGCCAGCGCCGAGCGGGCGCCTTCGACGCGGCGGACAAAGCCGCAATCGACGCCCTCGGCCTCGATGCCGGCCAGCAATTGGTCGCCGACGGCATCGCCACCTGCACTTGCCCACAGGAACACCTCGGCGCCGAGACGGCGGGCGGCGCAGGCAGCACTTGTCGCCATGCCCGAGGCGATCTGGATGCCGTCCGAGGCGATGAACTTGCCCTGATGCGTGGGCAGGGTTTCGACGCGCAGGATGGTATCCAGCGTCAGCGCGCCAACGCTCAGCAGTTTCACCGGTCGGTTCATGCGTCGGCTTGCTCGAGCATGATCTCTCCCCAATAGCCGTTCCCGCTCTTTGCGATCATGCTCTATCTCTTTGTTTTAACGCAATTCCGGACGGAAAACCGCTCACACTTTTCCTGGAATTGCTCTAATCGAGCGGCTTGATCTTGCCCAGCGGAATGAAGCCGAGCGAGACCTTGCCCTTCACCACCTTGAGCGGCATCGACGGTTCGTTGCCGAGCAGCGCCAGACCGGCAAAGCCTTGCTCGATCTGGCTCTTCTGCTCGGGGATTGCGGTGGCGAGGATTGCCGCCACGGCTTTGGGATCCTGCAGCTTGATCGTCAGGTCGGCATTGACCTGGCCGTTGGCGTCGACCGACACCGGGCCGGAGACGGTGATGCGCGCGGCTCCCGACGACAGATCGAGCTTGTGGATGTCGACCGCCTGGCCGCGCAGGCTCCTGGCCTGCGTCTTCATCAGCGCGACGCCGTTCTTCAGCGTCGCGTCGCCGCTGCCGTCGAGCGGCGGCAGCACGCGCCCGCCGATCGCGTCGGCGTCGATCTCAAGATCGGTGAAGCTGCCGACGTAGCCGATGTCCTGGCCGTCGGGTCGCAACTCGCCCGCCGCGGTTCCGGCGCTGAACAGTGAAACCGGATCAGTGTCGTCGGCCGGATCCGTCTGGCCGGACAAGCTCTCCGCCTGCAGCGAAATGCTCCGGGGCAGGGGCCAGGAGAGCTTGGCATTGGCCTGCAGATTGTCCCAGTCGATCCATAGCGGCGCCATTCCCGGCACCGAGGTGCGCAGCGGCCCACGCAACTCGGCGGCAGGCGACAAAGGCCGGATGAGCTCTGCAACGAAGTTGAAGCTGCCTGCCGAGGCGGCAACGTTCCTGGCGTCGTCCTCGTAAGCCAGATTGTCACAGGAGATGGCAAAACTCAGGGGGTAGCCGCTGACGGTGAGGTTGGCGCAGCCGGCCTCGATGCCTTTGTCCTTGAGCGAGGCCACCGCCTTGTCGGCTTCGCTGCTGACGCGACCGGCGACATAGAACCAGACCGCGCTGTAGGCGCCGAACAGCATAACGACCAAGGCAGCGAGCCACATCAGCCGGTGGCGAAACTTCGACGGACGCTCGTCACTTGACGTCATGCTGCGGCTTTCATTAACGCGGGCGTGTTGCGGGTGGACTGTGGTTACGCAACAAGCAAAAAGACAGAAGAGCACCGATTCCGATGCGGCGGCGTCACCTTCGTGCAATCAGGCTTGGCGATATGGGCGATTTTTGGGTTTTTGGCTATGGCTCGCTGATCTGGCGGCCGGGATTTGCGCATGTGGAGACCCGCCGCGCGCGGCTTTACGGCTACCGCCGGTCGCTGTGCGTCTATTCCTTCGTGCATCGCGGCACGCGCCAGCGGCCGGGCCTGGTGCTAGGCCTCGACCGTGGCGGCTCCTGCATCGGGCTGGCCTTTCGCGTGCCCGGCGAGCTGCGCGATGAGGTGCTGACCTATCTGCGCGAGCGCGAATTGGTGACCAGCGTCTACCTCGAGCGTGTGCTCGATATCAGCCTCGACGGGAATGGGGCGGCCGCGGGAGAGAGAGTGAAAGCGGTCGCCTATATCGTCGACCGCCAGCATGAGCAGTATGCCGGCGGGCTCGACCCCGCGCATGCGGCAGGTGTTATCCGTGGCGCCGTCGGCCAGTCCGGAAACAACGAGGACTATGTGCTCAACACGCTGCAGCATCTCGCGGCGCTGGGTATCAGCGACCACTGGCTGGAAGAGGTGGCGAAGCGGATCGCCTCGTGAGCCAGTAGACCACGGCGAGCCTGCAGGCGAAGCTCTCGCGCCTTTGTGAAGCGCTGGCCCGCTGGAAAAATTGGCTGAGGCCTTTGACCTCGGCGCGGCGAGACCTAGCTTAGCTGCGGCCCGAAGCATTCGGGTCGCCCGCCGCCAGCCCCACGGAGCCCCGTCTTGCAAAAACGCCGTCTCGGTCAAACCGACCTTTCCATCGCGCCGCTGGTCCTGGGCGGCAATGTCTTCGGCTGGACCGCGGACGAGAAGACCTCCTTCGACCTGCTCGACCGGTTCGGCGACGCCGGCCTCAACGCTATCGATACCGCCGATGCCTATTCGCGCTGGGTGCCCGGCCACGCGGGCGGCGAGTCCGAGACCATCATCGGCAAATGGATGAAAAGCCGCGGCAACCGTGACAAGATCATCGTCATCACCAAAGTCGGCTCGGATATGGGACAAGGCAAGAAGGATCTGTCCGCTGCCCATATCGAAAGGGCAGTCGAGGCGTCGCTCAAGCGACTGCAGACCGATGTGATCGACCTTTATCTCTCGCATTGGCCGGACCCGACAACCCCTTATGAGGAGACGCTCGGCGCCTACCAGAAGCTGCTCGCTGCCGGCAAGGTCCGCCATATCGGCGCCTCGAATCTTGACGCCGGCCAGCTGCGCGCCGCGCTCGATGTTGCCAGCCTGCGCGGGCTGCCGCGCTACAGCGTGCTGCAGCCGGAATACAATCTCTACGACCGCTCATCCTTCGACGGGCCGCTGCATGATCTGTGCGTGGCCGAGGATATCGGCGTCATCACCTATTTCAGTCTCGCCAAGGGGTTTTTGAGCGGCAAATACCGTAGCGAGGCCGATCTCGGCAAAAGTGAACGCGGCGGCGGCGTGAAGGCTTATCTCAATGCGCGCGGCATGCGCATTCTGGCCGCACTCGACACTGTGGCGGCGCGCCATTCGGCCAAGCAGGCGGAAGTAGCACTCGCCTGGGTGATGGCGCAGCCCGGCATCACCGCGCCGATCGCCAGCGCCACGACGCTGGATCAGGTCGACAGCCTGGTGCGCGCCGCATCGCTGAAGCTCAGCGCGGAGGATCTCGTGGCGCTGGACAAGGCCAGCGCCTAGCCGCGCAGGTTCGGCACGATCGTTCAAGACGACGGCTGTCCGCCTTGCCACACTGTTCTCCATTATTGTGGAGAAGAGGCAGCATGGCCGCAGACATTCTTTCGCAGGCGCAGCCCTGGCAGCAATTGCTGGCGCTGGTGCTGGCGGCAACCGTCGTCATGGGCAGTCCTGGCCCGGCGACGATCAGCGTCACGGCGATAGGGGCCGCCTTCGGCCTGCGCAATTCGCTTCACTACACATCGGGGATGATTTTAGGCACGGTCGCGGTGCTGCTGGTAGTGGCCACCGGCATCAAGGCTATCCTCACCTCGATGCCGGGCGTAGCGCCAGTGCTGGCGGTCGCTTCCGCCGCCTATATTCTCTACCTCGCCTACAGAATAGCGACAGCGCCGCCGCTGGCCGCGCGTGACAGCAGCGCGGTTCTGCCGACCTTCCTCGGCGGCTTACTGCTCGCCGTTGCCAACCCGAAAGCCTATGTGGCGATTGCTGCGGTCCTTGCTGGCTCCGCGACCGCAGCCGGCGCCGATGCTCTCGGCATCCCGGCCAGGCTGGCGGTTCTCACCCTGATGATCGTAGCCATCCATGTGCTGTGGCTGCTGGCCGGCGCGGCCTTCGCCCGCACCCTGCGCCAGCCGCTGGCGTCGCGGATCATCAATCTGGCCTTCGCGGCGACGCTGGTGCTGACCACGGCGCTGGCGGCGTGGCCTTGAGCCGGCCCGCAGAAGAGATCAAGCTTTGGTCTTTTTTGTTTTGGCGCAATTCAGGACGGAAAAAACCGCTCACACTTTTCCTGGAATTGCTTTGGCGGCCGCGGCGAGTTCGGCCAGCCGCTTGACCGCCGTCGGCGGCATTTGCGGCGGGTTAGGAGCCTGCGATGCCTCGATCAGCAGCTGGTCGCAGGCGGCTTCCGTATCGCCGATCAGCCGGTCCATGAATTCGTCCTTGCCGAGCCCGGGCGGAATCGGCGGCAGGAAGCGGGCCTTGATGGTGCCGGGAAAGCGCAAGAATTTGCGGCGAGGCCAATAGAGGCCGGCGACATGGGCGACCGGTACCACCGGGACGCCAAGCTGCGTATAGAGCTCGACAATGCCGTATTTGTAAGCCGGCTCGTCGCCTGGCGCTCGGCGCGTGCCTTCGGGGTAGATAATCAGCTGGCGCGGATTGCGCCCCATCTCCTGCTTTGTCGATGCAACGACCTGCTTCAACGCCTTGGAGCGGCTGCCGCGGTGAACCGGGATCATCCGCATCTTCAGGATGTACCAGCCGAAGAAGGGGATCCAGGTCAGCTCGCGCTTCAGGATATAAAGCGGATCGTGGAGGAAGGGAAAGAAAGCGATCGCGTCCCAAAACGACTGGTGTTTCGGCGCCAGGATGAAAGAGCCCTCCGGCAGGTTCTCGACGCCGGTGATGTCGCTCCTGGTGCCGGCGATCTTGTCGTAGAGCCACAGGCTGGTGCGCGACCAGAATTTCGGCACGAACCAGGCGCGATGGCGTGGCGAGAGGAAGTAGTAAGGGGTCCAGAGGACCATCTGGACGATCAGATTGACATAGAAGACGAAGTTGAACGCCAGCGAGCGGATATAGAGCATGCGGGGAAGGGCCCGTTGAGGAGGTGTGCGTTGGTTACACCAAGCGCGGGCAAAAAGGAAACGCCGCAATGGCCTGACATAGGCCGGCTCGCCACTGACTCAAGCCAGTCTCAACTCACCACGTCGCCTGCAATAACCGCTGCTTCAGCCGCGGAGCGGCGAAATCGAGGAACGCCCTTAGTTTCACCGCCAGCAGGCCTTGGCCGGCATGGACGAGGCTCACCGGCCACGGCTGCGGCTCGAAGGGTCGCAAGACCGGGACGAGCACGCCGGAACGTACTGCGTCCGCGATCTGGTAGGAGAGCACCCGCGTCATCCCGGCGCCTGCAATCGCGGCATCGATTGCAGCTTCCGCCGTGTTGACGCGCAGCCGTGAGTGGATCGGCACGATCAGTTCGCCCTTGTCGCCGGCAAAGCTCCAGCTGGCGAGCGCTGCAGGCCCTTCGAAACTGATGCATTCATGCGCGGCCAGATCGTCCGGCGTCCGCGGCATGCCATGCGCGGCGATATAGGCGGGGCTGGCGCACACGACGCGACGGATCGCGCCGACGCGGATGGCAATGAGGCTCGAAGGCGCAAGCTCGCCGATGCGGATGGCAAGGTCGAGATGTTCCTCCGCCAGTTGGGTTATCCGGTCAGCCAGCGCCAGGCGAATGTTGACTTGAGGATAAGCCGCCAGGAATTCGGTGACGACAGGCAGCACGTGTAGGCGACCAAAGACGACCGGCGCGGTGATGAACAGGTCGCCGGTCGGCGTGCTGTATTCGCCGGCAGCGGTGCGTTCGGCTTCGCCGACCTCGCCGAGGATGCGGCGGCAGGCGGCGAGATAGGCCTGGCCGGCATCGGTCAGCGTGAGCTGCCGGGTCGAACGGTTCAGCAGGCGCGCCTGAAGGTGCTTTTCGAGGTCGGAAACCTTGCGGCTGACCGTTGCCAGTGGAATGCCGAAATGGCGGCCGGCAGCGGAAAGGCTGCCCGCTTCCACCGCGGCGACGAACAGCGACATGGCTTCGAGACGATCCATACTTTCTTCCGGAAATTGGAAGGATAGCTTGCAACTATGCCATCTACATCCAAAACATGGAAGGATCTACCTCTTCGCGTACAATGGCCGTGTTTCGGCCTCGCGGAGGCTTCCATGAATGCTCATACTTTCACCAGCGATGTCGCCTTCACGCCGACGGTCAAGGCGATCCAGACCCGCAAAGGTTCGCGCAAGGGCTATGCCAGCGCCGAGGAGCGCGGCGGATGGCGCGCCCATATGACGCCCGACCTCGCCGACTTCATCGCGGCGCAGACCAGCGTCTTCCTGTCGACGGCAAATGGCGAGGGTCAGCCCTACATCCAGCATCGCGGCGGGCCAGCCGGCTTCCTCAAGGTGCTGGACGAGAAGACCATCGGCTTTGCCGATTTCTCCGGGAACAGGCAGTTCATCACGCAGGGGAATCTCGCCGACAACAACCAGGCATTCCTGTTCCTGATCGACTATGCGCATCGCCAGCGCGTCAAGATCTGGGGCACGGCGCGCGTCGTCGAGGACGATGCCGAGCTTCTGGCAAGGCTGATGCCGCAGGACTACAAGGCGCGCCCCGAGCAGGTCATCTTGTTCACCGTCTCGGCCTGGGATGCCAATTGCCCGCAACACATTCCGCAGCGATTCGAGGCCGCCGATGTCGCGGCCGCACTCGCCGAACGCGACAAGCGGATTGAAAGCCTCGAACAGGAGATTGCGCGGCTGCGTGGCGCGGAAGACGGCACGGCCAAGGGGTAATCGAGCGCCGTCAGAGTCGTCTGNCGGCGCGCTTTCCCGGGAAAACCGCTACACACTTTTCCTGGAATTGCTTTAGTCCTTGGCGGTCGAAACCTCGGCCAGTGCGACGCTGTCGGCAGTCTGGCGGACCGGGACGACGCCGCGCGCAAGCGCCAGCAGGTATTTGCTGTATTCGGTCAGAAGCACGCGTAGCGCTTCCGGCTTGGTCAGCCAGTCGCCATTGTCCAGATTGGTGTTGACCACCGGATAGGGTTCAAGCCTGGCGCCATGCAGCAGGCGGCCCATCTCGAGCAGGCTGCGCGGCATGTGGTAATTGTTGGTGACGAGGATGACGCTGCCATAGGCGTGGCTCTCCACCCATTTAGCGCTTTCCTCGGCATTGCCGATCGTGTCGAGCGCGGCGCGGTCGATGTCGACACAGCAGGAAAACAGCGCCTTGTCGCCGCCGGTAGCAGCCTGCAATTGGCGGCGGCTGGCAGAGGGATGCACGCCTGAGATCAGCAGCCGCTCGCCCTTGCCGGAGGCAAGCAGATCGAGTGCTGCGTCGAGGCGGGCCTGACCGCCGGTCAAGACGATGATCGCATCGGCCTTGGCCGGGTTGGTCGGGGTCGTCATGTGGCTGACCTTGCTGGCGAACCAGCCGAAGCCACCGGCAAACAGGGCCACCAGCAGCAGTAGACAGAGGGAGGCGAGACGCAGGGCGGTGCGCAAACGGCCCAGCCCGGTACGCACACGCAAACGCACCACTGGCATCTGTCCAGCCGTTCCGGTCGACTCCCGCGCGTTCATCATCCTATGGTTAATCCTGAAATGCCTTTTTGGTAAGGAAAAAAGCGCACATTGCGTTACGTCGGTTTTCGATCCGTGATCGTCCCTTCCATTCCTGTCCTTGCCCCCGAACTGTTTTCGCTTCTGCCCTCACGGGTCACCCCGCATCCGGCTGGCGGACATCGATGTCGCTGAGATAGGCGACGACGGTGGCGTGCGAGGTCGCCGCCGTCAGTCCGCCGATCACCAGCACCATCAGGCCGACGCCGAGATAGCCTGCCGATCCGATGGCGAAATTGCCGAACAAAGCGGTGGCCTGGTCGGCCTGCGGCGTTGCCATGTTGCGCGACGACCACCAGGAAAAGACGATGAAAACCAGGATCGCGGCTGCGCCGCCGGCGGCTGCGCCCTTCATCCCGGTGACCAGGAAATGCCAGCGGAATTCGCGCGCGATGAAGCGCGCCTCGGCGCCGACGAAATGCAGCACTTCGATGATATGGCCGTTACCCGCCATGGCGCCGCGCGTCGCAAACACTACGGTCAGCACCGTCGCCGACAGCATCAGGACCAGCACGGCGATGCCGATGGTGACCGTGGTGCGGGCCATGGCGACCAGCCGGTCGACCCATGTACGGTGATCGTCGAGCGAAGCACTCGGCAGCTTGGGCGTGAGCGCCGCACGGATGGCGCTGAAGTCGGGCGGGCTGGTCTCGTCGATGGTGACGATGATCAGGCGCGGCACCGGCAATTCGTCGATATTCAGGCCCGAGCCCAGCCATGGCTCCAAAAGGCGCGCGGTGGCGTCGCGATCGATGATCCGGGTTTCCTTCACGCCGGGGAATTCGCCGACGATCTGCGAGGCCTGGGCAAGGGCTGCCTCCATGTCGAGGCCGTCGACCGGCTTGATCTGAATCGTCGCCTCGCGCGAGATCTGGTTTTCCCAGACCGAGGCAGTGTCGCGCACCAGCGTGACGGCGCCGAAAGTCAGGCAGGACAGGAAGGTCATGATGGCGATGACCAGCACCAAGGCGCGGCCGGCAATATTCTGCGCCGGCACGATCGGCGCCATGCGGCGCTGGACGCGCTGCGTCGTCGTTGCGGGCTCGGCGGCGTCTTCATGCAGCTGTTCGGCCGATAGCTCAGTCATAAATATCCAGCCTTCCGCCGGCCAGGATCATGCGGCGCGCGTCGACCTGTTCCATCAGGCCGAGATCGTGAGTGGCGATCACCACCGCGGTGCCGAGCCGGTTGAGCTCAATGAACAGCCTGAGCAACCGGCGCGCCAGCGGCGGGTCGACATTGCCGGTCGGCTCGTCGGCAAGCAGGATTTCGGGCTGTTCGATCAAGGCCCGAGCGATTGCCGCGCGCTGCTTTTCGCCGCCCGAAAGGACCGGCGGCAGCACATGCATGCGCTCGCCCAGGCCGACCCATTTCAAAAGTTCGGTGACGTCGGTGCGGTAGCTCGCTTCCTCGCGGCCGCGCACGCGCAGCGGCAGAGCGACATTCTCATAGGTGGTCATGTGGTCGAGCAGGCGGAAATCCTGGAACACCACGCCGATGCGGCGCCTGAGATGCGGCAGTTCAGCGCGCGAGATGCGCGAGCGGTCCTTGCCGAAGATGGTGATCAGCCCGCGTGTCGGCTTCAGCGACATGAAGAGAAGGCGCAGCAGCGTCGTCTTGCCGGCGCCGGAGGGCCCGCTCAGGAACTGGAAGGAGCTCTCCGGAATGTGCAGGGAGATGTCGCGGAGGATTTCCGGACCCATGCCATAGCGGAGGCCGACATTTTCGAAGCGGATCACGTGCGACGACCTGAGGGCGGCGGCGTGCCAGCCCTTTCTGTCCAACGACCATCGGCCGCCATGGTTAACCGTCGGTTAATTTTCGCTGTTCTTGAGTGCGTCACAAGGGTTCCGGTGGGAAGCGTTAACCATTTCCATTTACGCAAAAGAAACGAAGAGGCAACAGCGGGGCCATGATGGCTGAGCAACGAACCGCGCGCCCGGTTTCCGGCGAAATCATGACCGGGACAAGTGTCGCACCGGAATCGCGTCCTGTGGCGACCGACATCGTCGATGCCGATTATGAGGTGCTGCCGCAGCCGATCCCAAGGGTAGAAGCCATGCCGACGCCGGCGCGCGACATCGCGACGCCGTCGATCGAAGGCATGGAGATGCTGCGCAAATCAGATGCGTCAGCCGGGCGGCCGGCATCGCGTGGCGGGCCGATCTTCTGGATTGCCGGCATCGGTGCGGCCCTTGCCGCCTTCTGGGTCTCGGGTGGCCACGCGCTGGTGCGCCAGACGCCGTTCTGGACAGTCGAACAGCCGGCGGGCGCCGTACTCAGCATTGCCGGCGTCACCTCGCGTGTCGACGCCTCGGGACCCGCCCCGGTGCTGTTCGTGGATGGCGAGGCC
Source organism: Mesorhizobium sp. LSJC285A00 (assembly GCF_000503155.1). NCBI lineage: Bacteria > Pseudomonadati > Pseudomonadota > Alphaproteobacteria > Hyphomicrobiales > Phyllobacteriaceae > Mesorhizobium > Mesorhizobium sp. LSJC285A00. The sequence goes on from NZ_AYVK01000055.1 coordinate 18,022, forward strand.
GTCAATGACGGTTTGAAGGCGGGACAATTGCCGCCGCTGGAGATACGTGTCACCGGCAATGACAGCCGCATCACCCGCTATACTCTGGGGACATCCAACCGTTCTCTGGCGCCCGGCGAAAGATTCGGCTTTTCCAGCCGCCTCGATGTGCCTAGAAACGGCGTCAAGGCCGTGGCGGTCACCTTCGCCGGCTAGTCGGTTTCTCTGGAAAGGTTGTTGATGCCAGTTGTGCGCGGCAAGGACATCGAGGTCCTCTTTTCGGCGTCCGCGATCGCGCGGCGCAATCTCGAACTCGCCAAGGAGATCGCCGAGCACGACTATCACGACCTGCTGGTGATTTCGGTGCTGAAGGGCTCGTTCATCTTCGCCGCCGATTTGATCCGCGCCATGCACGATGTCGGGCTGTCGCCCGAGGTCGAGTTCATCTTCATTTCCAGCTATGGCGCCGGCACCACCAGCGGCGAGGTGAGGGTGCTGCGCGACATCGACAATGAGGTCGCCGGCCGCGACGTGCTGCTGATCGACGATATCCTGGAATCGGGCAAGACGCTCTCCTTCACCCGCAACCTGATGCTGTCGCGTGGCGCCAAAAGCTGCGCCATCGCGGTGCTGTTGGACAAGCGCATGCGCCGCCAGACCGAGCTGAACGCCGACTATGTCGGCTTCGACTGTCCCGATTACTTCGTCGTCGGCTACGGCATGGACGTCGCTCACGCTTTTCGCGAACTGCCGTTTGTCGGTGTCGTCAAAGGCGATGCCTGAGAAAAGGCCCCCGACGCTTCAAATTTTCAGAAAAAGTCAACTTTTGCCCGCCAAATTCCGGCCCATGGCAAAGCTTCTGATCGTCGAGGACGATGAGTCCGTCCGCACCCTCGCCGCCCGCGCGCTCGAACGCGCCGGGCACTCGATCGATATCGCCGCCGACGGCGCGCAGGGGCTGGCGATGGTCAGTGCTGCAGGCGGCGGTTACGACCTCGTCGTCTCCGATATCCGCATGCCGGAAATGGATGGCATCGAGATGGCGATCGCCGCAGCCAGGCTTTTCCCTGACATGAAGATCCTGCTGATGACCGGCTATGCCGACCAGCGCGAGCGCGCCGAGGAATTGAACGGCATCATTATCGACGTCGTGCAAAAGCCTTTCACGCTGGCCGAAATCCGCTCGCGGGTCGACCAGGCGCTCGCCTGCTTCGCCTGACACGCTTCAGGCGGCATCCTGAGACGCGGCGAGGACAGGCGCAGCGCTCCGGCGCCGTTCGGTGTTGAGCGCCAGCAGACCGGCGCCGATGATCAGCGCCGCACCGATGGCGGTGGTCGAGCGCGGCACCTCGTCGAAGAACAGGAAGCCCCACAGCGGCGACCAGATAATCCCGGTGTATTCGAATGTGGCGACGCGGTTGGCGGGCGCCAGCCTGTAGGCCTGCGACAGCAGAATCATGCCGGCCGAAGCGACGAAGCCGCAGGCCGCCATCTTGAGGAAATCCGGGGTCGTCGGCCAGACCCACGGCCGCACCAGGAATTCGAGGCTGGGGTGGACAGCATGGGTTATGCCGGCAAGCCAGAATGTGCCGGCAACCGCAGCGGCGCCGACCAGATAGGCGCCGTTCTGGTAGAAGGCCATGACGGTGGAGGATTCGGTGTCGCCGATCTTGCGCGCCATCAGCTGTGAAAAGCCGTAGAGCAAAGCCGAGCCCAACGAAAGCAGCGCCGCCCAGTCGAACAGGCCGGCGCCCGGGCGCAGCATCACGACCACGCCCAGCATGCCGATCAGCACGGTGGCGAGAGCCTGCCAGGATACCCGCTCGCCGAGATAGGGCCCGGCTATCGCCATGATGAACAGGGGCGCCATGAAATAGAGCGCCACCGCGTCGGCGAGCGGCAAGGCAGCGATCGCCAGATAGTAGACCGTATAGGAGGAGAACTGGACGAAGGCGCGTATCGTCAGCAGGCCGAACCGCTTCGAGACAATGGCCCGCAGGCCGACATCGGCGCGAACGAGAACGACCAGGATCGGCAAAGCGACGATCGAGCGGATCCACATCACCTCGGTCACGGGATAGCCGGCCGACACCGCCTTGACCAGCGGGTCCTGGAGCGAGAACACCAGCACGCCAAGGCACAGGCTGATGATGCCGAGAACGATCCGGTTGCGCATGTTGTTCTGCCGGCCCTTGCCTTGACTGCCCGCAGCCGCCCGGCCATGGGGTAAAAAGAACCCGCCACCGTTTCGGGCAGCGGGTATGAGTGAGGACTCTTTGATTGGTCCGCAGCCGGTTTCGCGGCGGCATATCCAATGGGTGAGCGGACTATGCTGCGGCGTTTGACATGTTGCAAACGAATTGGAATGATACCAGCGATCAAATTTGCTTATGACGGATTCGATGCGGCCAGCCCTCGACAGCGATCTCCTGCGCACCTTCGTCGCCATTGCCGAAGCGGGCAATTTCACCCGGGCGGCGGAGCAGGCCGGGCGCACCCAGTCGGCGGTGTCGATGCAGATGAAGAAGCTCGAGGAGCTGGTCGGCGACAGCCTGTTCGAACGCGGCTCGCGCGGCGTGGCGCTGACGCGCCGTGGCGGCGAGCTGATCGTCAATGCCCGCCGCATCGTCTCGCTGCTCGACGAGACGGCGGCATCGATGGCGGCGGCACCGCTTGGCGGGCCTGTGCGCATCGGCATTCCCGAGGAATATGGTCACGCCATCCTGTCGCGCGCGCTCGGCGCCTTCTCGAAGCGTCACACCAAGGTCGAGGTCACCGTGCGCTATGCACATTCGGGCGCCCAGCTGGCGGCGTTGGCGGCCGGTGAACTCGACCTCGCCGTGGTGTTCGAATGGCAGGATCCTTCCGGCGGCGAGGTGCTGATGCACGATCCGACCGTGTGGGTGACATCGAGCCTGCATCACATGCATGAGGAGCGGCCGGTGCCGATCGCGCTCTACAACCGGGCCGGCTGGTGCAAGGACTTCGCCATCAAATCGCTGGAGCAGCGTGGGCTGGCCTACCGTGTCGCCTATACCAGCGACACCACCGGCGGCCTGAAGCTCGCCGTCACCTCCGGCCTGGCGATCGCGCCGATCTCGCACAGCAACATTCCCGATGGCTGCCGCGAGCTCACCGCCGCGGACGGGTTCGGCCATATCGATTCCTCGAATGTGGTGATGCACCGCAGCCCAAATGCCTCAGGCGAGGCTATCGACGGCATGCAGGAGGCGATCCGCGAGGCATTCGTCAACCGGCCGGCTTAGTCTGTTGCATCCTCGTAGAAATGCAGCCGATTGCCGAAGGGGTCGCCGACCGACACTTCACGGGTCTGCCACGACGTGGTTTCGAGGCCCGGCCGGGCGTAGCGGTATCTCTTGCCGATCAATTCGCGGTGCAATGCCGCGATGTCCTCGACCTTGATGCGCATGGCTATACCCGGCGCGCCGTCGCCATGATGTTCGCTCAGATGCAGGACACAGCCGTCGCGGATTACACCCATGTAGAGCGGCGCATTGTCGTCTAAGCGGTGCTCGAACTCGACCTTGAAGCCGAGAAAGTCGACATAGAATTCGCGTGCCTTGGCGATGTCGAAGATGCGCAGGATGGGCGTGACGGCACCGAGTTTCGGCATGGCGCTGATACCATTCAGTTCGACGGATGTTGCCTTGGAGGCTACTTCAGCTCCAGCAGCCGCTCGAGGTAGCTGCGCTCGATGTCGGGGCTGAGCGCGTTGCCGAGCCGCTTGCGAATCGCTTCGAGAATCTGGCGGGCGCGCTGCACGTCGATCTCGTCGGGCACCTTCACCGAATCGCCGAAATCGGGTCCGCGGCTGGCGCGTGGTCGGCCCAGCGGATCGCGGCCGGCGTCCTGTTGGCGGCCGCCTTCCTGGCTGCCGCCCTGGTCCCCCTGCATCGCCTGCAGCTGCTTCATCATCTCCTTGGCGCCCTTGCGCAGCGCTTCCAGCGCGCGACCCTGGTGGCCGACTGCCTGGTCGCCTTCGCCTTCGCCAAGCGACTTTTCGGCATTGCCCATGGATTTGCCAGCGTCGCCAAACCCCTCATTGGGTTGCATGCCCATGCCTTCTAGGCCCTTCTTCAGCTTGTCGAGTTCACTCTGCAACTGGCCCTGGCCTTCCTGCAGCTGCTTCATCGCATCGGCGAATTCCTGCGGTGTCATCGACTTCGGCCGGGCGAGAGGATCGCGATCCTTGCCAACGCCCGGCTGGTCCGGGTCGTCGCCATTGCCTTCGCCGGGCTGCTGATTATCTCCGCGCTGCATCTGGTCCATGCGGTAGGTGTCGTTCATCATCTCCTGCTGGCGGCGCATGATCTCGCCCAGCTTGTCCATCTGCTGGCGCATCTCGCTGTCCTGCTCGCCGCCCTGCTGCTGACGGCCGGCCTGCAGGTTGTTCATCATGTTTTCCAGCTGCGACAGCAGCTCCTGCGCCTTGTCGCGGTCGCCCGACTTCGCCAGGTTCTCGATCTGGTCCATCATGCGGTCGATATCACTCTGACGCAGCTCGCGACCATTCTGCTGCATCTGCGGCGCGTTCGGGTTCTGCTTGGCGCGCTCGGCGAATTCCTGCAGGAATTCGTTCATCGCCTCGCGCAGTTCCTTCATCGCCTTTTCGATCTCTTCGTCGCTGGCGCCGCGCTTGATGGCGTCCTGCAGCGCCTGCTGGGCCTGGCGGAGCCGCTTTTCGGCGGACGAGAGATTGCCTTCCTCAATGCCGAGCGCGATTTCCCAGAGATAGGCAACCTCGTTGCGCAACTGATCGTCGCTGTCCGACATCTTCAGCCGGCTGCGGGCGCTCATGATGGCGAGGTAATGCGACATGTTGTCGAACGTGTCCTCGGGCCGCAGCGTGATGGCGTCCATCAGGTCGAGCACGCGCGGCTTGGCATTGGCGTCGAGCGCCAGCAGGCGGCGCTGCTCGACCACCGCCCGCGCCAGCGGGTTGCCGAAGGGCCGCTCCGGCATCACAATAGTCTTGGTCTCGCTGGTCGCGGTGTGTCCGGCATCGTCGGTGGCGACAAGCGACAGCTTGATGCTGGCGCCGGCCCAGACGTGTTCGGTGAGGTCCTTGGTGGTCTTGGCGGCGTTCGCCTTGCCGCCGCGGCGCGGCAACGCCAGCGGCAATTCAGGCGGACCGTAGAGCGGATGCGCATCGGGCGCCGCCGGATCGGCCAGCGCGAAAACCGCCTTGGCGGTGGCCGCGCCATAGTCGTCGTCGATCTGGTAGTTGATCTCGAAGGCGCCGTTGACGGCGCGCTTGGGCTCGCCGACGAAGCGGATCGTCGGCGGCTTGTCGGGGATCACCGCGAAGGCCCAGCGACCGAGATCGGCTTCGCCCGACTTCAGCGTCAGCGTGCCGTCGGCGGTCAGCTTGCCGGTGAACTGGCGCAGCTTGGGGGTCGCGGGGTTGACCGCCGCTGCCTTGACGGCCGCCACCTGTGGTCCCGACGGGTCGATGGCGCGAGCATTGCCGCCCTTGTCGGCAAAGCTTAGCGTTTCCTCGCCGGAGCCGCCGGTCACGCGCAGCGAGACGTCGCTGCCTTGCGGCACGGTGAAGGTGGCAACCGCGTGCTTGGCGTTGCCATCGATGACTGGCGCGGTCAAGAAGAGGGGCGGCTTGCCGGTATAGGCCGGCGGGGTCACCCAGGCATCGATGCGCGGCGGTACGATGTCGCGCGCCGCATGGGCACTGAAACCATCGGACAGCCTGCCGCCGGACGGTCCGAAGGAGAAGGCAAAAGCGGTGACCAACAGCAGCGCCGCCACGGCACGCAATGCCCACGGATCGCGCTCCGGCACGCGCGTACGCGGCAGGTCGGCGCCAAGGCTGCCGAGCTTGTCGGCCATGCGCTTTTGGTGTTCGCGCCACAACGCCTGGGAAAAGATGCTTTCCTTGCCGCTGGGACGGTCGGTCTGCACCAGCACCGGGCTGTGCTGCAACTGGTTGGCGGCCTCGATACGGCGGTCGATTTCAGCGGCGGATGGAAGCTTGAAGAAACGCAGCGGATAGAGCGCCGCCAGCGTGGCAATACCGAACGCCGTGACCAGGATAACGCGCGCAATGTCAGGCAGCCGGGGGAAAAGGCCGAGCCAGGAGAGGCTGAGAAACAGGCTGGCGATGATGAGCAGCGGCAGAAGCAGCGGCCAGCCGCGCTCGACCGTCATCGAGACCCGTGTCGCCAGCCGGCTCAGGGCAAGCCGCCCGGCCAGGCTGCGATCGCCACTGGAAATGGGGCGTTCCGTCATCGGCCCTCCTGCCCGGGCGGGATGGCCCGGACTCAACAAGCAGAAGTTTACCAGCAAACACGGCAAAGGCGAGGCGGTTCCGGAAAACTTGAAAAGCTTTGACGGGTTTGCGTCCCACTTCAGTCGAAGCAAGGTTTAGAATTTCGCCGGATCGGTGTTCGAGCCGCAGACAAGGACGGCGATCCGCTCGCCCGGCGCCGGCGTGTAGCGGCCGGACAGCAGCGCTGCGAAGGCCGCTGCGCCACCCGGCTCGGCGATGATCCGCACCCGCTCCCACAGCGCCTTTTGCGCGGCGATGATGGCATCGTCGGTGACCAGGATGGAGCGTTCGACGAAGGCCTCGGCGATCGGGAACATCATCTCGCCGACGCGTTTGGGCGCCAGCGAATCGGCGGCGACGCCTTCGGCCGGCGCATCGACGGGGTGGCCGGCCTCGAAGNGCGTTTGGGCGCCAGCGAATCGGCGGCGACGCCGTCGGCCGGCGCATCGACGGGGTGGCCGGCCTCGAAGGCGCGATGCAGCGTCGGCGCGCCTTCGGGCTCGATGGCGATGATCCTGATGCGGCCGGCAAACCAGGCGGCGATGCCGCCGATCAGGCCGCCGCCGCCGACAGCGACCAGCAGCGTGTCGATGTCTGGCAGATCGGTTTCGATTTCGAGGCCGAGCGTGCCCTGGCCGACCAATGTTTCCTCCTGGTTGAAGGCATGGATCTGCAGCGCGCCGGTCTTTTCGGCAAAAGCCTCGCTGGCGGCCAGCGCCTCGGCATAGCGGGCACCGCCGACGATCAGTTGGGCGCCGTAGCCGCGGATGCGCTGCAGCTTGGCCGGTGGGCTGACTTCGGGAACGAAGATCGTCGCCTTGTGGCCAAGCCGCATGGCGGCATAGGCGACCGCGGCGCCATGATTGCCGCCCGAAGCCGCAACCACGCCGGCCGCAGGCACCGGCCGTTCGAGCAGATTGGTGAAGGCGCCGCGCGCCTTGAACGAGCCGGAATGCTGCAGGCATTCGAGCTTGAGGTCGACCGCCAGCGGCGGCCGGTCGAAATCGGCCATGTCGACGCGGAGCACCGGCGTGTGCCTGATATAGCGGCGGATGCGCGGTTCCATCGCGGCAATGCGTTCGCGCGTGACGGTGTTGCCGTTCGTCATGACCATCTCCTTGGGATTGACACCAATTAGTAACTTGGCAAAATGGCTAAATGCAAGAGGTTGAAATCTTCAAGGCGATCGCCAACGAACGCAGGCTGCAGATCCTCGACTGGCTGAAGGATCCGCAGGCGCATTTCCCGGCCCAGGCAGACGGCGATCTGGTCGAGGACGGCGTTTGCGCGCTGCTGATCGCGGAGAAGCTCGGCATTACGCAGGCGACGCTCTCCGAACATATGCGCGTGCTTACCCAGGCCGGCCTGCTGCGGCCCAAGCGCATCAAGCAATGGACGTTCTACCGCCGCGACGAGGACAGGATCGCCGACACAAGGATGCTCATCCAAAACCGGCTGTAGCGCAGCCGCCGTGGCGGCTCCTATGCAAGCCAGTCGGGCACCGAATCCAGGCCGATAAGCTCGTCATAGGTCTGGCGCCGGCGTACGACATGGAAACGGTCGCCGTCGACCAGAACCTCAGGCACAAGTAGGCGGGTGTTGTAGGTGCCGGATTGCACCGCGCCATAGGCGCCGGCGGTGGTGACGGCAATGAGGTCGCCAGACTTGAGCCGGGGCAGGTCACGGTCGAGGCCGAGATAGTCGCCGGTCTCGCAGACCGGGCCGACGACGTCGACCGCCATGCGCGGCGTGTCGGCCGGCGGCTGCACCACCGGCTTGATGTCGTGGAAGGCATCGTAGAGCGTCGGCCGGATCAGATCGTTCATGGCGGCGTCGACGACGAGGAAGTTCTTGGCGTCGCCTTCCTTCACGAAGATCGCTTCCGAGACCAGGATGCCGGCATTGCCGACGATCAGCCGGCCCGGCTCGAACATCACCTTCACTCCAAGCTTTGTCAGGTGCTTCCTGACGATCTCGGCATAGGCATCGGGCAGAGGCGGCGGGCTGTTGTCGGTGCGGTAGGGGATGCCGAGGCCGCCGCCGAGATCGACATGCTCGACGGCGTGGCCATCGGCGCGCAGCGCGCCGACCAGTTCCGCCAGAAGCGCGAAAGCATCGTCAAAGGGCTGCAACTCGGTGATCTGGCTGCCGATATGGGTATCGATGCCGATGGGCTTGGTGCCCGGCAAACCGGCCGCGCGGGCATAGACCTGGCGCGCCCGTTGCCAGGGAATGCCGAACTTGTTCTCGGCCTTGCCGGTGGAGATCTTCCTGTGCGTCCTGGCGTCGACATCCGGGTTGATGCGCAGCGACACCGGCGCCACCTTGCCGAGCGCGGTGGCGCGGGCCGACAGCAATTCAAGCTCCGGCTCGGATTCGACATTGAAACAGAGAATGCCGGCCTCGAGCGCGAAATCCATCTCGCGCGCGGTCTTGCCGACGCCCGAGAATACGATCTTGCTGGCCGGGATGCCGGCGGCGAGCGCGCGGCGCATTTCGCCTTCCGAGACGGTGTCGGCGCCGGCGCCGAGCTTTGCCAGCGTTCGCAGCACCGCCTGGTTGGAATTCGCCTTCAAGGCGTAACAGACCAGCGTGTCGAGCCCGGCAAAGGCCCCGGCGAACACCCGGTAGTGCCTCGTCAAGGTTGCCGTCGAATAACAATAGAACGGCGTGCCGACGCTTGCGGCGATGTCTGGTATCGCCACGTTCTCGGCATGGAGCACGCCGTCGCGGTAATCGAAATGGTTCACGAGAGTGTTTCCGGAAGTTGGAGCACGAGACCTGGTTAGCACGAGACCTGGCCAGAAAGACCAAGCCGGTCTCATCGGCTCTAGATCAGCGGGTCGAGGATGAACTTCTTGTCCACGACCGGTTTTTCCGGCTCCGGCGGCACCGGCTGTTTGGCGCGCTCGGCGTCCTTGCGGGCCTGGACGGCCGCTTCATAGGGCGTGTCGAGACCGGCCTTACGGCCGCAAGCGGTCACGGCAGCCATCGCCGTCAGCAGCGTCAGCGTCACCAAAATCCTGCTTGCGGTCATCGATCCATCCGTCCGAAACTTTATGTGCTGCGCTTTTAACCGAGTTTTAGGCGCATTGCACCCCGGCATCATGCCTTGGCGATGCGCTTTTTCCAGCTGCGGATCTGCTTCCTGACCTCCGACGGCGCGGTGCCGCCGAAACTGGTGCGGCTCTTCACCGAATTCTGCACCGCCAGAACCGAGAAGATGTCTGCCGTGATGCCGGGGTTGATCGACTGCAGATCCTCCAGCGACAGCTTTTCAAGGCTCACCTTCTTCTCTTCGGCCAACGCCACCGCGCGGCCGGTGACATGGTGTGCCTCACGGAAGGGCAGGCCCAGCGTTCGCACCAGCCAGTCGGCGAGGTCGGTCGCGGTCGCGTGGCCCGAGCTGGCGGCCTTCTTCATGGCGGCGGCATTGACCGTCATGTCGCGCACCATGCCGGTCATCGCCGCCAGCATCAGATCGAGCGTCTCGGCGGCGTCGAAGACGGATTCCTTGTCTTCCTGCATGTCCTTGCCATAGGTCAGCGGCATGCCCTTCATCACCGTCAGCAGCCCGACGAGATGGCCGGTGACGCGGCCGGTCTTGCCGCGCACCAGTTCGGCGGCGTCCGGGTTCTTCTTCTGCGGCATGATCGAGGAGCCGGTGGAGAAACTGTCCGACAGCCTGACAAAGCCGAATTGCGGCGTCGACCAGATGATGATTTCTTCGGCGAGCCGCGACAGATGCGTGGCGGAGATCGCCACCAGGCTCAAAAACTCCAGCGCGAAATCGCGGTCGGAGACGCTGTCCAACGAATTGCGCATCGGCTCGCGGAAGCCGAGCGCCTTGGCGGTCTTGTGGCGATCGATCGGAAAACTGGTGCCGGCAAGCGCTGCCGCGCCGAGCGGGCTTTCATCCATCCGCTCGATGGCGTCGCGGACGCGCGACAGGTCGCGCGAAAACATCTCGACATAGGCCATGCAATGGTGGCCGAAGGTCACCGGCTGCGCCGCCTGCATGTGGGTGAAGCCGGGCATCACGGTCGCCGCATGCTCCTCGGCGCGATCGAGCAAGGCTGAGATCAGCCCCTTCAGCGCCTCGGCGACCCGAAAGCACTCGTCCTTGACCCAGAGCCGGAGATCCACCGCCACCTGGTCGTTGCGTGACCGCGCCGTGTGCAGGCGGCCGGCGGCCGGGCCGATCAGATCGGCGAGGCGGGCCTCGATGTTCATGTGAATGTCTTCCAGCCGGGTCGAGAACTCGAACGTGCCGGCCTCGATCTCTTTCAGGATCGTGTTCAGCCCGTGAGCAATCTTTTCTTGATCGGCCGCCGAAATAATGCCCGTTTCAGCCAACATCTCGCTGTGGGCGACCGAACCTCTTATGTCTTGCGCATAAAGTTTGCGGTCGAACGAGATCGACGCGTTGATCGCTTCCATGATCGCGGCCGGACCCGAGGCAAAACGTCCGCCCCACATCTGGTTGCTGGCCTTCTTGTCGCTCATCGCTATAACCCGTGCTCCGGAGCAGTCTTAGAAAAATGGCAGACGGTAACAGATACTTCCCGGCCCCGCGCCTGATCCTCGCCGCTTTGCTGGCGGGCGTGCTGGCCGGCGCGGTCGCGGTATATGTCAGCGAGAGCGGGTCTGGCAACAACGCAGCCACCGGCAGCGCACCTGCGGCCGGCGCGGGCAACAGCAAGGACGACGTCGCCTGCGCCGCCAAGAGCGACCGCGCCAAAAAGGTTGCCGCCGCAGCCACCGGCCAGGTGGCGGCATTGCTGCCCGCCGATCCGCCGCAATCGCTGAAAAGCCTCGCCTTCAACGGCCCAGACGGCAAGCCGATGACGCTCGCCGATCATGTCGGCAAGACCGTGCTGCTCAACCTGTGGGCGACGTGGTGCGCGCCCTGCCGCGCCGAAATGCCGGCGCTCGATACGCTGCAGAAGGAAAAGGGCAGCGATGCCTTCGAAGTGGTCGCGGTCAATGTCGATGCCGGCGACGATGTGAAGCCCAAGAAGTTCCTAGCCGATATCGGCATCGGGTCGCTCGGCTACTACCGCGATTCGACGCTGGCGCTGTTCAACGACGTCAAGACGCGTGGCTTGGCGCTAGGCCTCCCCGTCACCATGCTGATCGACGGCGAAGGCTGCCTGATCGCGCATATGAACGGACCGGCCGAATGGTCGGGACCGGATGCCAAGCGCTTGGTCGAGGCCGCACTCGCCCCTTAGAGCGGTTCACCGTTTCATCGAAACGGCTACCCGCGCTAACTTTTTTGTTTCGACGCAATTTCGGACGGAAAACCGTTTCACACTTTTCCTGAAATTGCTCTAGGCTGAGCGCAGGGCCGCCGCCGGCGGCAGCATCAAGATGCTGCCGCCGCGTTGTTTGACGCTGGCGTCGTCGTGTGCCGCCGGCGCCGCGACGCCGGTCAGTTCGCTGAACGCCTCGATCGGGCTCGGCCGGCCTAGATAGTAGCCCTGGCCAATCTCGCAGGCCTCGGCGTCGAGGAATTTCAGCTCGCCCAGCGTCTCGACGCCCTCGGCCAGAACCGGCAGGCCGAGACCGCGGCCAAGCCCCAGAACCGCGCGCACGATGGCTGCCACCTGGCCGTTGCTGTCGACTGATTTGATGAATGAGCCGTCGATCTTGATCTTGTCGAAGGGGAAGGCGCGGAGATTGGACAGCGAGGAGTAGCCGGTGCCGAAATCGTCCATCGCCACACGCACGCCAAGCGCCTTCACCTGGCGCAAGGTCGCCAGCGCGCGCGGCATGTCCTTGACCAGCGCCGTTTCGGTGATCTCGAGTTCGAGCCTGCCGGGCGTCAGGCCGGAGCCGAGCAGGACTTCATGCACCTTGCGGCTGAAATTCGGATTGTGGAGCTGCACCGCCGAGACATTGACCGCTACGGTGAGAGGGTTCTTCCAGCGCGCAGCCTCGGCGCAGGCCGTCGCCAGCACCCATTCGCCGATCTGGATGATGACGCCGCTGTCTTCGGCCACCGGGATGAAGGTCGCCGGCGACACGTCGCCGCGCTGCGGATGGCGCCAGCGGATCAGCGCTTCGAACCCGACCATCCGCCCGCTGCTGATCTCCTTTTGTGGCTGGTAGACGAGGCGAAACTCATCGCGCGCCATGGCCTGGCGCAGTTCGTGCTCCATCACGCGCCGGTCTCGCGCCTCGGCGCCCATCGAGGCCTCGAAGTAACGGTAGGTGTCCTTGCCCTCGGCCTTGGCGCGGTAGAGCGCGGTGTCGGCGTGGCTGACCAGGAGTGTCGGCTCATCGGCGTCGAGCGGATAAAGTGCAATGCCGATGCTGGCCGACACCAGCCCGCCACCGACCGACAGCCGGTTTTCCTCGCGCATGGCCGCCAGCACCGCCTCGGCGATGCGGCCGGCCGCCTGCGGATCGGGAAGGTTCGGAGCGATGATGGCGAACTCGTCGCCGCCGAGACGCGCCAGCATCTGTCCGTGGCGGAGCACGGCGGAGGCGCATAGCGCCACCTTCTGCAGCATGGCATCGCCGGCGCCATGCCCGAACAGGTCGTTCACTTCCTTGAAGCGGTCGAGGTCGAGCAGCAGCAGCGCAAGATGCCCACCCTTGCCGCCGCGGTCCATTGCGGCAATTTCGGCCTCGAGCCGGCCGGAGAAACTGCGGCGGTTGGGGAGCCCGGTCAGCGGGTCGAAATGGGCGAGGCGCAGGATCTCCTGCTCGGCCTTCCTGCGTTCGCGGATGTCGCGCACGGCGACCACGCTGTGCCGCTTGCCGCAATAGTCGATGCTTCTGGCGATAAGTTCGACTGGGATGGTGGCGCCGTCATGGGCTCTGAGTTCGGCTTCCTGTGCCTGTCCGCTGCAGTCGGACATGCCGGCCGCGGTGCGTTCGCCGAAGAGGTCGCCAAGCAGCATCGCGTTCAGCACTTCCGGCGCAATGCCGGTTAGCGCGGCGATGCTGTCATTGGCGCTGACGATGCGGGCGCCGTCGCAGACGATCAGCCCCTCGATGGCGGCGTTGGCGAGGCCGTGCATGCGCTCGGCCTCGAGCTTGTGACGCCGGAAGCGAAGGTCGATCCACAATGCTGCGGCTGAAAGCACCAGGATAGCCATGCTGACTGCAGCGGCGGCGAAGGCCTGCGACACCGGTTCGACCGTGAACTGCGATATCTCGATGGAGGAGTCCGGGAAGATCGACACCGCGCCCATGGCGATGAAGTGCAGGCTGCAGATCGCCAGCGTCAACAGGATGGCGGCGGCGATTGTGGCCTGCATGGACGGCCGTCGCAACACGACCAGCAGCGCCAGCGCGGCGAGGGTGACGCCTGCCAGCACCGAGACGCCGACCAGCAGCGGGTTCCAGACGATGCGCCCTTCGACCTCGAAGGCGGCCATGCCGATATAGTGCATGGCGGCGATACCAGCGCCGAGGACCGCGCCGCCGACCAGAGGGTAGTCGATGCCCCGGCGCAAGGTGGCGATCCACATGCCCGCGGCGGTCAGGGCGACGGAACCGGCGAGCGAAAGCGCCGACATTTCCGTATTGTAGGCGTTGGGGATTCCGGGAGAAAAGGCAAGCATTGCGATGAAGTGCGTCGCCCAGATACCGAAGCCGGTGGAAGTGGCTGCTATCATCAGCCAGGTATAGCGGTTGCGCTCGCTCGAGCGGTCGACATGGCGAAGCAGGTTGACCGCCGAGAAGGAAGAAATACCGCAAATGAGCGCTGCCAGTGCGACCAGTCTCAGATCGTGCTCATGCACGATACAATTATAGACCGTCAGCATCTCGCCCCACCTGCTCTCTGACAGCAATCAAGCCGTCCACTTGATTAGTATGTCGCGCTTGACGAAGAATCGGTTATGCGAACTACAACTACAGCGGGTTTTTCGGGTTGTACCTTGCGGCGATCCTGTCTCATTCCAGACAGGGTCACAGCAGCGCTTGGCGCGATGCCGCTCTACCGATCTCGATCTGGCCGAGCGCCGGTATGGCGGCCGCATGGTACAGGTGCGTGGCGCTGTCACGGGGGCCCTTCATGCATCGCCGGCGGTCGGCGATCGTCGCAGGCCCACCGCGCCCATGTATCGCTGAGCCGGCTTGGCATTTCTCTGTGTCCTCGTTGCAGAGCGAGGGGGCGCGAAGTTAGCCGGGTATGAAATTCACGAAACAGCAACAAATCCGTTGTCCGATTGTCATCAGCGACACATATTGCCTTTGCGGGAGTGCCCCTTTCGCCAATGACAAACGGGAGATGAAACATGAAGTTGTTCGGCTTTGCGGCCGGTGTTGCCGCCACCTTGACCCTGCTTTCCACCACCTCCGCCTTCGCCGCCACCCAGATCAGTTGGTGGCATGCCATGACCGGCGCGAATGCCGAGGTGGTCGACAAAATCGCCAAGGATTTCAATGCCAGCCAGAGCGACTATGAAATTCTCCCTGTTTTCAAGGGCACCTATCCCGAAACGCTGAATGCCGGCATCGCTGCCTATCGTGCGGGGCAAGCGCCCGACATCATCCAGGTGTTCGACGTGGGTACCGGCGTCATGATGGCAGCCGAAGGTGCGATCAAACCGGTGGCCGATGTGCTGACCAGCGCCGGCGTGACCTTCGACAAGAGCCAGTATTTGCCCGGCATCGTCGGTTACTATTCGAAGCCGGACGGGACCATGCTGTCCTTCCCCTATAATTCCTCGTCGCCCATCCTCTACTACAACAAGGATATTTTCCAGAAGGCCGGGCTTGATGTGAACAACCCGCCAAAGACCTGGAACGAGGTGTGGGAAGCCGCCAAGAAGATCAAGGCGAGCGGCGCCGCTTCCTGCGGCTATACCTCGACGTGGTTGACCTGGATCCACCTTGAGGCCTTCGCGGCCTGGAACGACGTTTCCTATGGCACCAACCAGAACGGACTTGCCGGAACCGACGTCGAGCTCAAGATCAATGCGCCGATCTTCGTCAATCATTTCCAGGCGCTCGCCGACCTGGCCAAGGACGGCACCTTCAAATATGGCGGCCGTACATCCGAAGCCAAGCAGATCTTTCTTGCCGGAGAATGCGGCATCTTCACCGAATCGTCGGGGGGTCTCGGTGACATCGTCAAGTCGGGCATGAACTACGGCATCGGCCAGCTTCCCTATGATAGTGACGCCAAGGGCGCGCCCCAGAACACCACGCCGGGCGGCGCCAGCCTGTGGGTGTTCGGCAACAAATCGGACGAGGAATACAAGGGCGTCGCGGCGTTCTTCTCCTACCTGTCCAAGACCGAAGTGCAGGAGTATCTGCATCAGAAGTCGGGTTATCTGCCGGTGACGCTCGCTGCCTATGAGGCGACCAAGAAGTCCGGCTTCTATGACAAGAACCCGGGCCGTGAGACGCCGATCCTGCAGATGCTGGGCAAGGCGCCGACCGAGAACTCGAAGGGCGTGCGCCTCGTCGACCTGCCGCAGGTGCGCGACATCGAGAATGAGGAGTTCGAGAAGATGCTGGCCGGCCAGCAGACTGCGCAGCAGGCGCTCGACAACGCGGTCGCACGCGGCAACAAGGCGATTCAGGAAGCGATCGGAAACTGAAGCGATTGTCAGTTGAACCTCGTCCACGCGGACCCGCGTGGACGATTTCCTGAATAGCGAGGGAATCACCCTGTCTCCACGCGTCGTCTTTCCCAACAAGACCCTGCCTTACCTGCTGGTGGCGCCGCAACTCGCCATTACGCTGATCTTTTTCTACTGGCCGACCGGGCAGGCGCTCTACCAGTCGATGCTTAGGGAAGACCCGTTCGGGCTGAAGAGCAAGTTCGTCGGGCTCGCCAATTTTCGCAAGGTGCTGGCCGACCCGGCCTACCTCAACTCGATCAAAGTTACGCTGGTGTTCTCTCTGGCGACCGCGATGGTCGCCATGGGTGTGGCCCTGTTGCTTGCCGTCATGGCCGAGAAGGTGGTGCGCGGCAAAGGCCTTTATCGCACGCTGCTGATCTGGCCGTATGCGGTGGCGCCGGCGATTGCCGGCATGTTGTGGCTGTTTCTGTTCAACCCCTCGATCGGTTCGCTGGCCTACGCCTTGAGAGGTCTCGGCATCGCCTGGGATCCCTTGCTTAACGGAAACCAAGCCATGATCCTGCTGGTGTCTGCGGCTGCCTGGAAGCAGATCAGCTACAATTTCCTGTTCTTCGTCGCCGGGCTGCAGGCGGTGCCGAAGACGTTGATAGAGGCGGCGGCCATGGACGGCGCCGGGGAGACGAAGCGCTTCTGGACCATCGTCTTCCCGCTGCTCGCACCGACGACCTTCTTCCTGCTGGTCGTCAACACTGTCTATGCGCTGTTCGACACTTTCGGTATCGTTCATGCCGTCACCGGCGGCGGGCCAGGCAAGGCCACCGAGACGCTGGTCTACAAGGTCTACAATGACGGTTTCGTCAATTTGATCCTCGGCGATTCGGCCGCGCAGTCGGTCATCCTG
Organism: Mesorhizobium sp. LSJC285A00; assembly: GCF_000503155.1. Classification (NCBI taxonomy): domain Bacteria; kingdom Pseudomonadati; phylum Pseudomonadota; class Alphaproteobacteria; order Hyphomicrobiales; family Phyllobacteriaceae; genus Mesorhizobium; species Mesorhizobium sp. LSJC285A00. The sequence continues at coordinate 34,757 of NZ_AYVK01000055.1, forward strand.
ATGGTCATCGTCATCTCACTCACGGCCATCCAGTTCCGCTATGTGGAACGCAAAGTCCACTACGGTTGAGCGCGAGCGATGATTGGTCAGTCCCCGCTTCGCGCCCTCATCGCCCACGCCGTGCTCATCCTGGGCATCCTGATCGTCGCTTTCCCGATCTACTACACCTTCGTTGCCTCCACGCAGACGCTGCAGACCATCCTCAAGCCGCCATTGCCTCTTTTGCCCGGCGACCAGGTCTGGAACAATTACAGCGAGGCGCTGTTCGGCGGTGTCGGCCGCATCGGCGGCGTCAGTGTCGGCCGATTGCTGCTCAACACCACGATCATGGCGCTCGGCATCGCGGTGGGGAAGATTTTCATCTCGATCCTTTCGGCCTATGCGATCGTGTTCTTCCGTTTTCCGCTTCGGATGGTCTTCTTCTGGCTGATCTTCATCACCCTGATGCTTCCCGTCGAGGTGCGCATCCTGCCGACCTACAAGGTGATGGTCGATCTCGGCATGATCGACACCTATGCCGGCCTGATCATTCCGCTGATCGCCTCGGCCACCGCCACGCTTCTGTTTCGCCAGTTCTTCATGACCATCCCAGGTGAGTTGGTGGAAGCGGCGCGTGTCGACGGCGCCGGACCATGGCGATTCTTTTTCGACATCCTGCTGCCGCTGTCGCGCACCAACATCGCGGCGCTGTTCGTCATCCTCTTCATTTATGGCTGGACGCAGTACCTGTGGCCGCTGCTCGTCACCAACAGCAATGACATGAACACCATCGTCATCGCACTTAGAAAGATGGTCTCCTTCGCCGATGCCGATACCCAATGGCATCTGGTCATGGTCACCGCGATGCTGGCCATACTGCCGCCGATCCTGATCGTGGTGCTGATGCAACGCTGGTTCGTGCGCGGACTGGTCGATACCGAAAAGTGAGAAGCTGATGGCGACCATCGATCTGAAGGATGTGAAGAAAGTCTATCCCGGCGGCGTCGAGGCGGTGAGGGGTGTCTCGATCGCCATTCCCGACAAGGAGCTTTGCGTGCTGGTTGGGCCGTCCGGCTGCGGCAAGTCCACGCTGCTGCGGATGATCGCCGGGCTTGAGACCATTTCTTCCGGCACCGTCGCCATCGACGGCAAGATCGTCAACACGATCGGTCCGACCGAGCGCGACATCGCCATGGTGTTCCAGAACTATGCGCTTTATCCGCATATGAAGGTCTACGACAACATGGCCTACGGGTTGCGCAACCGGGGTACTCCCAAGGACGAGATCGACAGCAGGGTTCGCTCGACCGCCAAGGTGCTGGAGCTCACGGCGCTGCTCGACCGGCGCCCGCGCGAGCTTTCCGGCGGCCAGCGCCAGCGCGTGGCCATGGGTCGCGCAATCGTGCGCAATCCAAAAGTCTTCCTGTTCGACGAACCGCTTTCCAACCTCGACGCCAAACTGCGCGGCCAGATGCGGGTCGAAATCAAGAATTTGCAGCGCTCGCTCGGTGTCACCTCGGTCTACGTCACCCACGACCAGCTTGAGGCGATGACGCTGGCCGATATTCTCGTCGTCATGAATGGCGGGTTGGTCGAGCAGACGGGCGCGCCGCTCGACATCTACGAGAAGCCGGCATCGACCTTCGTCGCCTCCTTCATCGGAGCGCCGCCGATGAACCTTCTGCCTCTTTCGCAAGGACCGGCTGGTCCGGCGCTGACCGACGGCAAGACGGTTGACTTCGCGCCTACGAACGCCGCCACGCTTGGCTTCCGCCCTGAGGATGCCGACGTCACCTTCAGTGCCGAGGCATCATCCGGCGCGCTTATTCTGCCTGCGGCGGTCGAGGCGGTCGAACCTGTGGGAGCCGAAAGCTTTCTTCACTGTGCCGCCGGCGGCAACCGCATCGTCGTGCGTGTGGCCGGCCGCGCCACGGCCAAACCCGGCGATCAACTGCGCGTCGTGGCCAGGGCCGAGAAGCTGCATTGGTTCGACAATGCTGGGAAACGAGTCGATTGACGCAGCCGCTCGCGCCAATCCGACGCATCGGCAGTTCAGGCGAAGACATGCGCCTTGCCGGAGACGGTCAGGCGCACGATCTCGCCGACGGCAGGCGCGTCGATACCCGGCTTGCGTAAGGTCAGCGGTGTGCTGCCGATCGCCGCGGCGTCGGGCGGATCGGGGTTGTTCAACAACCGCACCGCAATGGTGCACATCGAGCCGGCGAACTCCGAATCCGTCACCTCGGCGAAGATCGTACCTACAGGCCCCGACATGCCTTCGCGCGACGTGCGCTTCACCTGCACCTGTTCCGGCCGCAGCATGATGCGGGCGACATCCAGCCGCTCCTTCGAGTCGACCGCGATGCGGCCGAGCGAAGAGGTGGCAAAGCCGCCTGAAATCTTTGCCGGCAAGATGATGGCGTCGCCAAGAAACTCGGCAACCATGCGGTCTTTCGGCTGCAGATAGAGTTCTCGCGGTGTGCCGATCTGAGAGAACTTTCCGTCGCGCATGACCGCCACCTGGCTGGCGAAGGACAGCGCCTCGGCCTGGTCGTGGGTGACCAGGATGGTGGTGATCCCGGCGGCTTCCAGCAATTCAGCGACCGCCTTGCGCATCGAGGCGCGCAGACCGGTGTCGAGCGCCGAGAACGGTTCGTCGAGAAGCATCAGCCTGGGCTTCATCGCCATGGCGCGGGCCAGCGCCACGCGCTGCTGCTGGCCGCCGGAGAGCTGGTGCGGGCGGCGCTTGAGGATCGCCTTGTCGAGCCCGACGGTATAGGCGAGCTCGGCGATGCGCTCGGCGCGCTGGTCCTCGCCGCGGGCCATGCCAAAGCCGATATTGTCGCCGATGCTGAGATGCGGGAACAGGGCGCCGTCCTGCGCCACCAGGCCAATGCCGCGGCGGTGCGCCGGCACCGCATGGCCGCCATTGGCCAGCACCTCGCCGTCGAGCACGACGCGGCCCTGGTC
>NZ_AYVK01000056.1:0-50947 GCF_000503155.1 Mesorhizobium sp. LSJC285A00
ACCGGCAAGTCTCGTCATCGATCCGCCTCCCGAGATGGGTTCTGAAGATTTCTGCTACATGCTGGAACAGCGGCCCGGCTGCTATTTCCTGCTCGGCCAGGCCGACGATGCGCACCAGGCCGCGGCTCACGACACCAACTACGATTTCAACGATGCTATCCTGCCTATCGGCGCGAGCCTTTGGGTCAGGCTGGTGGAGCGCCGGCTGTCCGCGGCAGGCGCATCGTGATGCAGCTGCCGGAAAAGGACATCGTCTGGCGAAGCCACTGGCTGCGGCAAGCCCTGCCCGAGGACCCGAACCTTGCGCCTCCGCTCGAAGAGGCGACGCAGGCCGACATCTGCATCGTCGGCGGCGGCTATCTCGGACTGTGGACCGCCATTCGCCTCAAGGAGCACAATCCGGACTTCGACATTGTCATTATCGAGCGCGACATTTGCGGCGGTGGCCCGAGCGGCCGCAATTCCGGAATGGTACTTTCGGCATGGACGAAATACAGCGCGCTTGCCGCGCTGCGCGAGGGCAACGATGCGCTTTCGATCATCAAGGCGTCCGAAGCCGCGATCGGCGGCATCGACGCCTTCTGCAAGGCCGAGGGAATAGACAGCTGGTTCGATCGCATCGGCTGGATCTGGGGCGCGACATGCGAAGCCCAGCTGGGGGCCTGGGACGACGCATTGAACAAGCTGGCGGCGCATGGCTACGTGCCTGCACGACGCGTTTCGTGCGACGAGATCGCGGCGATGGCCGGCACGACGAGCCACCTCGGCGGCGCGTTCGATGCGTCGTCGGCAACCGTGCATCCAGGGTTCCTGGTGCGCGGCCTGCGTCGGGCAGCGCTAAAGCGCGGCGTTCGGATCTATGAAAAGTCGCCGATGAAGCGGTTTTCCCGACGGGGCAAGCTCACGGTGGAAACGGCGAAAGGAACAGTGTCCTGCGGCAAGATCGTGCTTGCCATGAATGCCTGGTCAGGCTCCATTCCGGAACTGGCGCCGGCAATCTTCAACATCTCCAGCGACGACGCCATGTCAAAACCCATTCCGGACCTTCTCGACAAGGTCGGCTACCGCCGTGCGCCGCTGATGATCGATTCCCGCGTCTTCGTTGGAGGGTGGTCGCCGACGCGCGATGGCCGCCTGTCTGTCGGCGTCAGTGGCGGCGTCATCGGCCTCGGAGGCGTCGTCGATCGGCGTTTTCACGGTCCATCGCCGCGGGTCGCCGACATGCGCCGCGCGTTGCGGGACGGTCACCCGGCGCTCGCCGACTTTCCGCTCGAGACTTCGTGGAACGGCCCGATCGACCGGACAGTCAGCGGCGTGCCGCTGTTTGGCGCCTTTCCCGCCAACAGCGATATCGTCTACGGCTACGGCTTTTCAGGTAACGGCACGACGGTGGCCTATCTTGGCGGCAAGATCCTGACCAGCCTGTTGACCGGCGGGGAATCCGAACTCACCCATTCGGTGCTCGTGCGCCCCGTGACGCGAGGCTTTCCACCAGAACCATTCCGGTTTGTCGGCGCGCATTTCGTCCGCGGCGCGGTGCGGCGGCGCGACGATCTCGAACATGCCGGCCGCAAGCCCGGCCTCGTGACCAGATGGCTGGCGGGATTGGCCCCGTCAGGCGTCACCCCTTCGAAAGCCAACCTCCGCGCAACGAAAGGATGAACTGTGTCCAAGGCCAAGATATTTAAGCACAGCGAATTGACCCTGAAGCCGTCGGTCACGCCGACCGGCACATCCTCGATTGCCCGCCTCATCAATGCCGATATCAGTCGGACAATGGGCGGCGGCATAGAGTATCTCGAGAACGCCTCGATCGACTGGACCGTGACCTATGACGAGGTGCTGTTCATCCACGAAGGCACCTTGACGATCGAACTTGACGATGGCCGCCATGAGTGCAATCCGGGCGACATCGTGTGGCTGCCCAACGGCACCCATCTGAAATACATCGCCACCGAACGGACCGGTTATTTCTATTGCCTTTACCCGTTCGACTGGGCAGCACGGCAGGGAACGGTAGAACCCTGAACTGACAGGCACTCCTTCTCCATGCGTTGGCCATCCGCAGCGCAGTTCCGAACCCGGACGTCCAGACATCGACTCCGGCTCCCACTCCTCGGGTTGTCACTTTCATCATATGTCATGCTGGCGCGCATGTCTGGCGGCAGATAGCAGCGACACAGCTCACCCGCACCACCTAAGCAGGAACCGGTAGCTCGACGAGTGGGGGGAAAGGCGGTAGCGCTCTCTCGCTACCATTCGCGGACAATGTGAACAAGTTTAGCGCGAAACCGCCACCGCTAGCCACACTATTGCGGTTGCACCTGAAAATTCCGTCGACTGAAAATCAGCCAACCCAAACCGCATGCCAGGGCGACGTTAATCAGCGCAAGGGCGGAAAGTGTCGCCAGTGTGCCGTGGCACCGAAGCGCTCTAGAGGCAACGCGCCTAGGGAGGGCGCCGCCGCTTGGGCAATCAGGCTCGGCATGGCAAGGCGGCCCATCAGCTTGGCGTAGCCATTAGAGCCGAACATCGCGAGCGGGAGTGTTCCACGCACGATGGACTCTAGGCCAATGCCTGCTCCGTAGAATGCGAGTGCCAACGGAACGATCGGCATGCCGAGCCAGAGAGCAGACACCCCCGATCGCAACGAAGGTCACCGAAGCGAAACTGGTCCAGATCGGGTGATGGAACCGTGCGATCACCATCTCGATTGTCCGCGCAGCCACCTGGAACGGACCGACAAGGGCTCCAAGCCCCACCGCCGCCGCAAGCGTCATGCCGCCCTTCTGCAGGATCGTCAGCAGATGCACCGACAGGGTCGAGGAGATCACGGCGGCAAGGGTCAGGGTCGCGGCGAGCACGACCATGATCGGTAGATTGGAGCCGGTTTGGAGAGCAGGCGTCACTGCCGCACTCGATGCGGCCTTGACAAGCGGTTGCGGCAGGCCGCGAGGCAAGATCACAAGGTAAAGCGGTAAGGCGAGGCAGAGCTGGACAGCGGCGTAGGCCAGGCACGTGCCGCGCCACCCTATCTCAACCAGCAAAAAGGCCGAGATCGGCCAGCAGATCGTGCTCGCAAAGCCGCCGAACAGAGTGAGCGTCGTGATAGCAGAGCGCGCACCATGGCCGTAGAGCCGGCCAAGGGTGCCGAAAGCAGCGTCGTATAGCCCTGCCCCCATGCCGAGGCCGATAACCAGCCACGCGGCGATGTAGGCGGCCAGATTGGGGGCTACCGCAAGTCCGACCTGGCCGAGCCCGATGCATCCCGCGCTGAAGGCCAGAACGTTGCGGCCACCGTGCCGTTCGATCGAAGACCCGACACGCGGCGAGATAACTCCCGCCGTGAGCAATCCGAGAGACAGGCCTCCGACGACCCAGGGCAGAGGCCAGCCTGTATCCGCAGCGACTGACGGCGCAATAACAGCGGGGAGATAATACGATGATCCCCACGCCATGATCTGTGTCACGCCGAGCGTCGTGATGATCGTGCGACGCCCGCGCACGACGGCAATCGGCTGAGGCGAAAAGGTCATGCCGCGGCGCTGCAGCCGCAGCCAGCCTTGCCACCCTCCTTCGCTTGCGCGTCCGCGACACAGCAGGCGTCAACCGCCTCGGCCGCCGGGCCACCGCAGCAGCCTTTCGAAGCTGAGCCGGAAAACGATGCCGGCACCGTGCAGACGCCGGTCTCCGGCAGCACCAGTTGAACGGCATCGGCCGCCGCCATGTCACCGGCGATCGCCGCAGCGACGGAGCGAACCTGCTCGTAGCCCGTCAGCAGCAGGAACGTCGGCGCACGGCCATAGCTCTTGATTCCGACCGTATAGAACCCCGGTTCCGGATGGCTGAGTTCACGGTGGCCATGCGGGGGGACGTCCCCGCAAGAGTGCTCATTTGGATCAATGAGAGGGCCGAGGGCCTTTACGCTTTCAAGCCATGGATCGAGATCGAGCCGCAGTTCCCGGGTCAGAACGAGGTCCGGGCGCTGGCCCGTGGCCGCGATAATCCTGTCGACAGGACCGATGGTCAGAACACCATCTTTGGTTTGCCCGTCCACAAGCAGGCGACCACCTACCTCACGGATGGCTGTGGTGGCAAAGCCGGTCACAAGACGAACGCGGCCGCTTTCGGCAAGGTCCTTGACTTCGGAGCCGAGTTCACCGCGTGCGGGCAAAGCGTCAGCATCGCCGCCACCGTAGATCCGTACCAGGTCGGTGCTGCGCGTCGTCCAGATTGCAGAAGTGTCTGGAGCGCTTTCTGACAGATTGGCCAGTTCCAGCAAGGCATTGGCAGCGGAATGACCGGCTCCCGCCACGAGTGTAGTGCGGCCAGCGTAGAGGTCGCGATCCCGGCCCAGGACATCGGGGATGCCGTAGCCGATCCGGTCGCGGAACTCGCTCTCGCCTTCAGCGGACAGGCCGCCGACGCCGAGCGGGTTCGGTGTTTGCCATGTGCCTGACGCATCGATGACGGCCCGGGCAGTATCCCGGCGCTGTCCACTCGTGGTTTCAACCATCAGCATGAAGGGCCTCAGTTCACGCCCCTTGCTGACGACCTTGTCGGCGCCCCAGCGGGACACGGCGATGACGCGGGCGTTGGTCTCGATGGACGGTGCCAGTTCCGGAAGCTGCGCGCGGGCCGATGTATTGGTTTACGATCTCATCAGCGGTGGGAAATGCCTCGAGCTCCGGCATTGTCCATCCATGGCCCTCGAGCAGCCGTCGAGCGACAGCGTCAACGCAATAGCGCCAGGGCGTGAAACGCGAACGTGCCCCCAGTCCAACAGGTTCGAACCCGCGTGCGAACCAGCCTCGTAAACCTTCACCTTCAGTCCACGGCTGATCAGTTGAGCGGCCGCGGCGAGACCCACCGGCCCCGCGCCGATCACTGCCACCGGGAGATCTGCCATGTCGTTCATTTTTTCGATCCTTCCAGTATCTTCGAATTATTCGCGCAAAAAATCAGGCGACAACTTTGGTGGTCGAGGGCGCACATTTTGCGTCGGCACAGCACTCGTCAGCCAAATAGCCGATCAACGCATTCATGCCGGGATAGTTGGCGCGGCAGATCAGCGTCGTCGCCTGACGCTCCTGGGTGACAAGTCCCGTATCGACCAGCCGCTTGAGGTGATGCGACAGCGTTGAAGACGGGATCTCGAGTCTCTCCTGGATACTGCCGACAGGCAGTCCTTCGTCCCCTGCCCTGACCAATATGCGATAGAGCTGGAGCCGCGTCGGATTTCCGAGACTTTCGAGCTGGGATGCAGCTTGTTCGAGTTTCATGGAATTAGGATTAACCGTGGCAGCTCGCGCCGTCAAGCCAATTTCGAACAATATGGAAATATGCAGTCGCCCGTCAAGGGTGTTAGGAACGCGTCTCAGATTGACCGTTGGCTCACCCGCTTGGCGACCTCCTCCGCGCTTTCGACACGCTCCGAATAGCGGTCCGTCAGGTAGGCGGAACGGTCGCGCAGAAGGAGCGTGAACTTCACCAGTTCCGCCATCACGTCGACAATCCGGTTGTAGTACGACGAGGGCTTCATGCGGTCGGCCTCGTCGAACTTGGCGAAGGCCTTCGCCACTGACGACTGGTTGGGGATGGTGACCATCCGCATCCATCGCCCGAGAATGCGCAGCTGGTTGACGGCGTTGAAGTTCTGCGAGCCACCCGACACCTGCATCACAGCGACGTCCTGCCTTGCGTCGGGCGTATCCCGCCCATCGAGAGCGGCAGCCAGTCGATCTGCGCCTTCATTACTCCTGTCATAGACCCGTGCCGTTCCGGAGAGCACCAGACCTGGGCCTCCGACCAAATCGACAGATCCCGCAGTTCCTGGACCTTCGGATGATCGGCAAACGTCGAATTGGGGAGTGGCAGGCCCGAGGGATTGAAGATACGCACCTCGGCACCCAAACGGCGCAGGATACGGGCAGCCTCCTCCGTAGCGAGCCGGGAATAGGACCGTTCGCGCAAAGATCCGTAGAGCATCAGCACGCGCGGTTTGTGAATGGAGCGGGGCGCGTCCAGCAGAGCCTGCATTTCGATCGGCCGAAACTGCTCGTCGTCGACGTTCGGCAACGTGTCATCGGCCGCGTGGTTCTTTTCAGGCGATGCGCTTACCCTTGTTGTCGACCACGACTTCGCCATCCTCTTTCACGAACGGCCCGATATCGGGATTAGGCAGGATGTCGAGAACCGCTTCCGAGGGCCGGCCTGGAACCACGCCAAGAGGTGTGACCGACCACGATCGGCCGGTTGATCAGGATCGGATGCGCCAGCATGAAATCAAGGATTTCGTCGTCGGTCCGCTTGGGATTGACCAGATCAAGTTCGGCATAGGGCGTGCCTTTCTCGCGCAGCAAATCGCGTGGTTTCCGTGGCGGCGATCAACCCAATGAGCTTTTCTCGTGATGGCGGGGTTCTCAAATACTCGATGTCTTCCGGTGTCTCGCCCGATTGCCGGATTATGGCGAGCGTGTTGCGCGAAGTGCCGCAATCGGGATTGTGATAGATGGTGACGATCATTTTGCTGCTTTCATTGATGTGACTGGTGCGGGCTCGGCGAGCAGCCATCCGGCCAAGCCATGGCGACGCTTGCTCCCAGCAATTCGGCAACGATAAACCCCGGCACGCGACTCAGCCCGATCGGTGACGACTTCGACCGCGGCTGCAGGGTCAACGGGCCCAAATGGCTTGGCTAATCGGCAGAGGCGAAAGCGGCATGGGTTTGCATGACGGGGTTCTTCTTGGAACCGCCGTTTCCGGCCTCTGCATTTGGCCGACATTCTTGCGAGCCTTTCCGACGTTGCTCTTTTGAAGCGCTTGCGCGCAGCCGCCGATTGGCTCGGCGACATTGCCGGCGCCTTGCTCCAAAAGGCTTGCGCCAAAAGCGCGGCGCCGACGGGGCGCCGGCTGCGCGTTGTCGATGAAGTTCGATCTCGCGCCCTGGCAGTGCCGGCACGGACTGGCGGGTGCATGCCACCTACGAACCGGCGCTCGCACGCTTCGCGCATCTGGAGATCAGCGACGTGCGCGGGGGTGAAAGCTTCTTGCGTGTTCCGCTACGCCAAGGCGACATTGTTGTTGGCGATCGCGCCTACGGGCATCCATAAGCTTCCCGCGCGAGATGAGCGGCTCGCTCGAAGCTGGCTGACGGCCCACCTGATCCTGGCGCTNCACCAAGACGGCGCAAAAGCCAATCCGCCGCTGCAAGAAGCGTCGTCTTGGTGTAAAGTTAGCGCTTATGGGCTCTTCTCTCACCCCAGCAGGTGCACGCTATCTTTTGAGATGTGGAGGCGCTGAGCTTGCGCTGCGCTCACAATCCAACCCAACGACGGCTGCCCCGATAGCCAATCCTATTGTTCGCGCAGAGCCCGACCCATGGCAGCGTAGACCGGAGCGCTAAGATATTCCCATGCTGACCTCGCTCCAGTCTCGATCATCACTTGTGTGTTCATTCCGGCTTGCAATGCCACGGGCGTTGCCTTCAGGGACTGAGGTGTCAGAACGATGCGAGCTGCATAAAATGCCTTGCCAGTGCGCGGATCGACCAGCCGGTCTGCTGAAAGGGTGCGGACATCACCGTTCATGGGCTGCTGATACCGCCTGCCCACCGCGCTGAGCCAGATGGTCGCGTGCAGCCCCACTTTCACCTGGTCGACGTCGAGCGGGTCCACGTTGGCAATCACGACGAAGTTGTCGTCGACGGGCACGATATCCATCAGAGGATCGCCTGCTGCTATCACCCCGCCAATGGTGTGAATCTTGAGCCCCACTATGGTGCCTCCGATGGGAGCGCGGATCTCGGTTCTTGTCATCACGTCATCGGCGGCGGCTATTCGTTGAGCGGATTCATATATCTTGGCACGCACCACCCCAAGCTCAGCGACAATGTCGGCCGCCGTGGATGCGTTAAGTTCAGCAACCTTGAACTTCGTCTCCTCCATTTTTTGCCTGGCAACGCCAATTGACGCGATATAGCCGCTCAGGTCGCCTCCCACATCCGCCTTTTCAGTCTCCAAATCTGTCAGGCGCGTCCTTACCACCAGCTTCTTTTGATAAAGGGCACGAACATCGCCTAGTTGCTCCTCGATCAACTCCAGTTTCCGTGTGGCCGCAGCCACCTGCCCTTCATAGCCCTCTATCTCCTTCTGCAGGCTGCCGGTCGTTTGCTGCAGCAGGGAAAGTCTCTCACGAAGCAGGGTCTGACGTGTTCGAAAGATACTCTCCTGGCCGGAGACAGCCTCGGCCGCCATTTTACCGGGGTCCTTTAACTCTGGCGGAATTTCGATTGAGTCCTTGCCGTCTCTCTCGGCGATCAACCGTGCCTCGGTGGCTTTCGCCTCGTACCATTGCGCCTTGATTTCGTTCGCAGCGGCCGTAGAAGCAGTGCTCTGCAGTCGTACCAGGACCTGACTTGGCGACACGCGATCGCCCTCCTGAACCAATATCTCGGATACAATCCCACCTTCGAGATGCTGCACTGTCTTTACGTTTGAGGCTACCTCCACCAACCCGTTGGCAACAATGGCACCCTGGATTGGAGCCGCAACAAGCCACATGCCGGTCAGGGTCGAAAAAATTGCGATTATCGCGAAACCGAGAACAATGAAGTTCTTACCAAAGGGCGCAGGATCGTCTCCGGGTTGTTTGGCGCCAACGGCGAGCGGGACTGTCACTTTACACTCCGCAACTCAGTTTTCACGGAACGAACCGCGCGCTCCGTGGGATCGGAGAGCTCAGGCGTTCGGCCGCCCAGGATCAGCGTCCGGTCGATCAATCCGACAAGACGGTTGGTTTGTCCCGACATGGTAATGACTACCGAGCATCCCGATCCCTTCATGACTTTCACCGCTGCTTCAAGCGCCCTTCTCGACGAACTGTCAAAATTGGCGAATGGCTCGTCCAGAACGATAAGTCTCGGAGCGCGAAACAGCGCCCTTGCAAGCGCAATCCGTTTCCGTTCGCTGCCAGACAGCCCGATCGTGTCGTCAAGCACTGTGTCATAGCCTTGGTCCAGGCGAATAATAACATGGTGGATTCCTGCTATTTTTGCAGCAGAAACCACATCATCGATGGAGCTTTGTTGAAACCGGGCAATATTCTGGGCGACGGTTCCCTCGAACAGTTCGACCTGCTGTGGCAAATAGCCAATGGCCTCGGCTCTAACATGATCCGGAAGCCGAGTGACGTTCATGTCTCCCAGGCGAACCTGTCCGGTTCGTGGCTTGAGCAAGCCTATCAGGAGGCGGGAGAGCGTTGTCTTGCCGGTCGCTGCGCGCCCGATGACCAATAGCAACTCGCCTGGCGCCAGCGACAGCGACAGTTTCCTGAATACGTCTTCTCGCGATCCCGCGTGCCTGAACGCTACTTCATCAAGAATTAGTGTGCCGCGCGAAGTTCCAGGCAGCAAGGACGGGTCCCCGTCCGACGGCCTGGCCAGGTCCGCCTTGATTTTGGCGTATCCTTCGCGCGCCTCGCGGAGGCCTCTGAGTTCCCCAACCGCTTTGCCAACCATCCTGTAAGCGAAGTTGGCTATGAGTCGGGCTGCAAATATCCCCCCAAGCGACGCCTGGTCGTTCAGGAACAGCCATATGCCGGAGGCCAGCAGAATAATGTAGAGGCTACGATTTAGCACCCGGATCGCGGCATCCAGGCTGGATCCCCAAGCATTAAGCCGGTCTCTTTGCAGGAAGCCGTCCGCCCGGCTCCTACCCCAGCGCCCGGCGATTGCGTCCGCCATTGCAAAGGCACTAACAACGTCCTTGTGCCGCTCCGCCGAAACCAACACCTCTTTTGCCTGCTTGGCGGCATCGCGTTCCGCTTGACGGGGTTCGCGTGTGAACTTTTCCTTCAACAGGCTCATACCAACCAGCAAAACGGTAGCTGCCAGCGCGATCAGCCAGAGAACCGGATGGATGAAGTACACACACAACAGGAAAATCGGTGCCCAAACGACATCCAGCCAGGCAGATAGCCCGCGTTCAACAAAGCTGGAGACCTTTTCGATGCTGGCCAGAAGCGGCGGATTGGCTACGCCTGACGTCAATCCGGCTTTCACGGACTGGCTGGTCAACTGATGCTCGATCCAGACACTCCAGCGCGAGAGCATGCGACGGCGAATGGTTTCCAGTGCGACGCCGGCTACCAGGGCGAGCAAGGCAGCCAGGGTCAGGATGACAAGGGTTTCAACGCTGCGGCTCGAGATGACCCGGTCGAATATCTGTATGAGATAGAGCGGGCCGGCAAAGCGCAAAACATTGATAAACACGCTGAATACCACCAGAGCCGCAAGGCCGGGTATCGACTTTCTCCACATTTCGCTGAGGGGGCCGCTATACCGACGCCTGCCTCGTGTGTTCATCGGGACACCGTCTTTCACGCGCGTCCAAGGGGAGCGTGCTGATCAGAATGCTCATTGAAGAGGCCAGAGAAATTCATGATCACCGCATCAATGTCATCATGAGCATCCAACGGCGGCGCCTCAAGTGCGTTTTGCAGAGGTCTATCGTGATGATCGGCCGCCTCAAACATTGACCAGGTTTCGTTCAGCAGGTAGGACATCCGGGCAGCCGGGAGCGGAGCGCAGCCGAGGGCCTGCACGATGCCGCCGAGCGACGACTTGAGGGCACCGCGGCTTTTTGCCAGCACTGCTGCCTCTACTAGTTCCGCGGGCGCCTGCACCGACATGAATGTGGGGATAGAACCCTGGGAACCCTGGGAACCCTGGGAAGGCCGCTCAGGCAGCGTGACCAAGATGCTTCCGAATGGACTGGGCCACGTCGCCAGGCTGCCATTGGCATTTACTTCTCCCAGTTCGGCTACAATCAACTCGCGCGCGACCTTTGCCAAGAAATCAATCCGGAGTTGGTGAGAATGGGCTCGATCCACGCCGAGCGGCATGGCTGCCTCCGACGATGCCGCAATGCGCCGCAGGTACGGGTTGTTGCTCTGTCCGTTGGACAGTTTTTCCGCAGCGCGGGCCCTAAACACAGGACCGAGCGCGCCATCCTGGAGATCCCACGGGGAATAGCAATGCAGCCCGGTAGCTTCCTCAGCCTCTCTCACGCCAAGCGGTGATCGGCCAAGTCTGCCGCTGATGGCCAGCACCTTGTGGCCGGCAGCGCGCAACGTATCCACTCCATACTTTGCACCCATCGCGTCGTAGGACGCGAATATTGTGCCAAGAGCCATGCTGCGAAATGATTCCGCCAGAATTAGCTCGGACGTTTCCTTCTGCTGCAGCCCGTCGGCAATCTCGATGACAGCAACGTCGCATCCATTTTCGGCTGCATGGTTCAGCAGGCGGAAAGCGCCCTTTTCGATCATTTCCACTGAGGCAAGATAAGTGGTTGCAAACCCGGCGTCGGTGAAATCAAGAACGATGTCAGCGCCCGCATCGCGCACAATCCAGGTGTCGCCACCGGACCCAGTTCCGGTAATCTTCAGCGCGGCAACCTTAAGCCCTGCTCTTTTGAAACCTCTTACCAACGACGTCGCCGTCAATGTCTTTCCCGCGTTCATGGATGTTCCCAGCGACAGGACAATCGGCAGAGAGGGGCGAAGGTCGTCGGAGCTGACCTTGTAATCCCAAACATTCAATCGGCGACCGAACTTGTCCCCGATCAGTCCGAGAGGGGTGATCTTCGTTGGCGCGATCATGCGATCATGTCTGGAAAGCTCACACGCTGCGATGCCTCCCCCCGCCACTAGGTCACATGGTCCGAGATCAGGGCCAATAACAGCTTCGAACTGGTCCGGTGCGTATCTGTTTCCATAGCAAATGATTATCTCATCGCCGGGAAACATGATCGCCTTTCTCCCGTTGATCAGTTCCAATCTGCTGTGATTGCCGAGTTTGTCCACACGAGCCAGGACAAGATCGCCTGCGACCGGCTGCAAGGAACCTGTGATCAACGTGCGCATATGCGAGGCCGCGACCCGGCGAGTCGCGAACGAACGCTTGGCTTTCTTCATGCGCCCGCGCTGAATTCTACAAACAGACATGATACCCACCCCAACGCTACTTCAATTACGCAGTCCGAGTCTTTTTATTTAAAACTTTATTTAAGAATTATTTTCCTCCGGCTCCAACCTTCTTTTATTTTTTTGTTGCCTTAACCATTAGCTAACCATAATATAACTGAGGGTTGCGCGCAAGCGATGGAGGCAGGAACCTTTCGTAAAGCAGACGGAAGGTTAATTCGGGGGGCAAAATGTATGGCCATAGTATGCCCAGTTGGGGAATTAGAGCCGTTTGAGATCACCGGGTTCAAGACGCTATCCGGCCTCAACGTGTATAACGCGAATACAGTCGTTAAATTGACGTTGAATTTGGGGCAACTGGCTACTGCCCGCGTGTCCGGTTTTACTGATGAGGTCCGATTGGTGCTTTCCGGTCTCTTTCCGGAATGCGAGCAGGATGCTTTGGTAGCTTCGTATCTTGCTGATGCGATCCTGGCCGCGGACCTCGAGCTTCGCCGCGCGATGAATTTTTATTCGTTTCCAACTGTGGCCACGTTGGTGAGCGATCCGTCGGAGAGCAATTCAGTGATCGTCTGGGAGTCGGACGACCCGCAAATGTCGCGCGCGGCCGCGGCGGCTGTCGTTGATGCGGTCAGCGAGGCAACGCGAGATGGGGATGCCACATCGAAGTATTCCCTCGCACGGGAATTGAACCTGGAAAGAGCAAAGAAACGGCGTCTTTCAAATTCGACCGCCGTGCTGGTTGCGGCCGCCAAGAGGAACCGCATCCCGTTCGAGTTTGTCGCGCGCAACCATCTTCGTCTCGGCCAAGGCAAAAACCAAAAGCAGCTCTTCTCAACGATATCCGGTTCGACATCGTTTGCGTCGGCGAAAGTGGCCCTCGACAAGAGGCTGGGCAACAGGCTTTTGGCGCAGGCCGGCTTGCCCGTACCGCGCCAGCTTACGGTTCGCAGCAAATCCGAGGCGGTCGCTGCCGCCAAGCAGCTGGGCAAATCTGTGGTGGTGAAACCCGCCCAAGGCAATCAGGGGCGCGGAGTTTCAGTCAAGCTGCGGGGACGCCGCGCTGTTGAAGCCGCGTTCGACATAGCGTGCCAGGTGGCTCAGTCTGAACGGTATGGCGTGCTGGTAGAAGAGTTCATCGCCGGCCCGGAGTATCGAGCGACGATTGTTGATTTTCGTGTCGTGGCGGCAGTCCTATGTTGCCCGCCGCAGGTTACTGGCGACGCCGAAAAAACGCTGCGTCACTTGATCGATGATTTGAATCGGGAACCCGACAGGGACGGCAGGCGTCTGTCGCCTCTCGAAATCGACGACGACCTGCTTAGACACCTGTCATTGCACCATCTTACGATGGAGACCATCCCCATTGCCGGGCACCAGGTGGTTCTGCGACCAAACGGTCACCTCGCACGCGGAGGGGTACCGGTCGACGTTACAAATTCCGTCCATCCGGACAATCATAAGCTATGTGAGCGTATCGCCAGGGTCATTGGGCTCAGTATTGCCGGGTTGGATCTGATCATGCCCGACATTGCGCAATCTCACAAAGATGTCGGGTGCACTGTCATCGAGGTGAACGCTAGACCAGGGATCGAGTTTCATCTTTGGCCGCGGGCCGGCACGGCAAGGGATGTGAGCGAGATAATCCTGGCCAATATGTACGACGATCCGGCTTCATCGGAAGTTGCCACGGTGCTCGTCCTTGGCGACCGGCATACCAGCATGGTGGCAAAAGCAATCGAGCACCGGTTCATGGCAGAGGGGCGGAGCATCGGCCTCTTGTCGAAGAAAGGCGCCTACATCAACACCGCACCACAAGGATTCAGCCAGCGGGCAACCCCGCAAATGCTGGCCAGGGATCCTTTGTTGGAAGCACTGGTTTATGCCGCTTCTCCAGCAAGAATCTCGGAGAACGGTCTCGGTCTGGGCGCTTGCCACGCCGTGTCGGTGACGGCGACGGACCTCGAGAATTGCGAGATTCTCAAAAACCTCGCCAAAGCAGTTCTGAACGCCGGTAACCGTGGCTGTTTTATCGTCGACAATGAGGATTTCGTATCCCGCCAGGCGTTGTCGGCGCTGCCTGTTGAAAGATTGATTCTGACAAGTGCCGAGACTGAGCTTGGCCCTGATTTGCGGCGACATCTACAACGCGGTGGATTGGCTCTATCGATGCGGTGGAGCACCGATGGGTCCGGAGCCAAGATGACGCTTGCATCGGGATCTGGCGAGCTGGTTTCGGAACCTGCCACGTTTGCGTCGCGACCGCCGCAGCTCAAGGCTGCAATGCATGCAATGGCAATTTCGTATCTGGCAAAACGGGATGCATGGTTCGATGAGGTGGAGTCGCCACCTTCGAATCGACCTTACGCAATTGGAGTTCACCAGCAAGCAGGAGTTTCTCTGCTGAGGTAAAAAGGGAGTAGCGTTCATGGATACTGTTTCAGCAACTGCGACACCAAATGTTTCGCAAGGCGACGCGGCAGCACTCGTCGCCTTGGCCCTGCAACGCACCAAGAACAAGGCGGGGGAGCCTAGAACCCGTGCAAGGATGTCTTACAAGACATTCAGGCGCTTGACCGGGCGTCGTATAGGGGGGGCAAAATTTGTGCGGGAGTTCACTGCGGAGATGGTGAACCTGGGCTGGCTGATGGTCCGCATGCCGTCGGCGTATGGCTTCGTGCGCGCAGCGTCGCTAGACAAATGGCCGCTCACAAAATCGAATGTGGTCGCGAAGGAACTCAAGCTGATCGGTGAGGGATCGCTCTCGGAAGTGCTGGACAATGCACGGCGGGAGCTTGGCGAGGCTACTGACGCATCAGGTGCCCGCAATGGGTCGACCGGGAACAAGAAAAAAGACAGTAGTCCGATAGACACGCATTGACGGGAAAGCGAGGGTGAAGGCACCTCGGGGCAGCAGTTACTGCTTTGCGCACGGCATGACGGCGAAAGCAGTAAGCTCGACAAGGGAGTAAATATGGCGACTGGCTCTGTTTACGTCTGGGAGCCATGTGACTCGGACTTTACCGGCGGCCGCGTGTATCTGGCGGACGTCGAATTGCCCTATCTCTCGCAGCGCGCCGGAAGGCGCGGCCTGCGTGGGCGGTACGTGGACGTCATCAGCCATCCAAGCATGGAAGAGGATTGGCCGACTGGCCAGATGGGCGAGGTGTCGCCCGACGAGTATGGCAATTTTTCTTTCAAGCCGTCCGGCGATGGCGATTGCGGTGGATGGGAAAGCCGCGAGGCCGCCGCGGGCTTTGGCCAGGTCAACGTCTACTACCACGTCTCCTTGATGAGCCAGCGCATCAACGATGCACTTCGTTCATCTGGAATAGGCTCCCTGCCGAAAGTCAGGGCGATCGTCAATGCACGTCGGCCGAGCCCACGACCGGGCAGTCCTGAGGACACCAGCAGCTGGGTGCCGGTCAAAGGGGCCAGATATCGTTACCCAGCAAGAACGGAAAATCTCGACGACTTTTCAATTCCGCTTTGCGGAGAGTTACTTTTCGGTCCGGTGCACGGGGTCACCGCGGAAGGGTGGCTGCCACGAATTTCAGGCGGCACCTATCGCTGCGACCCATCCCACGACGCCGGCAAAATATACCAGGCGTTCGGGCTTCACGTCGTGCGTCATACCGCTGATGTGCAGGCCGACAGGTTGCGTGCACCGCGTGCCGCGTTCAGCAGACCGGGTGCCCTTGAATATGCCGTGAGCACTTATCTGGCCGCCTCCATGCTATCGAGCCCCCACGTCGGGTGCTGGCACGCTCGTCACGATGCTGAGTTTGTGCCTGCGGGCAGCCTTGCCAATGAGACCCGCATTGACGATGACGAAATGCAGCCGCAGGAGGCGCTGGTCGCACAAGCCCTCGCGGGGGCGATGTGGGATCTGCACAAAGCATTTCTCGGGCACGAATTTGCCTGCATGGAGTTGGTTGTTGGTGCCCTTTTGGAGCTTGGGCGACTTTCTGACAGCCCCTTCGCTCCCTCCCGGGTCAAAACCAGGTCGATCAGATCATCACCACGCAGCTTTGTCTCGTGCCTTCTTCATACGGACAGCGTGGCGTCCGGCGGGCTTTACAAAACGCCGATCCGGGAGATCTTCGAGAATCGCGGGATCGGTTTTAGTTCGCTTGTGACCGACATGCTGCTCGCGCCGTCAGTTCCGCCCCTCCCTCACCGCCTCAGCGGCTCTCTAGACGTGCAGCGCCATGTTGCCAAAATTCGCGAGAAGTTTTCAGAAGTCATAATTCCGGATGATGGCGATCTCATCGACCCGGACCAACTTGAACTGTTCCTTTCATCGTCCACGACCGCACCATACCATCTCGCCGCGGTCGGAGACGTCATGACGGGCATGCGGATGCGCCATCGTATCCGCAGGTTCGGCCCGGACTATCCCCTCGCGTGGGTCAAGCCGATCTTTAGGCGCAGCGCTTTGATAACTGGAAACCTTGAAGGGCCGTTCGCCTCCACATCCGAGGAAGCAGATCCCAGTAAGAAATACTCATACAAGGTCGATCCCAAGTCAGCCGCTGTCTTACGCCGCGCCGGCTTTGCTGCCATGACCATTGCGAACAACCACATTCAGGACTGCGGTCCGGGTGGCGTAGTTGAGACGCTCGACACGCTGGAGCGACATTCTATCAAACCGTACGGTGGCGGTAGGAACCAGAACTCGGCCCACGATCCGGCGATTTTTGACGGCGTGGATATCCGAATCGGACTTCTCGGATATTACTGGAACGACCGAACGGCGGCTCGTGGCGAACTTCCAGGCTCCGCTCAAGATCTGCCCGAATTGGTCGAGCGTGACCTCGCACGACTGCGGCCGCTGGTCGATCGGATCGCGGTGATGGTGCATTGGTTTACTGCTACATACCGGCGCCAACCTACAGAGCAAAACCGCGTGAAAGCACGGCAGTTTATCGACTTCGGCGCCGACGCCGTCATCGGCCATCATCCACATATCCTCCAGCCGATCGAGATCTATAAAGATCGGCCGATACTATACAGTGTCGGCAATTTCGCCTTTGGGTCGGGAAGCAGCCGGGGTGAGTCTATCTTGCCGTGCTTCCACTTTGGTGCGCGGCAGATAGGTCTGGATATATACCCCGTTTACGCTCAAAACAGAGATCCGCGCCTCGACTACCAACCAAAAATAATGGGAGGGGCGGCCGGCCGGGCGACGATCGATCGGCTGCTCGATTTGTCGCCTGGACTGGGCAGTGCAGTAGCCGATGTCCAGGACAGATGCCTCAAATTGTCTATCCCCTCGTGCTGACGGCCAGCCTTCGGCAAGCGCCAAGTCCCCATGACTGAAACGAAGTCTTTACCGCCCAGGCGGTTTTGATTTGTTTAGAAATCTCTAATGGAATATGGCATCATGTGGATTGTCCATAGGAGCGACAGGTGCGATTTCTGATCCGTCTGTTGGCTGCGGCGGTGATGGCCTGCAGCCTGATTTACTCAGGCCCGGTGCTTGCCTGGAAGGTGGGCAAGGGTACGACCACAGCAACCATCAACGGGACGAAGCTGACGGTCTATACCTACCACCCCAAGAGCTGCAGCAATCCCGCGATTCTGTTCGTCTTCCATGGGTTGAGCCGAACGGCGTCTTCCTACAGGGACTATGCGCAGTCTCTCGCTGATCGAAACTGCCTGATCGTCATGGCGCCACTCTTTGACTTGGAAAGGTTCCCAAGCTGGAGCTATCAACGTGGGGGGATCGTCAACAGCGGCGCTATTCAGCCGCGAGAACGATGGACCGTCTGGTATGTGAAGGGCCTGGTGAACTGGGCGAGGTCACGAGAGGGATTGCCGAACGCGCAGTATTACCTTTTCGGACATTCCGCCGGCGGCCAATTTACGTCTCGTGTTGCCGCGTTCGCCTTGGCCGACGCGAAGAGATTGGTGGTTGCCAATCCATCATCATATGTTCTGCCCTCGCTGGCGGAATCCGTGGCCTACGGGCTCGGCTGCGTCTCCTCGGGATGCGTCTACACGCCGGATCAAGCCACCGAGGAGATGAAAGCGTATCTGGCCTTGCCGCTGACGATCTATCTTGGAGAGGAGGATACAGGCGATGCCGAGCTGAACGAAGGCGCGGCCGCTATGCGCCAGGGGGCGACTCGCCTGGAACGGGGGCAGTACACATACGAGTTGGCGCAAGCTGTCGCGAGC
The DNA here is from genome assembly GCF_000503155.1 of Mesorhizobium sp. LSJC285A00. Classification (NCBI taxonomy): domain Bacteria; kingdom Pseudomonadati; phylum Pseudomonadota; class Alphaproteobacteria; order Hyphomicrobiales; family Phyllobacteriaceae; genus Mesorhizobium; species Mesorhizobium sp. LSJC285A00. The sequence continues at coordinate 18,169 of NZ_AYVK01000056.1, forward strand.
GCCAACGGGTGGCCCTTTAACTGGCGTCTTGTGATCTTGCCGGGGGTCGGGCATTCGGCAATGGATATGTTGGGTTCGGATCAGGCAGCGAGCGCATTCGGACTCAAATAGCGGGATCTGCGGTCCTGTAGCTCGGCAAGATGTAGATACCTCGATGAGCGAGATAGCCTAGCGCGAGTCGCTTGGCCAAAGTCTGCGCAGCCTGCAGCGGCATGCAATTTAATTAGGATATTCTAATTTAGCAAAGTTTAAACGCGATTCGATCTAGCCTGCTTCCCTGCGAGGGCATCTCAATGCGAAAGCTGAAGGACCTGCTGCTCGATAGGAGCGGAAACTTTGCCGTGGCAGCGGCGTTGGTGGCGCTACCGCTATGCTTGGTCTTGGGCGTGGCCATTGACCTTACCAGTGCCGTCACCTGGAAATCCAGGCTGCAAGAATTGGCCGATTCAGCGGCTCTGGCAGCTATAGAGAGCGAGGGTGGAGACGAGGAAGCCGTCGAGGCCGCCAAGAACATTGCGCTTGGTAACGGCTCTTTTGCGGTGGGAGCGGTGGTTGAAGTCGACATCACAACGCCGACTCCCGTGTCGCGGGAGGCAGCAGTTGAAATCGCCGCAACAATGCCGACGGACTTTATGAATCTTGCCGGCATTCAGGCGATCAGCCTTCACGTCACGGCAAAGGCACGAAAGGCCCCCCCGGAGTACTGCATCTATGCTCTCGATCCAGAGTCAACCGGAGCGCTGAGTGTGACCGGTTTAGGAAAGGTGTCGGTGCCAAATTGTGGCATTCAGGTAAATTCTTCCAGCCCCGAAGCACTGAGACACGTTGGGGCCGGCAAAATCGCCGCGACAAAAATCTCGGTAGTCGGCAATTACCAAGGCGGCGGATACAGCGTTTCCCCGAAGACGAACCAGCCCTTCCTCGCCGACCCACTTGTCAGCACACCAGAACCGGTTCCCCCGACCGGTTGCGACTACAGCAACCAGGCGCTCTCGGATGTCACCATTCCGGCCGGGCGGGTGTTCTGCGGAAGCATCGACTTCGGTGGAAAAATTGTGCTTTCCCCAGGCGTTCACTACTTTCACAATGCGATAGTCGGCATCAGCAACAATGCGAAAATCACAGGCAAGGAAGTCACCATATTCGTCGATTCCAAGTCCAGCATCATACAGGCAGGTGGTAACGGCGCCATGGAACTTTCCGCTCCTACAAGCGGCGTTTATACCGGAATTGCCATCTTCGGATCGCGTACCGCCTTGCCATTGTTGCCGGCTATATCGCTTGCAATAAATAAGAATTACTCGGTAACTGGCACAATATACTTGCCAATGCACCACCTTAAAATGAAAGGGAGCAATGACAAGAAGTTGGCTACCGGCCTAGGATGGATTGTTGCTTGGCAATTCTCTTACAATGGAGATTCGAGCGTCAACCTGGATGGCTACAGCGGCACCCCACCAAAGGGTCTCGGAGACGCAGCAATCGCGTTGCTGCAATAGATGGAGACGGTACCCGCTTCGTGGCTTCGAAGGTGCCATTCCGGCTGAGTTAGCGAACTCTCAAACGCAGTCCTTAACGGAATGCGACCCGCTTCTAAAGTCACCGTCGCGGGGTGACCGTCGTTTTCACCGATCTACGCGCCTTTGCAGCATTCGCCGAGACTGCGAACCCGAGCGAGGTGCAGCAAGCTGACGATGGTATTTGCAAAGACCTCTAGTTGTTTAGTCCCAAGGTTTGATGGGTTGGATCGAGCCTGAATCGTTCGGGCTCTTTTGTCCAGATTTTGCAGATGNTTTGCAGATGTATTCAAAGGGCGTGAGGCCCTTGAGGGTCTTCAGTCGACGGCCGAAATTATAGGCTAAGACGAAATCGGCGAGATGCTGGCGCAGTTGGTCATGGCTCTCGTAGTAGAAGCGTTTGACGGTCACATCCTTGATCGTGCGGTTCATGCGCTTCGCCAGCGCCCTCAGGCTCTCTTGACTATGCTGTATCGCTCGACGGATCGCCTCTGTCGTCGTGGCGCTCCCATGAAGAACCTGGCCCATAGCGCATCCTTTGATTCGGACGAAAAGTACGCGCCATCAAAGCCTGGGATCAAACACCTAGCCCNCTCAACTATGCTGTATCGCTCGACGGATCGCCTCTGTCGTCGTGGCGCTCCCATGAAGAACCTGGCCCATAGCGCATCCTTTGATTCGGACGAAAAAGTACGCGCCATCAAAGCCTGGGATCAAACACCTAGCCCTCGCTGCTCTAGACGGCCATCGGTCTCTCCTTTCTGGTCATCGTAGTAGTTGCTTCTTAACCAAGTCGAGCGCATCCTCTCTCCCGGCTTGAGGAGCGATTTGCCCGTGGGCTTTTTGAAAATGCTTGTGATTTGCGCGATTGCGAGCGCCAGTGCCGGCGGCTTCGTGACCGTCGTTGAATACTTGACGTTTACCCCGCCGCCTCCGGTCGCGGTCGACGCTCCGGTCCTTCTGAAGAAAGACCCGCCGAAGAAGCGAATATGGCGGCGAGCGCTGACCTAACTTCAGCACCGAGGATAGGCCTATCGGCAAAACTTGCTACACTCGCGTCGCGGCTCGCCTGTTCCCTGAAACCTACCTCGCGGCACTGGGAACGCGGCGGCGGCTGCGGGAAACATACAATAGTAGTCAGCAATAACAGGTTATATTTCGACCGAGCCATCCCTCGAGGGACAGGCGCTTGTTTGCACGATAGTTAATTCGAGGAATTCCATTTCCCATCAATGACTTACGGGAGAGTACGATTCATGCCACAAATACATCTTAGTTAGTAGATTGCTAAAAATCCTTTGACTCAAATAACCTAACGATAACAGGATCGCCTTCTGGATCTGGGGATGAGCAACCTACAGGGGGCACCTCTGTCCGAGTCTGTTAAACGGGGGACGGACTTGAGGGAGACTATTCATACGCCTTTGATAGAGCGCCGGCCGCGATGGTGGCCCTCGCCACCGTCAACTGCGTTACGTCTGATCATTTCCGACAGCATCGAGGCCAATCGGCAATATATGCTCGTTGCCGGAAGTTTCGTCATCGGATCGGCTGCTCTTGCTAGAATATTTGACTTGCCTTTCAAAATAGGCCTCTCGGCCCGGTTCATCGTTCTGTCGTCGATCCTGGGCTTTTTCGTCATCTGCGGCGCGACCGCAATGATGCTCTTTCGCGACAGGCCAGCTTCGCCGCTTAGCCACCTTAAGGCGAAACTGCGCGGCGACTGGGCTATCACGGAAAGGATGGCGCTCGGCCTGCCGATCGTGCTGGCAACGTCCTTCATGTTCGCCACATTCACCAGCATGAAGGCGAGCATTGGCAATCTGGTGCCTTACTACGCCGACCCAATTCTTGTTGGCCTCGACCGAGCCATCCACGGCGGTGATGCGTGGAAACTGATCCATCCCCTGATTGGCTATCCACTGGTGACCTACTGCCTCGGCCTGTTCTACTTTGCTTGGATACCCGTGGTATTCATGACGCTAGCGGCGGTCGCATTTATGCGCAGTCGACGCCGCTTGCGAAACAGGTATCTGCTTTCGGTTGCTCTTTGCTGGATTCTCCTCGGCAGCTTAGCAGCGATGACGGTCGCTTCGGCCGGCCCATGCTTCTACCGAATATTCTATCATGACGACCCGTTCCGGGAGATGTCCTCATATTTCGACTACGCCGGCCATTTTTATTCCATGACGCACCTTGACCTTCAGGCCTTGCTGCTCAGGGAAGGCACCGAGCCTGGCGTCCAAATCGGAAACGGTATCTCTGCGTTTCCCTCGATGCATGTGGCCCTGGCATTTCTGAATGCATTGTTTGCCCGGCACATCGGTCGCGTCTGGTTCGGACTATCGATCGCGTTCCTCGTTATCATCCTCGTCGGATCGGTGCACCTCGGCTGGCATTATGCCATCGACGGCGAAGCTTCGATAATCGGCGTGGTTGCGATTTGGTGGCTGTCAGACAGGCTTGTGGGCGGTATCGAAATACCGGACGCGCATCAAGTCAGCCTCACCTTCGGATCGACATAGACAGTTGTTGATACCTTCGAGATCTTCACGTTAACGAAAATCCAGCGTTCCTGAGCTGTGAAAGGCTTGCTGAGTTTGAAGGATGCGGTAGAGCCGCCCTAACTCTCCGAACTTGAGGTTTGAGCGGCGGTGCTGGCGATGACATCCGCCTTGCTGTCGCTGACGGATGAGCCGAGAGGCGACGAAGCATCGCCGAGATACTCGACCATCCAGCTATATTTCATCATCGTTGAGAACCGCGGCCTCGCGACATTCGACAGTGACAGTTCAATGGCGGCATAGGCAAGCTCAGTCCATTTCGATCCGGAGATCTTTCATACCGATCTGCAGGCGAGGCCGGGCGTTCGACATCCGTCCTGCAATAGCCCAGATGATTGGCGTCAACAGCATGGAAGCGTATCCATCGACCGCGTAGTGCCAGGCCAAGTGCACCGAGCCCAGCTGGATTGCAGCCAGAAACGCAATGCTGGCCCAGCGGAGCAAACGCCCGAAACGCCAGAGGTAAATCGCGTTCAGGGTCGCGACAGCCACGTGCAACGACGGAAAGGCTGAGATGCCGCTGCCCAAGCGTGGACCATCAAACCCGGCATCGACCAGCAGATAATTTTGCGTAGCCAGCGCCGAGACGGGATAGGTCAAATTGGTCGACTGAAGGTAGTCCATCAGGGGAGAAAACGTACCATCGCCGTAAAAGGGCATAAAGAATGCCGGCCCAACTGAAGCGAAGGCTGCCGCCAAAACGTTACCTATCAACACCCAGGTAAGGACAAACGCGACCAGAAACTGGGAACGCAGCCGTCCATTCCTCGCTGAAAAAGCGATGCAAAACAAAACGATGAAAACCTCGGCAAACCAGAGATTGTAAAGAACGTTCAGCGAAAAGGTGACAGGGCCAAAGCCAAGCATAGGATGAAAAAACCTCCATGCATCGACCCCGCCATGAATTGCCCTGTCGATCGCCACCAGGGACGTGTCGGCGTAGAATGGTTGGATCCTGCTGAGTCCCCCCTTGATGCTGGTGAACATCGAGAAAAAGAGCGGGATGACGAGCGCAACGGGCAGTCCGAATGCAATTCGATCCGGCAGGTTGTTGGCCAGCATGAGATCCTTCATGGCACGTAACGGTTGCTCCGGCCGTTGAATAGTCAACCGAACCAGGACTACAGCGAGAAGGATCAGGGTTACGGCTGCCCCAAAAAATAAGAAATTCTTATTATACAGTTTCAAGTTTATGGCGATGTTCCAATGCGCCGCAGCAATAAGCGCCAGTAGAATATAGGCGAATACCGTCACGAAAAATGGCTGATTAGCGCGCCACGCCTCCGAAGTGGTACGGATCGCCAGCCGCGCTATCGACATGGAAGAAATCTCCGGAACCTAGTTAAGCTGCCGCAGTATCCCAGAACTGCCCACCAGCGCCAGAGTGGCATAGATTTGGAACGCTATCGTGCAGATCGCAGCAGCTGAAATCGGCACGCCAAAAGGCACGACGCCCTTGCGGTCCAAGTGCTGTATATAGACCCGAAACGCGCCTGCCGGCAGCATGAAAGGGTTTTTCATGATGGCCACGGTGGCGACGGCGAAAACCAATAGCAGCACCGAGAACAGGGCGAGACCGTTTCCACCGGTCAGAAACGGAACGACCGCCATCAGCTTGACGTCGCCGGCTCCGACCTTGCGCAAAATCCAGAACGGAAAGAGCGCGACGAACAGCACAAATCCGGCGATTGCGCTCAATCCCATATCCCACCACGATCCGCTTGCTATGGAAACAAGCTGAAGCGATCCCAGCCCGAGACACAAGAGCAGCAGCACATCACGGTTGGATATCTTCTGGGCCGAGAAGTCTATCCAGGCGACCCATGCCAGCAGAGGGATCACAAGCGCCTTTATCGACAGCGACGCGGCAAACAACATCCTACCGCTCGATGTTCTGCACGCTGGACGATAGCAGCTTCAGATTGTTGACCACGGTCGGATCATTGGGCGCCAGTTCATAGGCCTTGAGGAAATTGCTGCGCGCGTCCTGCAGCTTGCCGCGCAACAGATAGGAATAGCCGACATTGTTGTAAAATTCGGGGGTCGCACCCGACAGCTTGAAGGCCCGGCCATAGGCCCGATCGGCAAGGTCGAAGCGATGGATCCGGTCGCAGGAGGCGGCCAGTCCCATCCAGGCGCCGCCATCATTTGGGGCAAGCTGCGTCGCCTTGAAGAACAGTGCGCCGGCATTGCCGTAATTTTCTGCACGAAACTGGTTCTTGGCCTCCGCGACGGCCTGGTCCGAGGCGTAGTATTCAACATCGCCGACCGTCTTCAACCCGTCGAACGCATCGCCGAAGGACGTTACGTCGCCTTTCGACGGCTCGTTGGTTCGAACGACGCCGTCCGCTCCGTTCGTCTGGCAGCCGGCGAGTGCCGCCATGAACAGGCAGGCCACCACTGCAATTGGCCTTTTCATACAATCTCCCCGAGTCCCCCGACCGATATTAGGAACAGAGCATATAGGCAACTAGAAGAAAATGCCCTTCATGCGAATGACCACCGGTAGCATGATTACCATCATCACCACCGGAAAGATGCAGAGTCCCAGTGGGATCATCATTTTGACAGGCAAGGCGTTGGCGCGCTCTTCCGCCTGCAGAATCCTCTGGCTACGCATCTCCGCGCTATAGACACGCAGGGCGTCGGTCAGGCTGGTGCCTAATTCTTCCGACTGCCGGAACAGCACGGCAAGCGCCCGCGCCTCGTCAAGGCCAATGCGGTCAGCCAGTTCCCGAAGCCCTTCCCGAAGTGGCTTGCCGGCGCGCAGTTGCAGATTCATGATCGTGAGCTGAATTCCTAGCCACTTGTGCGTGGCCGCAAGTTCCTGGCTTACCCGTTCGACCGCGGCCTCGAGGCTCATACCGGCGTCGGCGCAGGTGATCATCATATCCATGAAATCAGGGAAGGCGCGACGATAGATCTGTTTCTGTGAATTCTCGAACCGGTCCAGCATGATGCTGGGAATGACGATGCAGCCTAACCCCAACAAGGCCGAGCCACCGAAAGTTATGAATCCCGGCAGTCGTGGCGGCAGCACCCACGACAGCAGGGAATACATGGCCAGAAACCCTATACAAACCGCGCCCAGACGACAAACCGTGTATACGACAGGTGCACCCGCTCGATAAAATCCAGCGCGGAAGAGTTTCGCCTCCAGAGCATTGGGCTCGGTGCGTTCTTTTTCGATCGACTTGAAGTAAGCGTCGACCGGCTTCTGCGCCGCGATCTTGGCGAGGCGGTCCCGTCCCAGGATCGATCGCGCATCGACAGCGCCTTCGCCCAAAAGGCTGTCCGCGACCAGCTTTCGCGTTTGCAGTGCCGGCAGGAACACCAGCGCCGCAAACAGGAACAGCGCCACCGCCGACGCGAAGACTGCGATCGATACAAAAAAGGTGAGGTCGTCGGTGTTCGAAAACAGATTTATGACTCGCTCCTGTCAGAAATCGAAATTGACCATTCGATACATGATATAGTCTCCCAACAGCGCCCAGCTTCCAAAGACCACGAATGCAGGCGTAATGAGAGGACTGCCCCAGACTTTGCCGTAGTAGGCGGGTGCGATCAGCCAGAGCGCCCCAAACATGACGAGCGGAAACAAGGAAATGATCCAGGCCGAGGCCCGGCCTTCGGCTGACAAGGCCCTGATCTTCAACCGCAGTTTCTGGCGTTCCCGCAGCACGGTTGAGAGATTTGCCAGGATTTCGGTAAGATTGCCGCCGGTCCTCGCCTGAATAGAAAGGGACACCGATAGCAAATTGAGTCCCTCGAAGCCGACCCGTTGCGTTAATTTCCGCACGGCCTGCTCCATGCTCAGCCCGAAAGTAATCTCGTCAGCGACAATGCCGAATTCCGTGCCAAGCGGGTCAGGTATCTCGCGGGCAACGAGACCTATCGCAACTGAGGCAGGATGGCCTGCGCGCAATGAACGAACAATCATGTCCAGTGCATCGGGCAATTGCCTGGCGAATTTCTGAATCCGTTTGTTACGTGCCCGGCGCAAAACAAGAACAGGCAAGGCAAAGCCCACCACCAGCAAGATGATGAAGGCGGCCGGCGCCGAAACGTGCAGGAAAAGCCAGAGCAGCAAAGCCGACGCCAGGCCGGCCAGAAAAAACGACGCTGCGAAGGTCATCGGGTTTCCGGTGATGCCGGACTGGGTATAAAGCCTGTTCAGCGAGACAAAGCCGAAGATAAAATCTCCTGAATCCGTCAGGCCGCGTTCTCGCAGCAAACCTTGCAAGGTTTTTTCCGCGGGTGCCTCATCAGCGAGACGGCGGAGCCGGTGGTTCACCGCCACGAGTCGGGAGCGGCGACCGGCCAGCGAAAGGTAAAGGGCTTCCGCGGCAAGGATCACCGAAGCCGCCGCAAGCATGTAGATGAAATAAAGGAGCGCCTGACCGGTAAGCATCAGAGGGCGGCCTGCGGGTTGAAGGCATCCTTGGCGAAATGGAGCCCCAGCGTTGCGGCCTCTGGCGCGAAGCGCGGACGGACACCGGTGGCGCGAAAATCCCCGATGATCATTCCATCCGCGGCTACATCGCGCCTCACGAAGTGATAGATTTCCTGCAGTTGGACGACATTGCCTTCCATGCCGGTAATCTCTGAAATCGACGTTACGCGCCTGCCGCCATCGGCGAGTCGCTGCGTCTGCACGATGATGTCGATGGCCGAAGCGATCTGTGCCCGGATGGATTCGTGCGTCATCGGCATGCCGGCCATGCCGACCATCTGCTCCAGACGAGAAATAGCGTCGCGAGGCGTGTTGGCATGGATAGTGGTCATCGACCCCTCATGGCCGGTGTTCATGGCCTGCAGCATGTCAAAGGCCTCCTCGCCGCGAACCTCGCCGACGATGATGCGGTCCGGCCGCATGCGAAGCGCGTTCTTCAGCAGTTCGCGCTGACGAACCTCGCCTCTGCCCTCGACATTCGGTGGCCGCGTCTCCAGACGGCCGACATGCGGTTGCTGCAATTGCAGTTCGGCCGCGTCTTCGATGGTGATCAGGCGCTCTCTGGCCGGGATGTAGCTTGAGAGCGCGTTGAGCAAGGTCGTCTTGCCGCTGCCGGTGCCGCCCGAGACCAGGATCGACTTGCGCGCCTGGACGGCGATCCGCAGCAGCTCGATCATTGGCGGACGAATCGAATTGAACGTCATCAGGCGCTCGAGCGAGTAGGGGTTCTTGGAGAATTTGCGGATCGACACCAGCGGGCCGTCCACGGAAATCGGCCGCACCGCGATGTTGACGCGCGAGCCGTCTGCCAGGCGAGCGTCGACCATAGGCGCCGATTCATCGACGCGCCGGCCGATAGCCGACACGATCTTGTTGATGACACGCAATAGATGCGCCTCGTCGCGGAAACGGATTGCCGTCTCCTCGATCACGCCGCGCCGCTCGATGAAAACGCGCTCATGCGTGTTGATGAGGATGTCGGTGATGGAGTCGTCCTTGAGCAGCGGTTCGATCGGCCCGAGGCCCAGCATCTCGTCAGCGGTGTCGCTGGTCAGCTGATCCAGCTCGCGGGCGTTTAGCGGCACGGCACGGGTGCGAACGAACTCGCGCACGATCGGACGGATCTCGTTCAGGATCTGATCCTTGGAGGCTGTTTCAAGAGCGGACAGATTGAACCTGTCAATCAGGTGTCGATGCAGCTCGACCTTGAGCGTCAGAAAATCATCGCCATGCGGTTCAACTTCATGCGGCGGGGCTAGTGCCGATACGCTTGCTGGCACCGGCACTTGCTGCTGCAGCGCCTGCGGTTCACTCGGTCCCTTAATAAACCGCCCCAGCATAATCCCTTATCCCCCGCTAGCCCCTTATTAGCGGAAACTAAACGTTAACCAAGCGAGGCACAAGCGCTGGAGGGTCTCACGTGACCCCAATGCTTTCAACATAGTTAAAGAGGACGCCAGAAAAATATCGTTTTATTTCGACCCGCGCGCTTAACCCTCTACCCAACTTCCACCTCACGGGACCTTTCATGCCGAAACAAATGAGATGCGGGTGAAAAATCTCCGTAAACCCTTAGATATAAAGGGATATGCAGGCATGCTAATACTGCTATCGTTTTGCCTTGGCTGTGGCCAAATTGTGAATGAATGGTTAAGAAGGATTGAAAAATCAGCAGAATCAAGCTCTTGTAAGAATTCAAGTCGCCCTTGAACTCGCGAGCATAGGTATTGGAAGGTTAAGGAATTGTTAATCCCGTTTGACTCTGCTTTTTCGCGAGCCTTAGGATTGAGATGACGGGGGATGCTTGGGTATGGAGTTCATCCTGGCTCTGTCTCGTCGGGTTTGAAACCTCCAGAGGGAGAAATTGACATGAAAAAGCTCATGACGATGACCCGGCAGTTCCGCGACGACGAAAACGGCGCTGCTATGGTCGAATATTCTATCTTGATCGGCATCATCGCGGTGGCCTCTATCGGGTTCATCATCGGCATTGGTTTCTGGGTCACTGGCCGTTTCAGCGGCCTTTGCGACGCCATGAACACCTCCGGTGTCGGAACTTGCTCCAGCGGTGCCGGTTCTTGATCGTTTGATCGGCATCAGGCCCGGGTTATCCAACCCGGGCCTGAATTCAGTCGTGGCGGGCGAATTCCCGCTCTATTGGCTGGGGGCTTGGGGTTATGCGCGCCAACACACTTATTATGATAGTCCTCGCCGGCGTCTTCGGGGTGCTGGCGGTCGTGCTGATCAACATCTGGCTCGCTGGCCAGCGTAGTGCTTTGGCTCAATCAAACGGCAAAGGCAATACGATCGTTGTCGCGGCACTGCCGCTGAAGTTCGGCGACACATTGAGCGCCGACAAGTTGCATGAGATCGCTTGGCCCGCGGGCGCAGTCCCGGCTGGAGCGTTCAAGACCACCAAGGAAGCCTTGGCCGGCAGTGGCGCAAGGCAGGCGCTGCAAGCGATCAGCACCAATGAGCCGATCCTCGGCAGCAAGATTACCGGTCCAGGCCAGCGCGCCACACTTTCGGCGGTGCTGGGTGAGGGCATGAAGGCCGTATCCATCCGCGTCAACGACGTGCTTGGCGTCGCCGGCTTCGTCTTCCCGGGCGACCGGGTTGATGTGCTGCTGACGCGCTCGGTGCGCGGCGATGACGGTGCGGACAAGAGTTTTGTCGACGTTCTGCTTCAGAGCATGAAAGTGCTCGCCGTCGACCAGGTCGCTGACGTAAGCAAGGACAACCCGACGGTTGTGAAGTCGGTGACGCTTGAAGCCACCACAAAGGACGCGCAGAAACTGACGCTGGCCGCCGGTGCGGGGCAGTTGTCTCTTGCACTGCGCCAGGCTGCCGCCAACAAGGGCGAGACAACCGAACGAGTCACGCTTTCCGACCTGAATGGCGAGACGCCGGACGATGTCGCAAAGAGGCAGGCCGAACTGGACAAGCAGGCCGCAGCCGACGCCGCAGCCGCAGCCGAACGCCAGCGCGCAGCTGACAAGATCGCCGGATTGGAAAAGGCCGTGGACAGGGTGGGAAGCCAGCTCGACGAGTTGAGCAAGGTCAAGCCGGTGCCGGCCGTGGTGACGGCACCCGCATCAAAAGAAGTCGTCAAGGAAGTTATCAAGTATTTGGAGCCGGAACCGCCGAAGAATGTTACAGTGGGCGTCTTTCGCGGCGTGAAGCTTGAATCCTATGACGTGCCGCGACAACCATAAAGGGATGCGGCGAAGCGGGGCAGCCGGCGGCAGCAGTTTGGGAGATGGGGATGCAGGGGTTTTGGATGAGGGTAGCGGCGGCCGCACTGTCCTGTTTGGCTGCGCTGCTGACGTCGATTGCGGCGGCTGAAGCAGCCGACCGGTTCATCGACGTATCGAACCCGAGCGTCCATCGCATCTTCCTGCCGATGTCACAGTCGGTGACGCTCCAGGTGAGCGCCAATCTCGGCGACATCGTTGTCGGCGACGAGAAGATCGCCGATGCCCAGCCCATGACCGACCGAACGCTTTATGTCATCGGCAAGAGCGCCGGCACCACCACGGTCAATCTCTTCTCCCCGGAAAAGCGTTCGCTGGGCGTCATCCAGATCGAAGTCGGTGTCGACGTCAGCGACATGGCGCAGGCGATCCGCCAGGTGGCGCCCAGGGCGCGCATCGAAATCGGTTCGATCAACGGCAAGGTCAGGCTCGGCGGCCACGTCAAGGATGGCGCGACGCTGGCATCGATCCTGGAGGTGGCGCAGCAATATGGCCCCGACGCCATTATAAATTCCGTCATTGTCGACGACAGCCAGCAGGTCAATCTCGAGGTGCGCGTGCTGGAAGCCAAGCGTAATGCCGGCCGCGACCTCGGTGTGTCGATCAAGAGCACAAATCGCAGCGGCACGACCCGTACAGGCACGGGCGTTGCTGCCGTCGACGAAGATGATGTGGTGCTGGGGCCCGGCAACCTGATCACCGGCCTGCTGTCGAACACCAATCCCTTCGCGGCGCTGATCACCCGCGTCATCGACAGCAACATCAAGGTCGATCTGATCATCGAAGCACTCGAGGCCAAGGGCGTCGTGCGCACGCTGGCAGAACCCAATCTCACCACTCTGTCCGGTGAGCCAGCCAGCTTCAACGCCGGCGGCGAAGTGCCTATCCGTGTCGTGGGCAATGATGGCCAGATAACCATCACGTATAAGCAATTTGGCGTAAATCTGCTGTTCACGCCGGTCGTACTCGACGACGGCAAGATCCATATGAAGCTGGCGCCGGAAGTGAGTGACCTCACCGGTTTCACCACCGCCGGCGACCCGATCTTCACCAACCGCAAGCTGGAAACCGTCGTAGAACTGCGCGACGGCCAGAGCTTCGCGGTCGGCGGGCTCCTGTCCAGCAAGACCACCAAGCTGCAGAACCAGGTGCCGTGGCTGGGCCAGGTGCCGGTCATCGGTGCGCTGTTCCGCAATTCGAGCAACCAAAAGGAAGAGACCGAACTGGTGGTTATCGTCACGCCGCACATCGTCCGGCCGGTGAAGCCTGGCGAGCAGCTGGCGACCCCGTTCGACAAGACACGGCCGGCCAATGACCCGGAGTTCTTCATCCTTGGTCAGCTCGAGGTGAACAAGGACATGATCCGAAAATATGAAACGGGCGACGGCGTCACCGGCCCCTATGGCCACATGCTGGACTTCAAATCGAAGGACAAGATGCTCTATGTCAAGAAATAGCGCCTTGATCCTCATTCTGTGCGCCGGCGCCCTATCGGGCTGCGCTGCGGACTATCTGAACCACTACGACACGGTCACCCTGGCCGCCGGCGACACGCAAAAATTCAATTCGCTGGCGCAGACGGTGGATCCGTTCAATCCCAACGCGAAGAACACACATATCGAAGGCGACGGCGCCCGGGCAGCCGCTGTTGCACAGGGCTACAAATTTCCACCGCCACCACCGCCACCGCCTGCGATAACGGTCAATGTCGGCGGGTCGGGTGTGACCAACGGAGCGAATTGAACAGAAGGATGCGGTTGCATTGCGCCGGGCGAGCGAGGGGCCTGGTGCAAAGGAAGCAGAGAGTAAGGTCATGTTGGGGACCATTAGGGCGTTCTGGAACGATCAACGCGGCATAGCGATGATCCTTGTCGCAATCATGCTGCCTGTGCTGGTTGGCTTCGCATTGTTGGCCATCGATATGAGTCGGGCCTACGGACTGCACAATGATCTTCAGAAGGGTGTCGATGCGCTTGCGCTTGCGACAGCCGCGGAACTGGATGGCAGATCGGATTCGATCACCCGAGCCAACCTGGCGGCGTCCACTCTTCTGACCGAGCAGAAGACTAAGTTTTCGACCGTAGGCGATCATACGCTCGCCCTGTCTGACGTGACCATCAGATATCTGACCGGAATACCCGCCAGCGACGACACAAGGTTAGACGCTAGCGGCGTCGACTCCAACGGCGTAACATGGGCCAGCACCGATCCTAAAGCGGTGTCATTCTCCTTGGTGACGGTGAATGCTTCCGGCCTAACTGATGGTGCGGGTGCCTTCGCAACGATCTTTCCAGCAAGCTTTATCGGCAGCAACGACACCATGGACATCCGGCCACAGGCCGTCGCCGGGTTCAAGCAATCGATCTGCGAAACGATCCCGCTGTTCATGTGCAACCCGTTCGAGACGAAAGACCCCTCGACCAGCAAGACCATCCAGCAGGCTTTCGCATCAGGCGACACCTATGGTCGCGAATTTCGCATCCTGAAGGCCGGCAACAGCCCCGGTCCCGGTAATTTTGGCCTGCTCGACAACAACCTGACCTCGCTACGCGACGCAATAGCGATGGGAACGGCTGGCACTTGCTACAGCCGTGATGCGATTACCACGAAAACCGGTGTCACCTTGGGTTCGGTCAACACTGGACTGAACACGAGGTTCGATCTGTACAGTGGCTCTCTCAGCAAGAACATGAAGGATTGGGCATACCGGCCGTCGAGCAATGTACGCAAAGGCCAGAAGACTGGCTGCACCAAATACGACCCCGTCGTGGATAACACTGCTTTGCCCCTTCCTCCTGGCACCAACTACGTCGACGCGAACGGCATGTCCGACAAGATCGCAGCGCAAAACTTCTGGACCAGCTACTGGTCGGTCAATCACGGGACGGCCTATCCAAACGTCCCCAGCGCAACCAATCCGACCGGCAGCAAAACTGCGCCTGCCTCGCGATACGACGTCTACCAATACGAGATCTCGAAAGGCCTCGTCGGGGACAAATCGAAAGCGCCGACCAAAGAAACCGGCACGCCGTCATGCTACAAAGGCGACAACCCGACGCCGGACCCCGACCGACGGCTACTCAACATGGCAATTGTCGATTGCTACGCCAACACCGCCAAGATCAACGGTCACATCGCGATCAAGCCGGATGGCTATGCGAGCGTATTCGTGAACACTCCAATTCAGAAGCAGGATAATACCAAAGACCCCGACGACCCTTCGGCTGGTGAAAAACCAATCAGCCTGGAGATCGTCGACGTCGATGGCGGCTTTGCCAACAACACTCTGGTCGACAAAGCATTCCGCAACGAAGCCCAGCTGTACCGGTAGAGCCGACATGACCAAGCTTGGCCACATCATCAGGCGGTTCCAGGGCGACGAAAGGGGCGCCGCCTTGGTGGAAGTCGCGATTACCGTCCCGTTCGTATTGCTGCTATCGGCCGGTGTGTTTGAATTCTCCAATATTCTGAACACGCGCCTGCTCCTTGCAGCAGGCGTCGAGGATGCAGCTCGCTACATGGCGCGATGCAGTAGCGACTGGGACACTTGCAAGGGGTGGGCGCAAAACCTTGCTGCCAAAGGGGCAGTCGTTGGCGGCAGTGACAGAGTGTCTGGATGGCTTCCTGCGACAGTTGACATTACCCCTACGTCTACGCCTGCGACCGATGTATCCACGGGCGCCCAGCTTTATCTCAGCAACACCAGCATGGTCGTCGTCGTAAACGTCAGTACATCCTATGCTTATCCGGACGTTGGATTCTTGTCGTATCTTGGCTTTGGTGCCCTTACCCTCAGTGTCTCCCATCAAGAACGAGTCATCGGATGGTGATGGGAAACCAAAGGTTTTGCGCGGAGCAGTCGGGCACCGCGATGGTCGAAATGGCCATCGCTCTGCCATTGCTATTGACGCTTCTGCTCGGCTTCGTCGATTTCGGCTACGCCTTTTACCAATGGAACGCGGGAAACAAAGCTGTGCAAGCTGGCGCAAGACTGGCGCAAATTTCTGGTCCTGTAGCACTCGGCCTTCCATCTGAAACGATAACGCAGGCCGATGTGACCAAAGTCGGCACCGCAGTGCCGGCCGGCACGTACGATTATGTCTGCACTGCAAGCACGGCAGGTGTCGCCTGCTGCAGTATCGGAGGAGGCTTGTGCCTACCCGCGAATGCGAGCCAGGCCTCGTTCGACGCAATCTATGACGGCACGGCCAACCGTGCCGGAATGGAAGACTACCTGCCGATGCTTGAGAAAGCGCAGGTGCGGATCGAATACGCCGCCTCCGGCCTCGGCTACTGGACGCGCCCCAGTGGCCCGGTCCCGACCATCACGGTCAGCATCACCAATCATCCCTTTCAGTTTTTCTTCCTGGCCGGGCTGCTCGGATTCGGAAACATCACCATGCCCTCCATGCTGAGCACGGTTACGGGCGAAGACATGAAGAGCACGTGGACACCATGAACGCCATCAACACCAAGGTTACACCGACCAAGCGAAAGCAGGTGGCGCTGTTCTCGTCGGATGCGAATTTCAAGCGCGATGTGGCGACGCGCCTCGATGCGCTGGCGATCTACGACGTCAGGGTTTCCGAAACCGGCGACTTCCTCAGGGGGCCGCCCGCCGACACCCGCCCAGGCATCGTCATCCTCGACCTCGGCAATGGCGAGTTACTCGGAAGGCCGGGCATCGTCGAAGCGCGCGCCCTTTGGGCGACCGTGCCGCTGATCGCGGTCTCCGACGAGCTATCGTCGGAGCAGACGCGCGTGCTGGTGCGCATGAACGCTTCGGACTGGCTGCACAAGCCGCTCGACGGCAAGGAACTGCTCAATGCGGTGACTTTCCACGACACCGGCAACCAGGGAACGAAAAGCCGGATCATCACCTTCATCAGCGCCAGCGGCGGCGCCGGCGCGACCACGCTTGCATTGTCGGCGGCCGAATTCCTGGCATCGAAATCGAAGGAACGCGCGGCTTCCACCTGCCTGGTCGATCTCGATTTCCAGAGCGCCAATTGCGGCGCCTATCTCAACCAGTTCAACCAGTTCGACCTCGGCGGCATCATCGGCCAGCCGGAGAGGCTCGACGTCGAGCTGATGGATGTCATCAAGCTCTCGCGCCCGTCTGGGCTGACGCTCTATTCCTTCGAAAGGCCACAACTGCCATTCGAGCCGCAGGGTAGTGATTTTGTCTTCCGGCTCCTGGACCTCGTCGCCTACCGGTTCGACGACATCGTCATCGACCTGCCGAACATCGAAACGCGCTGGCACAATTCCGTGCTGTCGACGAGCGATGAGATCTTCATCGTCTTCGAACTCAACGTCGCCTCGCTGCGGCAAGGCAAGCGGCTCTACAAGAAGATCCGTGAATTGCGTGGCAATGCTGTAAGCATCACGCTGGTCGCCAACAAGCACAAGCGCAAATGGTTCGGGAACCACTTTTCGCGCAGCGAGCTGGAAAAGATTTTCAAGGCGCCGCACATCAAGTCAGTCGCGCTGGACAATGCGCTTCTGACCGATGCCTTGAACCGTGCTATCCTGCCTGCCGAGGTGGATGGGCGTGCGCGCTTCAACAAAGACCTGAAGCGGATGTTCAAAGAGCGGCTCGATGACGCTGCCAAATAGGTATCGGCCAAGTAGGTATCGGATTGGCCCGGGATTGGCCTGCGTCATGGGCATGGCGCTGGCGATGTCGGTCCAGGACTTCGCCAGCGCCCGATCGGCACTTTCGGATCGGCCGCCGCTGCCGGCAATGGGCCCCAGCCTGCGCAAAACTGTCGCCTTCGAAACCACGGAACAACCCGGAACGATCGTTATCCGCAAGGGCGAGAAAGCGCTTTATTTGGTGACCCGACAAGGCCAGGCGCTTCGCTATCAGATCAGCGTCGGACGGGACGGATTTGGCTGGACCGGGATCGTCAAGGTGGGGGCGAAGACCGAATGGCCGGAATGGCGCCCACCCCGGGAAATGCGCGCCCGCCAGCCGGAGTTGCCGCAAATGGTGCCTGCCGGTCCCTACAATCCACTCGGCGCCAGGGCGCTCTATCTGCTTCGGGACGGGCGTGACACGCTCTATCGGATACACGGAACCAACGATCCCGAAGGTGTTGGTTTCGACGGAACATCGGGGTGTTTTCGCCTTACCAACACCGATGTGATCGATCTCTTCAAGCGCGTCGCGATCGGCGCAAAGGTGGTGGTTCAATGACGATGATCAGCGAACCGGATATGCCGGCAATCGAGATTGGGACAGCAGCCCGCATTGGAGAGCAGGCTGTCGTTGGGAAACCGGGCGACAAAAGCATTATCGGCGCGGTCATCATCGGCACGTCCCTGATCACCTTGGTAAATATTGTAGCCGCGGTTTATCTTTACCGCGGCATCAGCGATATGCGCTTTTTGGAAGGGCGACTGGAACAACTCGGGACGTTCGAACAACGAATCGGCGGCCGGCTGGACACGGTCAACAACGGTTTTCAGAGCCGATTTGAAAAACTGGACACTCAACTGCAGAGCAGCTTTGGCGAAATCAACCGGAGCATAGCCCTGCTGGAACAGAACCAGCCTATTGTCCATGACGAAATCACGTCGAGCGCAGCGGAACCTTCCGTCGACACGACCAGCAGCATGGTGGAGGCGCCTGCTGTTCTCGATGGTGAAGACGCGACCGAGCCCAGCGTTGTCGATGCGCCGCGTCCGCCCAAAAGGAAGATTGCAGCTGCAGCGCCTGCCCCAAGTCCCGACTACCAGCGCATAGAGCAGGCCGACGGCAAGGTTTACTACCGAAAGATCAACTAACGCCGGAAAAATGGGGCTGCCTTAGAGATCTCGCTGCAGAGCAACAAGCCTCGCGGCCAGCGCTCCGGATCGCTCTCGAGCTTCCCTGAGAAAGACAACATGACAGTAGGCGCATGCTGTCAGACCCAGGACCAGCACAAGGCTGTTCTTCAAGGTGAAATCGACCATTAGCGAGAAGGGAAGCCCCCCGGGTACCGTGAATGAGGCGATCGTGCTCGCTGTTTCGGAATGGCTGGTGACAGCGATCATCAACCCGGCGAAAAGCAGGGCGACGTGATTGGCAAGAAAGAAGAAGGCAGCCGACCTTCTTGTGCGGCACGCCGTCCAGCAAACGATCGACGCGGCAGCCAGGATGGAGGCATCAACGACCATCGACCCTCCCAGACAGACATCGACCTGTTGCCAAAACATCGTCGACAGCGGCCTTAGTTCAAGCCAAACCCGCCACATTGTGGGGCTGGCCGGATATGCTCCCAGCAAGAAAGTCGCCATGCGCTCCCCTGCAAGGATCAGCAGGATCAGCGATGGGAAGGCAAAGAGCATTATCGACTTGCGCTTCATGTCACCCTCAACAATCTTGCCTTCAAGATAGATTGCAGAGATTACGCGAGGCTTAACGGAGCGGTGGTGATTCTGTGGTGGCGCGGCCAGTCGGGCATGGCAGCCTGCAAGAGCCATTCGCGTATGGCGCAGCCATTAGAGCGGTTCACGACTTGATGGAATCGAAGGGGATCCCCGCTTTGTCGATTTTGTGATTCAAGATGCTGGCTGGAGTGGAGGCCAGCATCTGATGACTCGACCCCTTTCCAATGATCTTCGCGAGCGGGTTGTGGCGGCGGTTTTGAGTGGTGAAAGCCGCCGGTCTGCCGCCAAACGGTTCGGTATTTCGGTTTCGGCCGCGGTGAAGCTGTTGCAGCGCCATGGGACTACCGGCTCGGTGGCACCGGGCAAGATGGGTGGGCATCGCAAGAGGGTGCTGGAGCCGCACCGTGCCTTCATCGAGGCGCGTATACGTGGGACGCCACATCTGACGCTGCACGGTCTGAAGGATGAGTTGGCCGGTCGCGGGGTCAAGGTCTCGCACAACGCAGTGTGGCTGTTCCTGCGCCGCGAGGGGCTGAGCTTCAAAAAAAACGCTGTTCGCCCTTGAGCAGGCGCGCACTGATATTGCCCGCAGGCGCCAGCGATGGCGATCTTGGCAGACCGGCCTTGATCCGCAGTGCCTGGTCTTCATCGATGAGACGTGGATCAAGACCAACATGGCTCCGCTGCGAGGCTGGGGGCCGAAGGGCAAGCGGCTGCGCGGCTTGGCCCCGCACGGCCACTGGCGCACACTGACCTTCCTTGGCGCGCTGCGCTGCGATCGGCTCGCGCCTTGCGTCTTCGATGGGCCAATCAACGGCCAATGCTTCCGGGCCTTGTCGAGCAGCAGCTCATCACCGTGCTGAAGCCCGGCGACATCGTCCTCATGGACAACCTGGGAAGCCATAAGTCGGCCGCCATCAGGCAGATGATCAAGGCTGCCGGCGCAAGGCTCTGGTACCTGCCACCTTACTCTCCCGATCTCAATCCAATTGAGCAGGCCTTTGCCAAGATCAAACATTGGATGCGCCAGGCTCAAAAGCGCACCGTCGAGGACACATGGCGTCACATCGGCCACCTCGTCGAAAAGGCAGCCGAATGCAGGAACTACTTCGAAAACGCCGGATATGCTTCCGTCAAAACGTGAAGGGCTCTAGTTGTTTTGGCTGAGGACGAGCGTAACCACCTTAGGCTCGGCTCGCTGCAGACATCGTTCCGGAATATTGGGCCACATCGCCTTGGCGCATCGCTGATCTTCGCCTGGGGCCGTCGCAAGCGAGAGTTCTGCGTTACCGGCTTCGTCTGCGGTCGACAGGAATACCTGCGTGGCGAGCGCAGTCGCCATAGATACTTGGACGAGGATAAGGGCGTAGGCAAATCGTCTGATCATCTGCTCGCAACGTTCAATCCGCGAAGTGGTTCCAACGTGCGACCCGCCGATGTAAACCCGATCACGATTCTCGAGCCTGCGCCCTGCCCGTCCTCAGCTTTCTTAAGGACAACCCTTCGTCATCTCCTAGCTCCACCTCCTGAGGCAAGATCTCACCCATAGATCCTATCCAAAACCGTTCACTTCCAGACCAAGGCAAGGTTTGCCTCAACGGCCGATATGAAGCGGTGGGTTCAACCGGTCATCGCAACACGTTCCGTAGGCTATCGGCCGGCGTTTCGAAGTCCAGGGTTTTTCGGGGGCGCTGATTGAGACGCAGAGCGATGGCGTCGAGCTGGTCCTGCAAGACTTGGGAAAGTTGGTTGCCCTGGGGAAATACTGCCTGAGCAGGCCGTTGGTGTTTTCGTTGCTGCCGCGTTGCCAGGGATTGCGCGGATCGCAGCAGTAGACCTGTAGGTAGGCCCCACGTCGGCCCAATCACTATGAATTGGCTTCGCACCAAAAATCCATGTGTGAGATGTAAGGCAAGAACCCCCATCNACGTCGGCCCAATCACTATGAATTGGCTTCGCACCAAAAATCCATGTGTGAGATGTAAGGCAAGAACCCCCATCGGAGTCTGTGAGTTCGGCCTGGAGGATGATACCACCCCCGAACAGGCGTCATCGATCATACAGAAAGATGACGCACGACAGTCGCCAGTGATCGGGACCGACGAGACCGCGAAACAGATAGTCGCTCTGCTTCAGCGCGTCTCTCGCTGATTTCGTCAAGTTGCTCGCTTCGGGGGAGCTTCCAATCCTAGACGAGAAGACTGATCGCCAGCGAAAGCGACGGCATCTGCTTCATATTCGAATGCTCGGGAATACGTTTCACCGTTCCTCCCTATGATGCGAACAACCCACTCGCCCAACGAATGGCGGATCTCTAAGAAGAGGGAAGACGAAGGCGGCGGCCGGTACGTGACGCTGTGCAATGCCCTCGGGAGGCCTGTCCCGCCAAAATCGGCACCATCGGAGGAATGAACTTCACGCATGCACTGACTCCCGAGACCGCGAGTCAATTAGCGCGTGCTTAATTAGTTCCAGAACGTTTTAACGAATCGTTGACCGCGCTGTCCCATTATAGGACGGCGCGGTCAAANCTGATCGCCAGCGAAAGCGACGGCATCTGCTTCATATTCGAATGCTCGGGAATACGTTTCACCGTTCCTCCCTATTATGCGAACAACCCACTCGCCCAACGAATGGCGGATCTCTAGGAAGAGGGAAGACGAAGGCGGCGGCCGGTACGTGACGCTGTCCAATGCCCTCGGGAGGCCTGTCCCGCCAAAATCGGCTCCATCGGAGGAATGAACTTCACGCATATGCACTGACTCCCGAGACCGCGAGTCAATTAGCGCGTGCTTAATTAGTTCCAGAACGTTTTAACGAATCGTTGACCGCGCTGTCCCATTATAGGACGGCGCGGTCAAANCACAATTTACCAGCAATGGTTGAATCAACCGTTACTGCACGTGCTTTCAATGGCGCTTCCCTGATCGTTAGACTTTGACGGAACAAACAGGGGACTCACAGGTTCGGCGTTTCGAGACTCGACCGATGGAAGCGATCTTCGATGACATCGCCAACGCCCTCAGAGCGCCCCGCCAGGACGTGTGGCGCCCTGTCCGGCGCCTTCGCCATCGATATGGCAGGCAAGCTGTTCATGGGCCTCGCTATCGGCCTAGGTGTTGGCTTTGGAATGGCGCTGGCTGGTTAGCGTAGATATGCCCCGGCGATGCGCTGCGTGAATGCCCGCTCGACTCCAACAACAGCCTCATCGTTCGTTTCGACTGTTCCGCACGCGCCGCCGTCATCGCAGGTCCAGAACCAAGTGCCTGCGGCTGGGCCGTGCATCATCTTCAGGACGCGGCCGACCTTTTCCTGCTGGAAAGCTGCGGCGAAATCGAAGGGCGCCGTCTGCCCTCCTATGACGGTCCGCGACCAGGCCAGCCACACGCGAGCACCCCGGCCGAGCACGAAATTGAACGCCTCATCCTACTTGTCGAACGTCTTAAGAATTGCGCTGCCGTCGACGACCTGAAAGCCTCGTTGATAGGCGAAGCGGACGGTAGGGCGATCTGCTGCTGGCATGGCTCCGATATAGCGTTCAATCTTCCTCGCGGAAATCCTGCAGTGAGGCATGACGCAGGTCATCCTCGCCGCGCAGGNCCGATATAGCGTTCAATCTTCCTCGCGGAAATCCTGCAGTGAGGCATGACGCAGGTCATCCTCGCCGCGCAGGTGCTTCACGCGGCCGATCAGCCCCGGCTTGACCCATTGCGCCGCCGCCCGCTTCATAATGCCCTTGTGCGCCGTGGCCGTCACCCGGATTCGGGATCGAGGAAACCTTTTCCAAGCTTCGCTGTCAGGGTTCCATGGCCCGCTTCTTCTTCGATCTAACCGACAACGGAACCCCTTACCCGGACACCGAAGGCACCGAGCTTGCAAGTCTGGACGCGGCTGAAGATTAGGCGGCAAGGGCGCTGTTTGAAATCGCAAAAGAACAAATGGGCGGCACATTCCGCCAAGTCGCCTTCCGAGTTCATGACGGCACCAGCATTTCGCTGTTTGAGGTGAAAGTCACGTGCGAGGTGACGCGGGCTGGACATTCCGATGCCAGACTGTTGGAAGCCTGACGACTCATACCTCGAAAGCGCTCGCCGGAACCACGCCGGACGTCGGCGAACTCAACTCCCTACGTAAGGCCATCGACGAGACACGCCGCGTCCTGGCTGCGTCACGGAAGCTCTTGGAACAGATGGCCGAACGCGAAGACCCCCGCTGCCAGGTTGAGGCGGCTTCTATGGGAATCCGCTCATCTTGACGCCAGAGCAGCGCTGGCAGGTTCATCAACCGGCTACCCTCAGAAGCAGTGCGACACCGACCCCATAAGGGATGAACACAGCCGCCAATGCGACCCAGATGCCCGGATCGGCGAGCACGTGCATTTCCTTGCGAAGTTGTTCCATACGACCCAACGGCAAAAGGCCGGCTGTGTTCCCAAAAAGGAAAAAGGCCGGCGCACACAAGCGGTCGACGGGCATTTCCATTGCTAGATCACCAGCAAGCGCGCTTACCTGCAGCGGAACCTGACAGCCATACGACCGTTATTCGAAAGGACAACGAAAGGAGATCGCCATCATGGACTGGAATCGCGTCGAAGGAAATTGGAAGCAATTCAAAGGTAAGGTCAAGGAGCAGTGGGGCAAGCTCACTGATGATGATCTCGACCGCATAGCCGGCAACCGCGATCAGCTCGAAGGTACGATCCAGGAACGCTACGGCATTGAGAAGGATCGCGTGCGGCGAGACGTCGACGACTGGTATGGTCGACAAGACTCGTAGGATAGGACAGTTGAACCTAGTCAAAATAAGGGCGCAGTCTACAAACCGCGCTCTTTTCGTGTTCCCGTGCGCCGTTCGGCTCGACCTTGAACAATCGATTTTTGGGAACGTGTCGGCTTCCAGTTGCGTTGATCTTCACAATGGAGGTCGTAGCAATGTCCATCCACAAAGAGGACTATCGAACGAACAGGGCTGACTACCTGATAGCGAAAAGGCCAGATCTGGTTGAGAAGATCAAGCCGAAAAAGAAGATATTGCGTAGTGACGATCAGCGTTCCGCAAAGTTATTAGACGACTCCTCTTCGTTATCCGTGGGGCCAACCTCACGCCGTTGGAAATCGTAGAAAGTCAAGAGGAACATTTTAGCGATATTGAATGTTCGACTGTCTATGAACAGTCGTACCGTACTCTCAGCAGACCAATCAGAGCAGCACGAGCCCTACTGAACTGGTCGCGTGTGCGACTTGCCGCAAAGGCAGATCTTAGCGAAATGGCCATCAGCGATCTTGAGAACGGATTCAGGAAATCGCGTCCCCACAACATCGCGGCGATCCTCTGTGAGGTTTGTCACAGACGCATCGACGTATTGGCGTAGGCTACGTGCAGTTTCCTGCACGGGTAAGGGAGTGGTCCCGATGCTTGTAACTTCCTATGCTTGTGAATTTTCCTCTTGTCGCCGTTGCTCCCTTCCCGATCGGGGCCGTCATCGAGCCGAGCAGAAGGGGCTGTTGAAGGCAACGGACGAGTTGAGCGAGTCACCAGACGACGTGCTCAGCTACATCGGGATTTCCCGTGACTACATCACGGCGTTTGCGTTCCGCAGCCCGGCGTCGAGACGTAGGGGCTGAGCAATAAAAAGCCCGCCACTGTGAGGCAGCGAGTTCTCTTCCGGAAATGATGAGCTGCCTTTTACGGCGGGCCTTCATGGGGCGGGGTTGCGGATGTCTCTGGCCGGACATTCGACGTCATTGAAGCGAGGCACTCCTCCAGACGTTCCAGCCGCGCCTTGTGGCATCGCAGTGTGTGCGCGACGTCATGCAGCCTGGATTTACCCTGAGAGTTGGCGGCAGCGATCAAGTCTATTTGGAGCCGACTGATCTCGCTCCGCAGATCGCGAGCGTCAGCTTCCATCAGACCCTTGATCCATCCAGCCCCGCGCATTCCAGCACACCATCCACCGAGCCCTGCGTCGCACGATAGCAGCGAGTTTGCTAACAACCATGCCATGGACCTTCTCGAATTTTATGCATTGCTAATATATAAAAAGTCCGCCACCGTCAGGCATCCGGGCAGTTTTTGCCCGTTCGGATCGATCTGTGAGGTTTGTCACAGACGCATCGACGTATTGGCGTAGGCTACGTGCAGTTTCCTGCAGCGGTAAAGGGAGTGGTCCGATGCTTGTGAACCTTCCTATGCTTGTGAATCTTCCTCTTGTCGCAGTTGGTCCCCTTGCCGATTGGGTCCGTCATCGAGCCGAGCAGAAGGCGCTGTTGAAGGCAACGGACGAGTTGAGCGAGTCACCAGACGACATGCTCAGCGACATCGGGATTTCCCGCCACGACATCACGATGTTTGC
This sequence comes from Mesorhizobium sp. LSJC285A00, assembly GCF_000503155.1. Taxonomy (NCBI): domain Bacteria; kingdom Pseudomonadati; phylum Pseudomonadota; class Alphaproteobacteria; order Hyphomicrobiales; family Phyllobacteriaceae; genus Mesorhizobium; species Mesorhizobium sp. LSJC285A00. The sequence goes on from NZ_AYVK01000056.1 coordinate 43,686, forward strand.
GTTCCGCAGCCCGGCGTCGAGACGTTGGGGCTGAGCAACAAAAAAGCCCACCGCCGTGAGTCAGCGAGCCAAATTACTCGAGAATTAAACTGGATCGTTCCAGGTTCTGTAGCGCGGGAAGCGTCGCCGGTCGCCGAACACCCGGCCGAGGATGCGAATGCAAGAAGATGGCCCACGGCCGCACACCATGGAATCGATAGGAACGTCTCCTCCAGACTTCCCTTGGCGGCAAAGCGGCCCCATAGCCTCGCCCGTGATTGTTGCGCCACCTCAGGGATTGCGGATGACCGCCTCCAAACACAGCGACCACAACGCACCCGTCCAGTTCCGCGTCTGGATCAATGATAAGGCTTTCAGCCCGAAGCTCGGGGTAGGTGTCGGTCACCGCAAACACGTTGTAGGCCCACTTGCTGGCGGCACTGCGAGGCAAAACTGCTGCCTAAGGCCACAGCATTGAGACCACGTTTGTAGGCAAAGCTTCGCCATCCGCCGAAGCGGCGATATTCTTCAACATTGAGATTGCCCCGTTGGGCTCGCGGCTTGATTGCCGCTGGGGCAGCGTGGGGTATTTGTTTATAGACCGCGACATCGCCGAATGGTTCGCGGTTCGCTCTGCCGAACAGAACAACGGCGAGGCAGTTGTTGTGACGGCAAAGGTCCGGAAGGCCGGCGTTCGGCTTGCAAAGGCCAGTGAGAAAGAGGTTGTGACCGTGCCGAGACGGTCGCGGTATCAGATGCCGTCGACGTTCTCTTGAGCCGCGACGGAAATTCGACTAGTCGAGTCAGCCGCTTCCGAGATCGCCTTGCGCAATTAGCTGATTCTAAAGAGCATGATGTCGCATCAGCTAGCGCTATCCATCCATAGAAGACGCTTTCAAGCTCGCCGTTGATCTGGTCGGCAGGAATGCCGGCCTTCTCGGCAGCTGTCATCAACTGGTCTTTCAAGTCGCCAACCGAGATGCGGTCTCCCTGCGCCACAATGGGCAGTTGTTTGGCTACCCACTTGTCGAGAAACTTCAGGCCACGGACGCTCATTTATTAGCAACCTCTCATCCTTGACACCGCACCCGCCCCGGGCCGGGTGACACCCGATCGCTTGAGCGTGACGATTCCCTCCTATGGCTTCCCGCATTCGGTTGTCGATTCGACTTCGAAGGCCGTGATCGGCTTCAGTCGGCCCGGTCACGCGCATCGACGGCGACAAGGTAACCGTCAGCCTCCGGCCACTGGTGACTGTCGACGCCGAGCACGTGCGGGTTCGCCACGGCGAAAAAAGCCGATTGTTGACAAAGCCTAACGGCGCTGCTTGAGGAGATCAAAGGCCTCGTCGCAGGGCAGCCGCCGGAAAGAATGGGATTCGGGCCGCTTTGGATAACTATGCGGTTCCCGAGCCAGCACCGCGACAAGTACCGAGCAGTCGAGTTCCTCGTTGAACGAAAAGTGCGGGTCGGCCTCTGGCAAGATCTGAGCCAAGCGTAGCGATTTCAACCTGGCTGTCTTGGCGGCACGTTCTGTGCATTCAACCTCATTGATCGCTTTCGCGGACCGCACTGCACCTCGGCGTTCTCCCAGCCAACACATTTCCTGGTAGCCTCATTCTCACCTCCCCCCAACGCAAATTTCTACATTCGGATGAACCATGTCGCCCTTCATTCTGATGAAGCCCAAGCTCAAGCAGCGGACCAGATGGCCGCGATTGTGGGCTCGCACCGACCGGCGAGGTGATGCGAGCCCGGCCGAGTCTCGCGGGACCCTGGACAGGGACAGCGCCGAGTGGCTGGTGTCGGCGCTCCTCGAGTTCCTCATGGAAGGCAAACACCCAGAAAACACCAAAGATGACTGTTGAACCGGCCGCTGACGCCGCCAGAGGCCGCGACCAAGTTGTAACCGCCATTTTTGAAGGCATAGCAGCAGCCTATCAAGCCATGCTCTATGAAAACAATGATCCTTTGGACAATTGCGCGACCTTGCAGAGACGGCACTAGCGTCGCTGGAGTCGAGTGCTTCAGAGTGGTGCGTAAGCCGCCTTTGCTGCCTGCACGGTTTCGGGCGAACCGTGCAGGTTGCCCAATGGGGCGAAAGTGGAACAAACAGGGGATTCACATTCCCGGAGTTCCGATCTAGAATCATTCCATGGAAACGGTGTTCGATGATATCGCCAACGCCCTCAGAGAGCCCCACTCAGACGTGTGGCGCCCAGTCCGCGCCTTCGCCCTCGATCTTGCCGCCAAGCTGTTCCCTGGCCTCGCTGTCGGCCTAGGCGTTTGCTTTGGAATGGCGCTGGCTGGTTAGCTATCTCGCTGCGGCCGACTGAAGTGCGACAGCAGCAAAATCTGCCGTTGAGTTTCCCGAAAACGTAGCAGTCTCTGATTCAGCGGAGGTCGAACTTGTTGATGCATGGATGCCAAGGAAATCCTTTCCACAAAGGGCACTAAAATCTTCGGTGACATTGCTCATGGACCCGGAGGTGGTGCCGGAAGCGATGAGCGAGATAAAAGCGATGCCATCGGCTGGAATGGTGATGGTAATCCTGTCGCCGCTTTCTGCAGCTATCGCGGCAGGTATCTCAGAAGCTCCAACCACTCTGTAAATCTGCGCCGTGACAGACAGGTTGCCGCCATCAAAAGTGAACCCGATGTCGGTCGACGTTGTGTTTTCCAATATGTCGCCGCTGCCGGCTGATATGAACCAGATCTCGGAATTGGCGCTTGAGGGAACATCATGACTGCGCACCAGGCGCCTTGCCGGAAGGTCGCCGACAGTGACGCTATCCAGCGTCCGCAACTCCCCGAAAAATTTCCATGAGACTTCGAGCCAGATATCCCGACCGGCAGCAACAGCACCAAGGTTTCTCGAGGGCGCCTTAGCCGTGGGGCCAGGGACGAGCCCGCCAGTATTAAAGGACGAGACAGCCGAGACCATGATCGGTGACGCGCGCCGTAAATTCTGAAAGCCAATGATCGCCGCCGTGATCGCCAACCCGCCAGGACAAGGGCAATCGCTATCCAAACAACTGACCGGCGTCGATTTCGCATCGTTGCCCCAACCCAGGGGAAATATCAACGTATTAGCAACTGCTTGTATTTCTCGTGAACCAGGATCATTCTTGCCGCACGGAGGCCACCAGTAACGGTGGAAAAGGGGAACGTCATGGAATCCGTTTGCTACGCCCAAAGCTCGATCTGTTTGCTGTCGCTCTTAGTCAACACCACGATGGCGCTTATTGTTTTGACGCCATTCGCAGCGACGCGCCTGCTGGTGTTGAGGATGCGCGCGGACTCGGGCCGAAACCTTCAACTCGCCTAAGGCGCCGTGGGCAAACCACGTTACCGAGGCGCAGATCATGCGAATATTTCTGTTGATCCTTGCCGCTGTCGCCGTGTTCTACATCTGGGACAACGTGGCAAACAAAGGGCTGTACACTGCCCAGATTAAACGCAGCGTGGGTCTAGTCGCAGGCTTCAAACTCATAAACTAGCGCATCGCGGTTGGTTGCACATCATGGGCAGAAGGTTGCCGCAACCATCAGACTGCACCGATGTGGGCCATGAAATCGGCAATGACGGTGGCCCTCTCGGGTGCGCTCGGTGCCGTCGAGAACGTTGCAACCCCAAAAATCTTGCGGTCGAGATAGCCGCCAACCGATTTGCGGAGGCACATCTTGCGCGTCGCCAAATCTTTGATGGTATTACCCGACGCTACGGACGCCTCGATGCCGCCATTGACGGAGAATAGAGGCTCCCGCCTTCGTGGCGCCATGTCGTCACCACAGGCACGCCGGTCGAAATGGCAGTACTGGCAACCTGCCAAGGGTACGACACGAAATTCGATCCTTGGACAATCGGCCCCCCGGATAGAAGTGCCATTTGCAAATAACCAGCGTCGTCACTCCACAGGAAATCATTGTTAGCGGCGTTGCCTGCGCCAGTGTTGTTGGTGTCGATGGCATCGATGTAGCCCGAGCAGATCACAAAGCCGGACGACAGCCCCACGAAATTGGAGATGCTCGCGCCTATCAGTTGGCTGGTGATGCCGTTGAAATCGGCGCATGTCCGGCTGTTTGGATCTGCAGTTGTAACGGCCGGCTGCGCACTGGTGACCCCAATCTTCTCGAAGTACCGGCCGCCGCCGGTCTGGTCCTTGAAGGAATCGGTGCCGGGCGTCGGAATCTTCGCCCTGGAAGGGTTGTCGATGTTGGCTTCGATCTTCAGTGCTTCGAGCCTGCCGCTCAGACTCCGCCGAGCGTCGGACTCTTTGCGGTAGGCATTTTCCGCCGCGACGAATTCCGAGGTCGGTCTCGGGAGCTTCAGTGCTGATCTGAAGTAAGCGGCGCTGGCCGTTTTCGAAGGGCGAGATATCTTGGCAGCGATGTTCATTGCCATTATGTCCATCGCAAACGCGATGCGTCCCGTCGCGTTTGTCACTTTTGCCGAAAATATTCCCGCATAGCCGCTACGTCGGCTTTCCATCTGCCGCCGACGGGCCGGCCGAAACCTTTCCGATCTTCTGGCCGAGAACCTCGGCGGCAACCGCCGTCTCGACCCAATCTCCAGAACCCCGATCCTCGAACTCCGTTCGATCTCAGCGACGAGCGCCGCTATTTGCGCGAGTTGGCGTCTGATCGCTGCGAGTTTGCGCACGGTGCTCATGGGCACGTCTCGATCGATGCCGGAACCAAAGTCGTTGAGCAAAGTTTCCTTACCGAAGGGCGTTTTAGGTTTTTGGAGAACTCGAAATGAAGACCATCATCCTTGGCGCATTGGCGCTTTGCTTGGCTGCGCCTGCGGTCGCGTCCGCAGAAGAAGGCATCGTCTTCCAGACCCAGCGACATCACCACCGCCATTATTGGGACGACAACAATAACGACCGTGTGGTCATCTATCGGAACGGACACCGTCTCCATCGCCGCCATCATGGCGAGCAGGCGTTTTACGACAATGGCGAGCGCGCCTGGCGCCGGCATCATCACCGGTCCAGCGACTTTGTGGTCACCGGATCGATCAACCGTCCGATGCATCACCGCCGTCACGTCGTCATTCAGCAGGACGACAACAGCGATTATGACACCGACTATTGATCGCAGTCTAACGGCCCGGCCTTCGACGAGAGCCGGGCACCGGAGGGAGGGGTTTCGCCATGACGATGCTGTTTGAACCCTTGGACTTGGACGGTCACAAGCGCAGCGAGCTTTACCATGCGGCGCGGTTGTCGATCCTCCAATGTCGTGTGTTGACGCGCTTCGATCGGGTCGAAGAGGCTGCCGATAAGGTGCAAGCAGCGGCTGAGTTGTTCGCTGAGGCGACTCGACCTGTCGGAAGCACTCAAACGCCGGTATGTGAGCGCCAAGTCGGCGGCGGAACCGGCAGGCGGCAACGAGCGTTGCCTTTGCATGGTCGACTATCTCAAATCGGTACTGAAGGAACTGTGTCCTGCCTGGCTCATGCGGAAGGCGGGCGTCGTAGACGTTCGCCCTGTTGAGCAGCAGCAGCCATAAGCGATCTAATAGGTGCGGCGCCGCCGACGCGATATCGTGGGCCGGTGCGGTCCGAGCCCCCGACCACAGGCTTAACGAGACCCGCGACGCAGAAAGTTCGAAAAACTTCCAGGAACCCCAGCCAAACAATTCATCAGGCAAATCATGAAGTTAGCGAACAAGGCCGCGACCGAACCGTGTTGCATCGGTTTTCCCGCTCTGTAACGCGCAAACCCTTGCATTCCGGGCTTGTCCCGTCCTGTACCTTGTTGTCATTGCAACATGACTGCAACACGGAAAGGCGGATTGTTCCCGTCATGTTCGCCAATGAAGGCGCGCCACCCATAGCCGATTGCGGCGCCAATTCTTTCCTGCAACTATCGGCAGGTCCGTGGACTTGGACGCGACATGGAGAGAGCTATGGCTGACAACAAATCAAATCGGGGAAAGCAAGATCGGGCCAGGGTGTCCACCAGCGAGCCTTACGAGGTGAACTACTTCGCCCGGAAGCACGCAATCACAAAGGATATGGCCTTGAAAATAATCAAGGAAACCAAGGGCAACAGGGACAAGGCAAACGCCGCCGCTGAAAAGCTCAGGTAAAGAAACGCGACATGACAACAGAAAAAACCCGCCGGAATAGAGAAACCCGCCGCTGAGAGGGGGCCCAGGGCGGCGGGTTTCTTCACCTCGAATAGAGCGGCCACTTTCCGGAGAAGACCGCGCACGACATAAACCCGCAGAGGCGGCTCCTTGTTCCAGACAATTTTAAGAACCAGCCTGTCGAGGACTACATGGTGCTAGTATTTCATCTTAGGGCCTCTCCACCAGCACTTCCTGAGATTTCAGATCCTCGCCCCAAATCACGGTTTCACCGTGGGTGTCCGGGCATGGCTCTGCGTCCGCGCCTTCCTCGTCGTCGACGTTGTCCAGCTCTAGATCATCAAGGCAGCCAAGCGACGGCTCATCGTCTGCCGTTTCCTCCAGATCGCAATCAGCCTGCATGAGATCCAGTGCCGTTATCAGGCTCATGGCACGGTCTAGGAGGTCGTTCAGGCGCTTTTCTACGGACTGGCGCCATATGCGCGCGTCGGTTCCCTGCGGGCATCCCGTGGGCTTTAGAACGCGAAGGGCGGTCATGACACGCGCTCCAGATCGAGGAAGGTCAGCGCCGTCATCATTCATCACGGTGTCTGGCGCTACCGGCAGCGGGACATGGTGGGTGTGGCCTCGTGCCTCGTGATGGCCGGCATGAGCGCCTATATGCCGTTACGCTAGCGCCTTTTCGTGAGGAGACAATGGGCAAGCATTTCCGCGACGAAGAGATCGAGGAATTCCTAAAAGCCTACGTCGCGAAGTTCCCGGACGCCGTAGAGCGAATGGAACATGTCATGTTGAATCCATTCGACGATAATGACGAACTGATGTCCCAGAACTTCCGCGAGATCTATCGGGTCGCACAGTCGATGGCATTCTTCACGGCATACGCGGCGCATGAGCCGAGTGCGATCCATGGTTTGGTCAGGGACGTTGCGAGACGTGTGTCGGATGGGCTTGGCCCTATGGGATCGAGAAAAATCAAATATTGACGCGCCGCCTGGCTGAGGCCTGGATAGGCAAGATGCCCCACCGGAATCAGCCGGTGGAGCTCTTAGAACAGCCCACTCAGGGACTAGCTGAAGGGGCTGTTCGGCGGTGTGACCCGGTAGTGTGCTGAGAGTTCTGCAAATTCGCTGAGAGGGGGCGGTCATGGCAGGCTGGTGATTGTTCACGTCACCTGATTCCCGCG
>NZ_AYVK01000057.1:0-32301 GCF_000503155.1 Mesorhizobium sp. LSJC285A00
AATCTCCGTGCCTTGCGATATCGCTGGCGTGAGCCACCACGAAAGCGCAAGTTTCAGTCCATGCCAAAGCTATCTTAGCGCCTATGCCCACAAGGGGGAGGGTAAAGCTCACGGCATCAGCTGATATTCGTAAAGCTTCTGATACAGCCCGCCCTGGTTGAGCAGCGTGCGATGCGCGCCGCTTTCCACCACCTTGCCGGCCTCCAGCACCACGATCGTGTCGGCCTGGTGCACGGTCGACAGGCGGTGGGCAATGACGATGGTGGTGCGCCCGACCGTCAGCTGCTGCAGCGCGTCGCGGAACAGCGCCTCGGATTCGGCGTCGAGTGCGCTGGTCGCCTCGTCCAGAAGCAGGATTTCGGCATTGCGCAGCATGGCGCGTGCGATCGAGATGCGCTGGCGCTGGCCGCCTGACAGCAGCGCGCCATTCTCGCCGACATCCGTGTCGTAGCCTTTCGCCTGGGCGCTGATGAAGTCATGTGCATTGGCGGCCCTTGCGGCGGCCATTACTTCCTCGTCGGTGGCGCCCTCGCGCCCGAGCCTGATGTTGTGCATGATCGTGCCGGCAAACAGGAACGTGTCCTGGCTGACATAGGCGATCTTTTCCCTCACCGAGGTGAGCGTGGCACAAGAAATGTCCTGGCCATCGAACATCACCTTGCCGACCTGCGGGTCGTACATGCGCATGATCAGGTTGAGGATGGTCGACTTGCCGCTGCCCGAGGGTCCGACCAGCGCCGTCATCTTGCCGGCGGCAAGCGTCAGGTCCAGTCCCTCGAACACCGGCGCGCTTTCGGGGTAGGCGAAGCTGACATCGTCGAAATGAATCTCGCCCGGCCCGGCCCGCAGCGGCTTTGCATCCGGCTTTTCGGCCAGCGTCAGCGGCCGGTCGGCGAGCTGGAACATCATGCGCACGCCGACAATGCCGGTTTCAAGCGAGATGCGTACGCGGGCCAGGCGCTTGGCCGGTTCATAGGCCAACAGCAGCGCCGCGATGAAGGCCATGATGTTGCCCGGCATCTGACCGCCGCCGCCCAGAACCAGAAAGCCGCTGACAAAAACGGCGCCAGCGATGGCCAGCCCCGCAAGCGTTTCCATCACCGGGCTGGTGGCGGCCTCCAGCGTGGCGATGTTGTTGGCGCGGCTCTCCACGTCCGACACGGCCTTGTACATGCGCTTGCGCATGGCGCCTTCGAGACCGAAGGATTTGACGACGCGCACGCCGATCGCCGTTTCCTGCATCACCTGCACGATCTGGCCGAGCGAACGGAATTCTTGCGAGGCAATTTTTCGGACGCGCTTCAGGATACGATTGACGCCGTAAATGGCGATCGGCCCGATCACCAGACAGATGAGGGACAGCGCCGGCTGCTGCCAGACCATCACCCCCACCAGCGCAGCCAGCGTCACCAGATCGCGAACATAGGACGTGACGATTTGGTCGAGCACGCTGCGCGCGGCCTGGGCATTGTTCGTCATGCGCGAAATCAGTTCGGACGAAGAGGTCGAATGATAGAATTCGATGCCTTGTGCAAGAATGCTGTCATAGATCTTGCGCTGCCGGTCGGCGATGATGGCATTGCCGACCCTGCTCATGAAGTAGGCCTGGATGAAGTTTGCGAAGCCCTTGAGAATGAAGATCGCTCCGGTCGCCGCCGCGATCAGATTGACCTGCCCAATCCGCTTGTAAACCACGAATTCATTGGTGATTTCGCGCAGCATATAGGCGCTGGCTGCTGTCGTTGCCGCCACCACCAGCATCGACAGAATGGCCGCAGCGTAGCCAAATCTATGCGCGTGAAAGGATTCCCGCAAAAGCCTTGCGATAAGGCGCTGGTTTTCCGTCGAACGGAAGAAGCGAAACAAATGGCAGATCCCATGCCTGACTGACGAATTTCGGATTCGCCACCGGGGCGAAAGGCGGCTTATAGAGCGAGTTGTGGCTGGATGGAACCTTTCGCTTCGGCGAAGGCAAACGGCTGCGGCAAGGTGTCTTTTACGCCACGATTACGGCGTTCGAGCTTCAGGGAGATGACGGCAGATGGATTTCGACCTTGTTGTGCGCGGCGGAACGCTGCCCGACGGCACCGTCGCCGATCTCGGCATCATCGGCGAGACGATCGTCGCCATAGAGCCCGAACTCGCCGTCACTGCCGGCACGGCGATCGACGCGTGCGGCAATCTGATCTCGCCGCCCTTCGTCGATCCGCATTTCCATATGGATGCGACGCTGTCCTACGGCATTCCACGCATCAACGCTTCGGGTACGCTGCTGGAAGGCATTTCGCTGTGGGGCGAACTGAAGCCGCTGTTGACCCATAACGCGGTTCGCGAGCGGGCGCTCGCCTATTGCGACTGGGCGGTCTCGATGGGCCTGCTCGCCATCCGTACCCATGTCGATGTCTGCGACGACCGGCTGCTGGCGGTCGAGGCGCTGCTCGACGTCAAGAAGATTGTCGCGCCCTATATCGATCTGCAACTGGTCGCTTTCCCGCAGGATGGCTTCTACCGTTCGCCGACGGCGCGCCAGAACACGCTGTGCGCGCTCGACATGGGCGTCGACATCGTCGGCGGCATCCCGCATTTCGAACGCACCATGGCCGACGGCACGCGCTCGGTGACCGAATTGTGCGAAATCGCGGCGAAGCGCGGGCTGATGGTCGACCTGCATTGCGACGAGACCGACGATCCGTTGTCGCGCCACATCGAGCAGCTTGCCTATGAGACGCAGCGCCTTGGCCTGCAGGGCAAGGTGGCCGGCTCGCACCTCACCTCGATGCACTCGATGGACAATTATTACGTCTCCAAGCTGCTGCCGCTGATCGCCGAGGCCGGTGTCTCGGCGATCCCCAATCCGCTGATCAACATCATGCTGCAGGGCCGCCACGACACGTTTCCCAAACGCCGCGGCATGACCCGGGTGAAGGAGATGCAGGCGCTCGGCATCCGCGTCGGCTGGGGCCAGGATTGCGTTCTCGACCCCTGGTATTCGCTCGGCACCGCCGACATGCTCGACGTCGCCTTCATGGGCCTCCACGTCGCTCAGATGTCGAGCCCTGCCGACATGGCGCGCTGCTTCGACATGGTCACCAATGTCAACGCCGCCATCATGGGCCTCGATCATCTCGGCCTTGCCGTGGGCAAGCGCGCCAGCTTCGTTATCCTCGATGCCGGCAACCCGATCGAAGCCTTGAGGTTACGTGCCGAACGGCTGTGCGTCGTCGCCAGGGGCAAGGTGGTGGCCCAGCGCACGAAGCAGGAGACACGGCTGTCGATCGCCGGCCGTCCCGGACAGGTGAACCGGCGGCACAAAACTGGGTAGAAACAGCCGATTTCCGCCGCTGGTCTTACCGATTTGCCTCGTCAAAGCGGCCGCTTGCAGCTAGGGAGCCGCATGGCCCAGTCGCTCGTCCGCACCTTCACTATCAGGAACGCGCTTCTAGCCGGCATCCTCTTGATGCTGGCCGGCGACTTCATGTTCGCGCTGAACGACGCGATGGGCAAATGGCTGGTCGCCAGCTTCTCGGTCGGCCAGGTGGTGCTGATCCGATCCATCGGCGCCTTCATCGTGCTCGGCCCGATGATCGCCAACCAGGGCGCCCGCAGACTGTTCCGGATGGAGCGGCCGGTCCTCCAGATTCTGCGCGTGCTGGCGACCACGGCGGACACGGCGCTGTTCTATGCCGCCGTCGTCTATCTTCCGCTTGCCGACGTGATGAGCTTCTACATGGCCGGGCCGATCTATGTGGCGGCGCTGTCGCATTTCCTGCTCGGCGAAAAGGTCGGCTGGCGCCGCTGGGCCGCCATCATGGTCGGCTTCTGCGGCGTGCTGATCATCTTGAAGCCGTCTTCGGCGGCGTTCTCGCAGTCCTCGCTGTTCGCACTGGTCGGCAGCCTCGCCTTCGCCTTCGCCATCATCCTCAGCCGCCGCCTGCGCGGCACCAGCGACACAACGCTGGTCACCTGGCAGACTATCGGCACGCTGCTCGTCGGCGGCGTGATGACCATAGGCGCCTGGCAGACGCCCTCGGCACTCGATTTCGGCGCCATGCTCCTGCTCGGCATCGTCTCCTGCAGCGCGCATCTGATGATTACCAGGGCGCTGAAACTGGCCCCTGCCTCGACGCTGGCGCCGCTGCACTACAGCCTGCTTCTATGGGCGGTGATCTTCGGCCTGGCCTTCTTCGGCGACGTGCCGGGACCGCGCATCCTGATCGGCTCGGCCATCGTCGTGCTCGCCGGCCTGTTCATCTTCCACCGCCAGAAGGTGGTCGAAACAGTCGTGCCGCGGGAGAACGTGCCGAAAGGCGTGAATTGACCTAACCTTGGCGCACCGCCGCCAAATGCCGTGAAAACTCAGGCGTTTCCATCAGCGCCTTGCAACGGGCGAAGCGGCCGTCGGCATAGGCGCGGAAGTCCTCGACCGGGTTGTTGTTGGCAAGCTGGATCAGCCCCCACAGCGTCCACAACAGGTCGCACATCGCCTTGTAGGTGACGACGCGGCCGCGCTCGGCCGGTTTCGCCTCGCCGCCGAAATAGGCGCGCATCATCTCTTCCTCCTGCGCGGTGTCGAACCGGCCTTCGACCGAGAGGTCGCCGAGATCCCAGAGCGGGTCATTCATCCCCGAATATTCCCAGTCGACGATCCACATCCGCTCGCCCGTATCGAGCAAATTCTCGCACAGCGGATCGCAATGGCAGGCGGCAAGCGGCAGTCTATGCGCGGCAAGGGACGCACGCGCGGTGTCGGATTCGCGCACCACGTCGTGGTAGCCCGGCGGCAAGGCGACATCCTTGGTCGACAAGACCTTGAGATAGTCGTCGATCATCGCAAACAGCTCGAAGCGGAACGGGAACACCGCGCCTGACGAGTGCAGCTTGCGGAAGGCTTCGCCGGCGCGGGCCGGGCTACCGGCGCGCAGCTTGAACTTCTCCGGCGACATTGTCTCGGCGCCGGCAACGAAGCGGCTCGCCATCACGCCTGTCGCGGGGTCGACATGCAGCACCTCGGGACTGACGCCGGCCTTGGCCGCCTCACGCGCCGCCACCGCTTCATTGGCGCGGTTGATATACTCCTCCGTGCCTTTGCCGGGCATGCGCAGGCAGATATCGCCGGCCCGAAAGACGAGATTGGTCATCCCGCCCAGCCGCTCAAGCGGTCCGTCATAGCCCGCCAATGCCGGAATTGCCGCAAGTGTTGCGCGTGCCTCGTCCGTCCCCATGCCTGTTGCCCCTGGCGTGTTATTTCTTGCGACAACGGTTCCACAGTTTTCGCCGTTTGGCTATCATCCGATCGAGGGTGAGCAGCGAGCTGGCGGAGAGACAGCCATGGCGGGCAACAAGGATCATGGCGGGCTTGGCGCCGCCTATGCGGCGCAACGGCCCGAGGACGTCGCCGCGATCTATGACAAATGGTCGGAAACCTACGATGCCGATATGTCGGCCGCCGGCTACCGCCATCCGACGATCTGCCTGGCCCTGCTGGCCCGCCATCTGCCGCGCGGCGCCGCACCGCTTCTCGACGCCGGCGCCGGCACCGGGCTGATCGGCGAGTGGCTGGCCATCACCGGCTATCCCCAGGTCGAAGCGCTCGATATTTCGCAAGGCATGCTGGCCAAGGCAGCGGCAAAGGGCGTCTATTCGGCGCTGCATTGCCTGGCGCTCGGCGGCCCGCTGCCCTTTGCCGACAATGCCTATGCCGGCATCGTCTCGGCCGGCGTTTTCACCTCCGGCCATGTCGGCGCCGGGGGGCTGGATGAACTGATCCGCATCTGCCGGCCGGACGGCATCATCGTGCTGACGGTCAAGAACACGCTGTGGAACGCCGGCTTCGCCGAACGCATCGCTGTACTCGAAGCTGAGGGCAGGGTTGTCCGCGCCGAGGAGACGGCGCCCTATGTCTCGATGCCGGGCGAGTCGGATACCGTGCCCAGCCGCGGCCTCGTGCTTCGTGTGAGCTAATCCAGGTTTCGTCTACGCTTTGATCTTGCTCATCGCCGAATCGTACATCGGCTCGAGATGGATCTTGGCCGGCGTCCGTTCCATCGCCACCACCAGCTCATAGTCGCCTGAGCTGAGAAAATCGTCGCTGACGCCATCGGCGTTGCGGACATAGCCATAGCCGATGTTCTTAGCCAGCGTGTAGCCATAACCGCCGCTGGTGAGATAGCCGACCGGTTCGCCATTGCGCAAAATCGTCTCGCGCCCGACCAGCACGATATCGGGATCGTCGACCGTGAAGCCGGCAAAGCGTTTCTTCAGGTCGGCGCCGCTGATCTTTTCGAGCGCCCGCCGGCCGACGAAATCGGTGTTCTTCCTCAGCTTCACCGCCCAGCCGAGGCCGGCCTCCTGAGGCGTGTCGTTGGGGGTGATGTCGGAGCCCCAGGCGCGGTAGCCTTTCTCCAGCCGAAGTGATTCCAGCGCCCGGTAGCCGATCGGCCGGATGCCGTGCGGCTTGCCTGCCGCCATCAGCGTGTCGAAAATCTCGCCGGTGGCGGCGATCGGCACATGCAATTCCCAACCAAGCTCTCCGACATAGGTGACGCGCAGCGCCCGAACCGTATGGCCGGCAGTCGTGATCTCGCGGATATGGCCGAACGGGAAGGCGGCGTTCGAGACATCGGCATCGGTCACGGCAGCCAGAACGTCGCGGGCCCGCGGTCCCATCAGTGATAGCGTGCCGAAATCCTCAGTGACATCTTTCAGCGTCACGTCGAGACCCTTGCCGACATGGTCGCCGATCCAGGAGAGATCATGCGTGCGGAAGCCGGTGCCGGTCACGATGTAGAATTTGTCTTCGGCGAGCCTGGCCACCGTCAAATCGGCCTCGATGCCGCCGCGCGTGTTGAGAAGCTGCGTGTAGGTCAGCCGTCCCACCGGCTTGGCGACATCGTTGGCGCAGATCCAGTCCAGCGCCTTAGCCGCATCCGAACCCGTCATTTCGTATTTGGCGAAGGACGACTGGTCGAAGATGCCGACTTTCTCGCGCACATGGCGATGCTCCTCGCCGACCGGGCCAAACCAGTTCTGCCGGCCCATGGAATAAATGTCTTCGGATGTGGCGCCCTGCGGCGCGAACCAGTTCGGCCGTTCCCAGCCGAGCTTGGAGCCGAACACCGCGCGGTGCGCTTTCAGCCGCTCGTAGAGCGGCGAGACGATGCGCGGCCGGCCCGAGACGTACTCCTCATGCGGAAAGCCGATCGTGTAATGCTTGCCATAGGCTTCCAGCGTGCGATCGCTGACCCATTGCCGGTCGCGGTGCAAATTGGAAAAGCGCCTGATGTCGACCACCCAAAGGTCGAGCGGCGCTTCACCATCGACAACCCATTGCGCCAGCACCCAGCCGGCGCCGCCGCCGGAAGCGATGCCGAAGGCGTTGAAGCCGGCGCCGACGAACATGTTGGCGCATTCGGGCGCGACACCGAGGATGAAATTGCCGTCCGGCGTAAAACTCTCCGGCCCGTTGATCATCTGCTTGACGCCGACCGTCTCCAGCGCCGGCACGCGCGCGATCGCCTGGCTCATATGCTGTTCGAAATGATCGTAGTCGTCGTCGAACAGGCGGAACTCCCAGTCATCGGGGACATCGCCGCCGGGCAGGCCGGTCGCCCAGGCCTGCGGGTTCGGCTCATAGCCGCCCATCACCAGCCCGCCGACCTCTTCCTTGAAATAGGTGCGGCGGTCGGGATCGCGGATTGTCGGCGCGTCGGTCGCCAGCCCGTCGATCTTCTCGGTGATGATGTACTGGTGCTTGACCGGTTGCAGCGGCACGCAAATGCCGGCCATCGCGCCGACCTGGCGTGACCATTGCCCGGCGCAGTTCACCACCTTGTCGCAAGCAATGTCGCCCTTGTTGGTCTTCACCGCGGTGATGTGCCCGTCCGTCATGTCAAAGCCGGTAACGCGGACGTCCTCGAACAGCTTGGCGCCATGCATGCGCGCGCCCTTGGCCAGCGACTGCGTGATGTCGGAGGGGCTGGCCTGCCCATCGGTCGGCAGCCAGGAGGCGCCGACGAGGTCGCCGGTCTCCAGCAGCGGCCACATCTTTTTGACCTCCCCCGGCGACAGCAACTGCATGTCCATGCCGAAGCTCCTGGCCGTCGTCGCCAGCCGTTTATATTCGGTCCAGCGGTCGGCATTGGTCGCAAGCCTGAGGCACCCGGTCATCTTCCAGCCGGTAGCGAGCCCGGTTTCGGCTTCCAGCCCCTTGTAGAGCTCGACCGAATATTTGAGCACGCGGGTGATCGAGGCGGACGAGCGCAGCTGGCCGACCAGCCCGGCCGCGTGCCAGGTCGAACCCGAGGTCAGCTTCCCCTGTTCCAGCAGCACGACATCGGCCTTGTGGTCGCGTGCCAGGTGATAGGCCGTCGAACAGCCGATAATGCCGCCGCCGATGACGACGATGGCGGCATGTGTAGGCAATGTCATGACTGTGTCCCGTACTTCGTGCGGTAATTGTCCAGCGCCCCGTCGAGCCGCGTCAGGTTCTCCGCGGTGTAGGCGACGTAGTCGATGCCGGGCGCGTCGAGGTAAAGTTCGGAAACCATGCTCCACATCGCCTCGCGCAGCAGCGAGGCGCATTGCATGGCCGCGTGCGAGCGGCGGATCGCCTCATCCGGCTCGCGCATGAAATACGCCGTGAGGAAAGAGAAGGACTCCGCGTCGCTCATCTCGGCGTTGGAGGCAACGCCGGCAAGATCGAACATCGCGGTGTTGAAACCGGCATATTCGAAATCGATGAGCCACAACCTGTCGCCATCGTCGAGGATATTTGCCGGCAGAAGATCGTTGTGGCCGAATACGATCGGCAGCAGCTTCTGCGCCCGCTCCAACTCGTCGGCCAGAGCCAGCAGCCTGGGCAGCTCGTCGCGCTTGCGGCTGCCGCCTTCGCTCAGCGTTCGCGCATAGTCGCGGATGACATGGAAGACCCAGAACATGAAGCCGGCGCCGGAGATGTGATTGGGCATCTCGCGATGGAACCCGCGCATAAGCGCTGCGACGCGGCCGATATTGGCGCGCACATCCTCGGCGACATAGGTCTTCGCGCCGAGGAATTCCGTGACCATGATGCCGGGTTCGGAATGGTGGACCGCCGGCGCGAAGCCTGCGGCGTGCGCCGCGCGGGCCGTCATCACCTCGCGGTCGCGAAAGACGTGGTGAAATGGATAGTCCTGGCCGAAGCGCACGACATGCCGCCCGGCCGCGTCCTTGACCAGATAGTTGGCGTTGCTGAGGCCGCCCGGCAACGGCGCAATGTCGATGCTGCCGTTCCAGCAGGGCAAGGTCCGGATGCGGTCTTCAGCAGTCACGGGACCATCCCTGACTTTTGCGGAGCTTTCTTGGGCGCCATGCGCCGCGCAACGAGCGTTGGGAAACGCAAAAAATCTCGTCGGTGCGGGACGCAGGAACTCCTATCCCGCGCCGCACCGACGAGCCCCTCTGGCCAGGTTTTGATACCCGGTCTCCGCCCCCGCGGATTTGAGAAACTTTTGTGCCAGTTCAAACCCAGACGGTCTGGCCAGACGGTCCGGTCCGTGAATTGCGGCTCTGCCATCACCCTCCCGTGGCAGTTCCGAAGCTGTCACGCCGTCAATGTCACGCCAGTGCTACCTAGCTGTCAATGAAATGTTGTGACTTTTTTTGGGTGTTTTGCCCGAAACCACGAGCAATTCCTTTAAAAACGGCGGCATTGCCCTAAAACCGGGCAGGCCGCAAATTCAGGAAGCCAGATGATCCATTCGAAACGGCATGGCGAAATCCTCCGCCTCCTCAAGGAAGAGGGCACCGTCACCATTGCCAGCCTCGCCGACCGGCTGGGGGTTTCGCTTGAAACGGTGCGCCGGGATGTCAAGCCACTGACCGGCAATGGCTCGGTGCTCAAGATGCATGGCGCCATCGGCCTGCCGTCGATGGCCGGCGAAGCGCCGTTCGAGCGGCGCATGCGCGACAATGCGGAGGCCAAGCGGCTGATCGCCCGCATGGTCGCTGCCACGATTCGCAACGGTGAATCGGTCATGCTGGACACCGGCACCACGACCTCGTTCCTGGCCCGCGAACTGCTCGGCCACCGGCGGCTGACCGTGGTCACCAATTCATCCGACATCGCCCGCACGCTGGCCACCGTCAACGGCAACAAGGTCTATATGGCCGGCGGCGAATTGCGCAGCGATTCCGGAGCCGCCTTCGGCGCCTCGGCGATCGATTTCGTCAGCCGCTTCTCGGTCAGCCATGCGGTGATTTCGATCGGCGCCGTCGATGCCGCCGCAGGCCTTGCCGACTACGATCTGGAAGAGGCGGAGTTCGCCCGCATGGTGCTGTCGCGCGGCCAGCGCTCGCTGGTCATCACCGACCACACCAAGTTCGGTCGCCAGGGGCTGGTCCAGGTCTGCGGCTTCGATGGTTTTTCCGAACTCGCCACCGACCAGCCGCCGCCGCGCGACATTGCCTCGGCACTTGCCGAGGCTGGAGCGCGCCTCAGCATCGCTGCGGCCTAGCCAAACACCAGCGACTGGCGCGCCGCGATCCCGGCCATGCCGCCACCCGATACCACGAAGGCGATGTTGTGCATCATGCGCGCCGCGTCGCCGGCCGCATAAGATGTCGTTCTGGTGAAAAATTGTTTTTCAATCATCCGGCTCTTCGCAATGTCCATGCAACTTGGCAGCCGCAAACAGCGCCTCGTCGAAATGCGGGCCGGGCGAATCGCCCGCATCAGCAATGAGGTCACCATGCTGCAAACGATGCCTTGTCTTTCCTCATGGCCTGGACGCTTGCGCGCTCCGACCTGGAAGCGGACCCGGCTTGGCCGGACATTCCGCAACTTTCCGCCGGCGACGGTGTATGACGGTGTATAAGGTGTCCAGGATCAAGAACCTCAAAACCTATGACTGGCGCTTCGCATGACTGATCCACTGTCGGCGATCCTGGGCTTCGGCCTGCTCGGCGTCGCCTGCCTCGCCTTCACAGAAAAGATCCTGCCGCTGCCGCCCTCGCATGTGCTGCTGCTGTTCCTCGGCATGACGGCAGCCTCCGATCTCCTGGCGCTGGCGATTCTGCTCCTGGTGACGACGCTGTCCGCCATCACAGGCTGCCTTGTCTGGTATAGTGTGGGCCGTAGGATTGGATTGGATCGTGCCGACAGGCTGGTCGAGCGTTTCGGCAAATATGTCTGCTTGCGCTATGCGGCCTACAGCAAGCTTGGTCAGGCGTATCGCCGCCATCATGTCCGGGTCTCCTTGCTGGCGCAGTTCATCCCGACGGTTCGCAACTATCTGCCGATCGCGGCCGGCGCGCTCCGTCTGCCACTCTTGCCCTTCGCGGCGGCGACGCTGCTCGGCGCCACGCTATGGAACACCGGCTTCCTCATCACCGGCTACCTTATGCGCGGCAGCGGCCGGGATTCCTATGCCATCGGCTTTCGCATCATCGTCATCGTTTTGGCGCTGGAGACGGCTTTTATGCTCGCGCTTCGCTACGGTCCTGCCTGCCGGCGGCGCCTCGGCTTCGGCTGACAGGAGGCGCCTCAAGCCGTACGGGTAAAAGGCTCGCCTTCGGCTTTCCTTCCCCGTCGCGCCGGTGTTTAGTCCGGCCATGGCTTTCACCATCCGTCAGCTGCAGTTCTTCATTGCCGTCGCCGAGCAAGGCACGGTGTCGGGCGCCGCACAAAACCTCTCCATCTCGCAATCCTCGGTCACCGAGGCGATCAAGGAGCTGGAGAGCGATCTCGGCGTCGAATTGTTCGAGCGCCATCCGCGTGGCCTCAACATTACTCACAAAGGCCACCAGTTCCTGCGCCATGCGACCAAGATCCTGGCCGACGTCTCCGATGCGCGCCGCGCTTTCTCCGACGACCAGGTGGTGGCCGGCGGGCGCCTGCAGCTCGGCGTCACCTCGCTGGTCGCCGGCTATGTGCTTTCCGATCTTCTGGCGCGCTATCGCCGCGCCTATCCCGGGGTCGATGTCTCGGCTATCGAGGACAATGGCGACTATCTCGAGCACCTCCTGATCGGCGGCAAGCTCGACATTGCCGTCATGGTCACCTCCAATTTGCGCGACCGCACCGCGCTGCAGTCGGAAATCCTCGAGGTCTCGGCCTACCGGCTGTGGGTCCCGCTCGGCCACAAGCTGGCCAGCGCCGACATTATCGGCATAGGCGACATTGCCGGCGAGCCGCTGATCATGCTGACCGTCGACGAGATCGAGGAGAACACCGGCAAGCTTCTGGCGGCGATCGGCGCCAGGCCGCATGTCGCCTTTCGCACCCGCTCGGTCGAAGCCGTTCGCAGCCTCGTCGCCACAGGTGCGGGCGTGGCGTTGCTGCCCGACCTAGTCTACCGGCCGTGGTCGCTGGAAGGCGACCGCATCGAATCGCGCGACATTTCGGGTTCCCTGCCGGTCGTCCAGGTCGGCATGGTCTGGCGCCGCGGCTCCGGTCTGCCGCAGGCGTCGCGCGACTTCATCGGCCTTGCCCAGTCGCAGCGTATGGTACGCCAGCAGCGTTGATAGGGTGCGTGGTTATCTATCGGAAAAACCGATATCGCGTTTCTGATAAATGAATTTGCGAAACCGGAATTTTCCGAGCACTTTTCATGTCAGGGACGAAAGCCGCCATCAGAGCGGCAACGTGCCATCGGATGAACTGACGCTTTTCAGCCTGCGGCTGACCGCGGCGGCGACTCGCTTCGCAGTCAGGCGCCAAAATGGGAGATTGACGATGAATTCATTCCTGAAGACGTGCACCGCCTTGACGGTCGCGCTGACCTTTTCCGGTCAGGCCGTCGCCCAGGTCAAGGAACTTGGCAAGGGCGAAGGGGAGGTCAGCATCGTTGCCTGGCCGGGGTACATCGAGCGCGGCGAAACCGACAAGGGCTATGACTGGGTGACCTCCTTCGAGAAGGAGAGCGGCTGCAAGGTCAACGTCAAGACCGCGAACACCTCCGACGAGATGGTCTCGCTGATGAATGAGGGTGGGTTCGATCTAGTCACCGCTTCGGGTGACGCCTCGCTGCGCCTCGTTGCCGGCAAGCGCGTGCAGCCGATCAACACCGATCTCATCCCGAGCTGGAAGGCGGTAGACGACCGTCTGAAGGATGCGCCCTGGTTCACCGTCGACAAGGTGCATTACGGCGTTCCCTATCAGTGGGGCCCGAACATCCTGATGTACAACACCGATGTCTTCAAGGAAGCGCCCAAAAGCTGGAACGTCGTCTTCGAGGAAATGAACCTGCCGGACGGCAAGTCCAACAAGGGCCGCGTCCAGGCCTATGACGGCCCGATCCACATCGCCGACGCCGCCAACTATTTGATGTTCCACAAGCCGGAACTCGGCATCAAGGATCCCTACGAACTGAACGAGGACCAGTACAAGGCCGCACTCGAACTGCTGCGTGTTCAGCGGACGCTGGTCGGTCGCTACTGGCATGACGCCGCCATCCAGGTCGACGATTTCCAGAACGAAGGCGTCGTCGCCTCCGGCTCATGGCCCTACCAGGTCAACACGCTGGTCGCCGCCAAGAAGCCGGTCGCCTCGACCGTGCCGGAAGAAGGCGTCACCGGCTGGGCCGACACCACCATGATGGAGGCCGACGCCGCGCACCCGAACTGCGCCTATATGTGGCTCGAGCATTCGCTGTCGCCCAAGGTCCAGGGCGACGTCTCGGCCTGGTTCGGCTCGCTCCCGGTCGTGCCCGCTGCTTGCAAGGGCAACGAGCTGCTCGGCGAGGAAGGCTGCAAGACCAACGGCTACGAGAACTTCGACAAGATCAAGTTCTGGAAGACGCCGGTCTCCAAGTGCGCAACCCAGAACGACCAGTGCGTGCCTTACTACCGCTGGGTGTCCGACTATATCGGCGTCATCGGCGGGCGTTGAGCTCCCTTAACCCTCCCCCTTGTGGGGAGGGTCGACGCGCAGCGTCGGGGTGGGGGCAACGCTGACGTCCGGTGCTAGTCACCCCACCCGCGGCTTCGCCGCGACCTCCCCCATCGAGGGGGAGGTGAAGTGCCGTGCCCGCTGGCCTGATTGGTGGCGGCAAGAGCTATTTCGACGAACACAAACCGGCAACAGACGGACAGCCCATGACATCGGCCGTTTCCTTCCAGAAAGTCTCTCGCCATTTCGGCAGCGTGCGCGCCGTCGATGCGGTCGATCTCGATATCGTGCCGGGCGAGTTCTTCGCCATGCTCGGTCCGTCGGGGTCCGGCAAGACGACCTGCCTGCGCCTCATCGCCGGCTTCGAGCAGCCGACCTCGGGCTCGATCTCGATCTTCGGCGACCGCGCCGAGGGCGTGCCGCCCTATCGCCGCAACGTCAACACGGTGTTCCAGGACTACGCGCTGTTCCCGCATTTGAACGTGCTGGACAATGTCGCCTACGGGCTGATGGTCAAGGGCATCGCCAAGCCGCAGCGGCAGAAGGCGGCGGAAGAGGCATTGTCACTGGTGCGGCTTCCCGGCTATGGCGCCCGCCGTCCCGGCCAGCTCTCCGGCGGCCAGCGCCAGCGCGTGGCGCTGGCCCGTGCGCTGGTCAACCAGCCCAAGGTGCTTCTGCTCGACGAGCCGCTCGGCGCGCTCGATCTCAAACTGCGCGAGAACATGCAGGAAGAGCTGAAGTCGCTGCAGAAGGCGCTCGGCATCACCTTCGTCTTCGTCACCCACGACCAGGGCGAAGCGCTGTCGATGGCCGACCGCGTCGCCGTCTTCAATGACGGCAAGATCATGCAGATCGGCACGCCGGAAGACATCTACCAGCGGCCGAAGACCCGCTTCGTCGCCGATTTCGTCGGCTCCTCCAACGTACTGCCGCCGGACTTCGTCCAGCGCTATTCCGGCCAGCACCGCTGGGGCAGCCTGCGTCCCGAATCCATCCGCATCGGCCGCGCCGCCAAAGGCGAGGGCGTCGCCGCGCGCCTGGTCGGAACCAACTATCTCGGCGCTACGACCAAGCTGGCGCTCGACGCCGACGGGTTGAGGCTGCACGCCATCGTGCCGGCCGGGACAAAGCTGCCGGCGGAAGGCGAAGCGGTGGTGCTGACGTTCAACCGCGAGCATTTGCATTTGATGGACGAGCCGGCATGATTGAGGTTTGCGCCAAGCACCCCCCTCTGTCCTGCCGGACATCTCCCCCTCAAGCGGGGAGATTGGCTGTTCCTCCCGGTTTCGCCAATCTTCAACGTTGGGGATTTGGCGAGGCAGCGAAACTGCTGATCTCCCCCCTTGAGGGGGAGATGTCCGGCAGGACAGAGGGGGGTGTGAAGGAACGCGGCTTCTCAGGGTTCCTTCAGCACGCGGTCGCCCCATGACCATCGCCGCGCTCAACTCAACCTCCGCCCCCGCCATCCTGCCCGGCAGCGGTAGCATGCGCGGCGCACTGTCGGACCTTTTCTGGCGCAAGCCGCAACTGCTGCTGTTCCTCATGCTGCTGCCGCCGGTTCTATGGCTCGGCGTTGTCTATATCGGCTCGTTGTTCGCACTTCTGGCGCAGAGCTTTTTTTCGATCGACGAGTTCTCCGGCCTCATCAACCACGAATTCACGCTGAAGACCTATGGCGACCTGTTCCAGCCCGCCAATCTCGACATTATCCTGCGCACGGTGACGATGGCGGTTCTGGTCACGCTGGCCTCCGCCGTCATCGCCTTCCCCATTGCCTATTACGCGGCGCGCTATGCCCGCGGCCGGTGGAAGGCGCTGTTTTATCTCGGAATCATGCTGCCGCTATGGTCGAGTTACCTCGTCAAGATCTACGCCTGGAAGCTGATCCTCGCCAAGGAAGGCATTTTGACCTGGCTGCTCGCCAAATTGCATCTGCTCTGGGTGCTCGATGGCTGGCTGTCGCTGCCGGTCGTCGGCGGCAACTCGCTGTCGGTCTCCGCCACCGGCACCTTCATCGCCTTCGTCTATGTCTGGCTGCCGTTCATGATCCTGCCGGTGCAGGCGGCATTGGAGCGCGTGCCCGGCAATCTGGTCGAGGCGTCCTCCGATCTCGGCGCATCGCCGGGCCAGACCTTCCGCAACGTGCTGTTCCCGCTGGCGCTGCCCGGCATCGTCGCCGGCTCGATCTTCACCTTCTCGCTGACGCTGGGCGACTACATCATCCCACAGATCATCGGCACATCGCGGCTGTTCATCGGGCAGGCCGTCTATTCGCAGCAAGGCACAGCCGGCAACATCCCGCTCGCCGCAGCCTTCACCGTCGTGCCCATCGTCATCATGGGTTTCTATCTCTGGGGCGCCAAGCGCATGGGGGCCTTCGATGCGCTCTGACGGTTCGCAATCCGCTCCGCTCGGCCTCAAGATCGCTGCCGCCTGCGGCCTGCTGTTCCTGCATCTGCCGATCTTGTTGATCTTCGTCTACGCCTTCACCACGGAAGAGAAGAGCTTCGTCTGGCCGCCGCCGGGGCTGACCACACAATGGTTCGCCGTCACCTGGAACCGTCCGGATGTCTGGCAGGCGCTGTCGCTGTCGGTCCGCGTCGCCGCCATCTCGACCGCGATTGCCTTGATCCTGGGCACGCTGTGCGCAGCCGCCGTGTCGCGGACGAAATTCTTCGGCCGCGAGACCATCTCGCTGCTCGTCATCCTGCCGATCGCACTGCCCGGCATCATCACCGGCATCGCATTGCGCTCCGCCTTCTCACTGGCCGACATACCGTTCTCGTTCTGGACGATCGTGCTCGGCCACGCCACCTTCTGCGTTGTCGTCGTCTACAACAATGCGGTCGCCCGTTTCCGCCGCACTTCCGGCTCAATGATCGAGGCCTCGATGGATCTCGGCGCCGACGGCTTCCAGACCTTCCGGCACGTCGTGCTGCCCAACATCGCCACCGCTCTGCTTGCCGGGGGGATGCTCGCCTTCGCGCTCTCCTTCGACGAGGTCATCGTCACCACCTTCACCGCCGGCCAGCAGCAGACCGTGCCGATCTGGATGCTGGAAGAGCTGATCCGCCCACGCCAGCGTCCGGTCACCAATGTCGTCGCCATGGTCGTGGTGCTGGTGACGCTGCTGCCCATCCTTGCCGCCTATTACCTGACCCGCGACGGCGACCAGATCGCCGGTTCGGGCAAATGAAGAACAGCGAATAGGGAGTAGCGAATAGCGAATAGGGGAGATTGCACGACCAGCCCTATTCGCTACTCGCTATTCGCTACTCGCTCCTGACCGAGGAGAACCTGCATGGACACCCAGATGCTGATCGGCTCGAAGTTCGAGAACGGCACCGAGACCGAGGAGCCGATTCTGAATCCAAAGACCGGGGCGACCATTCTCAACCTGCCTGAAGCAAGCCAGGCGCAGATCGAGGCGGCTGTTACTGCCGCCGGGCGAGCATTCGTCTTGTGGTCACGCACAACGCCGGCGCAGCGCTCCGGCTATCTCCTCAAGATCGCCGACCGCATCGAGGCCAACGCGCGGGAGTTCGCGGCGCTCGAGGCGCTGAATTGCGGCAAGCCGATCAACGCCGTGCTCAATGACGAGATCCCGGCGATCGTCGACTGCTATCGTTTCTTTGCCGGCGCTGTGCGTTCGATGCCGGGCGTGGTCGCCGGCGAATACATTCCCGGCCACACCTCGATGGTGCGGCGCGATCCGATCGGCATTGTCGCTTCCATCGCGCCGTGGAACTATCCACTGATGATGATGGCCTGGAAGCTGGCGCCGGCCATTGCCGGCGGCAACACCGTCGTCTTCAAGCCGTCGGAGCAGACGCCGCTGACGGCGCTGAAGCTGGCCAGGATCCTGGCCGAGGTTCTGCCCGAGGGCGTCGTCAATGTCGTGCTCGGCCGCGGCGACAGCGTCGGCAACACGCTGATTAATCACGCCAAGGTCAACATGATTTCGATCACCGGCGACGTCGCCACGGGCAAGAAGGTGCTGCAGGCCGCCGCCAAGTCGGTCAAGCGCACGCATCTGGAACTCGGCGGCAAGGCGCCGGTCATCGTTTTCGACGACGCCGACCTTGGCGCCGTGGTCAACGGCCTGCGCGCTTTCGGCTACTACAATGCCGGGCAGGATTGTACAGCCGCCTGCCGCATCTATGCCGGCAAGAAGATCTACGACAAGCTCGTCGCCGATCTCTCATCTGCCGTCTCGACCATCAAATACAACCAGCCCGACGACACCGAAAACGAGATCGGGCCGCTGATCTCGCGCCGCCAGCGCGATCGCGTCTCGAGCTTCGTCGAGCGCGCTTCGGAACTGAAGCACATCGAGATCACCACCGGCGGCAAGCCCGGCGAAGGCTCCGGCTTCTATTACCAGCCGACGGTGGTTGCCGGCGCGCTGCAGGAAGACGAGATCGTGCGCCGCGAAGTGTTCGGTCCGGTCGTCTCCATCACCCGCTTCTCCGAAGTCGATGAAGCCGTGAACTGGGCCAATGACAGCGACTACGGCCTGGCATCCTCGGTGTGGACCAAGAACGTCTCGCGCGCCATGGCGACGGCCGCCCGTCTGCAATATGGCTGCACCTGGATCAACACCCATTTCATGCTGACCAACGAGATGCCGCATGGCGGGCTGAAGCAGTCTGGCTACGGCAAGGACATGTCTCTCTATGCGCTGGAGGATTATACCGCCGTTCGTCATGTGATGGTGGCGCATGGGTAGAGGCCGCCACTATCTCTAAAATATTCGCCAACCCGTTTTCTGTACATTAAGCGAGAGTTACTTTTGCGGTACGGCGGGAGTTCACGATTTACTGAATATTCAACCTGAACGAGCAGCCTCTTGCCGGGAAACCGCGCGGCGAGGGGTTTGCGCATGAACACGACCAAGATCAAGCTGGTACTCATTGGCGGCTTCTGTCTGCTGATCGCTGTGTTCGGCGGCAAGGACATGATCAAGAAGAGCGGCTGGCCCGAGGCACCTGCTGAAATCCTCGCGGTCAATGTCGAATGCGACATGGAATCGACCGCCCACAAGATTGTCTACAAGACCGTCAGCACCGCCACGATCCCGTGCGAACTGGTGGATGCGTTCAAGACGGTTCATGCTGACAAAGAGTGGAAGGTGACCCAGAAATTCACCGGCACCTTGCGCGTCGGCACCGGCGCCGACGCCGTCGAGGCCACGATGGAGCTGAACAAGAACGGTGCCCGCGAACCGCAGGTCGGCGACAAGCTCACCGTCGTCCAGAACCCCGCCAACCCCACCCAGATCGAACGCACCGGCATGACCGGCACGCGTTTGACGATCGTCATTGGGGCTGGACTGCTCGGCGCGTTGCTTCTCTATCTTGCTTTCAAACCCCGCCGGCGAATGTCGACCTCCGCCGTGGCGGGCAACCCTGCCGGAGATGCCGGCGCGGACCAGCGCGCGCGCCAGGCCGACGCCTTGATAGCGGCGGCCCTGGCCAAGCAGGCCACATTGCCCAATCAGCCGGCACGTGTCGCGGCTGCCGGATCGGCCAGGGAAGGGCGGTTTTCCGGGCAGCGGACGAGTTTCGGCCGCCGCAACTGATGGCCGAAAACTGCTGCACCTGCCACGGCTACTCCACGATGCGGTAGATGTTCCAAAGGCTGGTGCCTGAAACGACGTAGGGCTCCATCTCCTTGCCCCATTTGGGGTGCGCGTCGATCTTGCCGATCCTCGCGAAGAATCCCTCCAGCTGGGCAAGGCTTTCGACCTGATGATGCGATTCGACCGTCGCTTCCCGAGCTCCGACCGAACCGGTCATGATCTGGAACTCGAGATCGGCAATGCCGACCTGAGAGCCGATCNAGAGCCGATCTCGCGTTCCCATTTCTTCAACAGGTCGAGCACGGTCTGCTTGTGCCCGAACTTGGCGTCGATCTGGCATCTGGCGCTGAACATTTTTGTCTCCTCCAGTTTTGCGGCCCAAACCGCGTTGATCTTTCCGCGGTGGAACTACTCGTCCCAGGCCTGCACGACGGTCTGTCGTGCAATCCGCCCATTCTTCAGCTCCAGCATCGCCGCGCAGAACACTTTCGTTCCGTCCGGATAGGCGCAGGCCTGGGTGAAGGCGAGATTGTCGCCATCGGCGATGGTGGTGTCGACCTTGTGGGTCATCGCCCGGCTGCAGATGTCGTCCCAGAAGGTGCTGATCGCCGCCCGGCCGCGGATCTCGCGCGGCTTGCTCGGTGGATTGTTGCGGTCGATCACCCGCACCAGTGCGTCGTCGGCATAGAAGCTAGCGAGCATCCTGCCGTCCCGTCCTTCGATCGCTTTCTTGATCGCCGTGCCGTCCACGCTCTGCGTCTTGGTCAGCATCTTCTCCTCCATGGCCCGTTGATCGGGCGGTTGAATGATCACAAGCAATGCCCGGCGCACCGCCCGGCATTTTCTTTCACTGCGACTTGGCTTTGACGGCTGCGAACACGCCGTCGGTCTGTTGTTTGAAGGTCGCGAAATCGACCTGGCTGCCGTTGAGCATCGTCGACCAGTGGCGCACGATCGCCGCCATCGCGATCGCCTCCTTGATCTCCTCATCGGTCGCGCCATTGAGCTTGGCGGCCTCGGTGTGGAAATAGATGCAGTACTGGCAGGGGATCTGCGAGGCGACGGCCAGCCCCAGCAGTTCCTTGGTCTTGCCGTCGAGCGCGGTCTTGGGGTTGAGCTGCACACCCTTGATCTCGGCCCAGGCGCCGGCAACCGCGACATCGGGCAGCGTCTTGAACATGTCCGGCACTGAGCCGAGCGTCGCCTCGATGTCCTTGTAGGCGGCGGCCGCCGAGGCATCCTCGGCTCTGGCGGGAGCGATCGTGAACAACGCGCCAACGCCTGCCGCTATCACCAGCGATTTGATCGACCTGTTTGACTTCAGCATTGCATCCTCCATCCGCAGTGCCTTTCCCGGCGACATCCGCCTGGCCTGCATGGAGAGAATTGGTACGCCTCGACCCCACCTGGCCGCTTCGCCCGAAAGCGCCATGGTCCCTATGGCCCGTCCGGGCCAGCCTGCCTGGCGGAAAATGCCGCTGCCGCCGCCCGTGACGGCAAATCGAGCTTCAGCAATATGTTGGCGACATGACGCTTGACCGTATGCTCGCTGAGCCTCAGCTCGGCGGCGATCGCGGCATTGCTCTTGCCGTCGGCGATCAGGATCACCACCTCGCTTTCGCGCGCCGTCAGTTGAGCCGGCTCGGCGGGTTTCGCCTTGGGGCGGCAGGCCGGCTCCAGGTGCTGTTCCGACGTTGCCTGGACCAGCGCCAGCGGCTCGTCCAGCTCATCCACCGTGACACGCCCGGCATCGATGAAATGCAGGCCGGACCCCGCCGCCAGATCGGCGGCCAGCCGCGACGCCAGAATATCGCCGCGCCCGGCATGGGCGGCGATCTGCATCGTCACCCGTGCCATCAGCCCCACCGGCGGCCCGCGCATTTCGACCTCACCGACATGGGCGCCCTGGGCGCTTGCAATGCCCATATGTTGCGCCGCATCGCGCAGTGCCGCCGCGCAGCGTATGGCCCGCGCCGGCCCGTCGAAGCGCGAGATCATCAATTCGCCATGGATGCCGGCGACGCGTCCGCCATGACGGCCGACCAGCTGCTGCCAGCTCTCCTGGAAGCGCTCGCTACGTTCGCTCCACATGCGGTCGCCAACCCGCGCCGTGTCGTAGATGCGTGTCGCCAGAAGAGCGGCAAGCACGCGCTCCGCTTCGGCCACGGCACGCTCGCCGGTCAGGAATTCCTCGATCAGGTCGGCCACCCGGTCGACATCGCCGGTCCAGATCGGGTGGTCGCGTCCGGGGACCTCGACCAATCGCGCATTGGCGATCTCTTTCGCCAGGAAGCGGCTGGCGTCCGGGTCGACCCGCGCGTCGTTGCGGCGATGAATGAGCAGTGTCGGTGCGCCGATCGCCGAAAGCACGCCGCGCACATCGATTCCGGCATTCATCCGGGCAAGGGCTGCCGCTGCCGTCGGACTGGCCGACAGCCGCTCGAAGCGGGCCCACCACTGGGTGAAATGCGCATCATCTACCCGGCCGGGAGCGAAGTTGGGCAGTGTGGCGCCCGTGCCCCATTCCGTGCCGGCCGTCGCGATGAAGGCCTCGAGGCGCTCCGGCGACATCACCCATTTGTGGAAATGCGCATAACCGCCATAGAGCGCCAGCGCTCGTGTCCGTTCCGGATAGGTGGCGGCAAACAACATTGCCATCGGCGCGCCTTCCGAAGCGCCGAGCAAGGCCGCGCGGCCGCTGCCGGTGGCATCCATCACCGCGCGCACATCGTCCATGCGGGTTTCGAGGCTGGGCAGGTGGCGTGGGTCGACGCGGTCGGACAGGCCGGTGCCGCGCTTGTCGAACAGGATCAGCCGCGAGAACGCCGAGAGCCGTTTCAAGAGCCTGGCGTAGCCCTCGTCTTCCCAATGCAGGTCGAGATTGGAGATGAAGCCGGGCACGAAAACCAGGTCGAACGATCCCTGGCCGACCACCTGATAGGCGATCCGCACGTCGCCGCTGAGGGCATATCGCGTCTCGATCGGCCTCACGTTGCTATCCCGCCCGGCCAGACGATTTCTGATCGCCGACCATAGCAGACGCCCGGCGGATGCGGCAGCCAAACTTTAGAAGACAGGAATATAGCCCGCGGCGAGCCGTGTTCGCCCGCCATTTCTGGGGGAGGCTATTTCTGGGGAGCGGCGCTCTCTGCACCCGTGGGTTGGACGTAGCCGATGCTCACATCGGCCTGCTCCTCGGTCTTCGGCCGCTTGATCCTGGCCGAGGCCACGACGACGAGTTCGTCAAAACCTTCGCCGCCGCTGTCCAGCATCTCGAAGAACTGCCGGCGCATCCTGGGCTCCCAGAACTTGTTGATGTGCTCGGCCACGCCCGCCACACCTTCCTCGCGGGGCCTTGAATGGAAGAAGGCGGCGATCTGGTTGGCCATGCGCACCAGCTTTTCCCCGGTGCTCGTGATGTGTTCTTCGTTATGCGACATGCTGGGCAACTCCCAAGACCACCCGTTCCGGGTGGGTGAAAACATCGAAATCATCGCCGCGCACCAGCGCTACCAGTGTCATGCCGGCCTCATCAGCGGTGCGGATGGCGAGCGCTGTCGGCGCCGACACGGCGATGATGAAGGCGGAGCCGATCGCCGCCGTTTTCTGCACCATCTCCACCGAGACGCGTGATGTCACCACCACCGCGCCCGATGCACCGTCAATGCCGGCCTTGGCCAGCGCGCCGGCCAGTTTGTCCAGCGCATTGTGCCGGCCGACATCCTCGCGCGCCATGACGATGCCTTTGCCGGGAATGTAGAAGCCCGCTGCATGCACGGCGCCGGTTTCTGAATGCAGAGGCTGCACCTTGGACAAAAGCTTTACCGAACGGGTGATATCGTCGGCTTCAAGCGTAAGCTTGGACGCACCAACCTTGTCGACCGAGCGCATCGCTTCCTCGATCGATTCGATGCCGCATAGCCCACAGCCGACCGGACCGGCCAATCGCCTGCGTCGCGCCTCGAAGCGCGTATTGGCCTGGTCCTTCAACCGGATCTGGATATCGATCCCGGCGCCATGGTCCTCGACCTCGATCGCCTCTATCTCGTCAGGCAACGCGATGATGCCTTCGGTCAGCGAGAAGCCGAGCGCGAAATCCTCGAAATCGGCCGGGCTCGCCATCATCACCGCATGGGTGGTGCCGGCAAAGGAGAACGCCACCGGCGTCTCCTCCGGCACCATGCGGTTGGCCGATGTCGTGCCGCTGGCGCGGTGGGCAAGGCGAGAGATTTGGGTGGTGGCTTGGCGTTTGCGGGTCACGAGGCGCGCCCCTCTGCCCTGTTCGTCCTTAGCAGTAGCTGTGGAAGCTCGCGCCTTTCCTCTCCCCCGTCGACCGGGGGAGAGGTGTCAAGCGAAGCTTGACGGAGTGGGGGTCGACTGCTCGCCAGATAGGCCGGTTTGCCTGCTCTTTGGGTTGTGCGCGACTTTCGACGGCTGCGTGTTGCGGGGCCGGCTTCCCCCACTCCGTCGCCGCTTCGCGGCGCCACCTCTCCCCCCTCCGGAGGGAGAAGAAAGGCGCCAGGCGGCATAAGCTCGCGTCCTTCCTGACGGAGTAGGGGTCGACCAACCGTCAAGATTGAAGCTCTTATTGTCGAACGCCGTGGCAAGACTACTCCGCCGCTTCCAGCTTTGCGATGCGGCGGCTCTGCTCGGCCTGCTCGTTATAATCGCGCTGCCAGTCCGAAGGCCCGTTGGAGGCGCCGACCTGCACCGCGGTCACCTTGTACTCCGGGCAGTTGGTCGCCCAGTCCGAGAAGTCGGTGGTGATGACGTTGGCCTGCGTGTCGGGATGGTGGAACGTTGTGTAGACCACACCTGGCGACACCCGGTCGGTGATCAGCGCACGCAGCGTCGTCTCACCCGAACGGCTGGTCAGCCGCACCCAGTCGCCATCGCGCAGGCCGCGGTTCTCGGCATCGTGCGGATGGATCTCCAGCCGGTCCTCCGAGTGCCACATGACGTTTTCGGTGCGCCTTGTCTGTGCACCGACATTGTACTGGCTGAGGATGCGACCGGTGGTCAGCAGCAACGGGAAACGCGGCCCGGTCCGCTCGTCGGTCGCCACATATTCTGTGCGGATGAACTTGCCCTTGCCGCGCACGAAGCCGTCGATATGCATGATCGGCGTGCCGAGCGGCGCCTTCTCGTTGCAGGGCCATTGCACCGATCCGACACGGTCGAGCAGATCGAAAGAGACGCCGGCGAAGCTTGGCGTCGTTTTGGCGATCTCGTCCATGATTTCGGAGGGATGCTGGTAGTTCCAATCCAGCCCGATCGCGCGGGCAAGCTCCTGTGTCGCTTCCCAGTCGGCATAGCGCGCCTTCGGCTCCAGCACCTTGCGCACCATGTTGATGCGGCGCTCGGCATTGGTGAAGGTGCCGTCCTTTTCCAGGAAGGTCGAGCCCGGCAGGAAGACATGCGCGTAGTTAGCTGTCTCGTTGAGGAACAGGTCGTGCACGACGACGCATTCCATCGCCGCCAGGCCGGCCGCGACATGCTTGGTATCAGGGTCGGATTGCAGGATGTCCTCGCCCTGGATGTAGATGCCCTTGAAGGATCCGTCGACGGCGGCATCCAGCATGTTGGGGATGCGCAGGCCCGGTTCGTCGTCGAGCTTCACCCCCCACAACGTCTCATAGATGTCGCGCACCGCCTCGCCGGAGATGTGGCGGTAGCCCGGCAGTTCATGCGGGAACGAGCCCATGTCGCAGGAACCCTGCACGTTGTTCTGGCCGCGCAGCGGATTCACCCCGACGCCCGGGCGGCCGATATTGCCGGTCGCCATGGCAAGGTTGGCGATAGCCATAACCGTGGTCGAACCCTGGCTGTGTTCGGTCACGCCGAGGCCGTAATAAATCGCGCCATTGCCGCCCTTGGCATAGAGCCGTGCAGCACCTCGGATCAGTTCGGGATCGACGCCGGACAGCTTGCCCACGATTTCGGGGCTGTTTTCCGGCAAGGCGACGAAAGAAGCCCAATCCTGGAACTCCGCCCAGTCGCAGCGATCGCGGATGAAGGCTTCGTCGAAAAGCCCTTCGGTAACGATGACATGCGCCAGCGCCGTCAGCACCGCCACGTTGGTGCCGGGCTTCAGCGGCAGGTGATAGTCGGCCTCGATATGCGCCGACTTGACCATTTCGGTGCGGCGCGGATCGAGCACGATCAGCTTGGCGCCCTGGCGCAGCCGCTTTTTCAGCCGCGAGGCGAACACCGGGTGCGCGGAAGCCGGATTGGCGCCGATGATGACGGCGACATCGGTGAAATCGACGGAATCGAAATCCTGCGTGCCGGCCGAGGTGCCATAGGTCTGGCCGAGGCCGTAGCCGGTCGGCGAGTGGCAGACGCGCGCGCAAGTGTCGACATTGTTGTTGCGGAAGCCTTGGCGCACCAGCTTCTGGACGAGATAGGTCTCTTCATTCGTGCAGCGCGAGGACGTGATACCGCCGATCGAGGTGCGGCCGTATTGATACTGGATACGGCGGAATTCCTTGGCCGTATGGGCGATGGCCTCTTCCCAACTCACCTCGCGCCAGGGATCGCTGACCTTTTCCCGGATCATAGGCGACAGGATGCGGTCCTTGTGGGTGGCATAGCCATAGGCGAAACGGCCCTTCACGCAGGAGTGGCCGTGGTTCGCCTTGCCGTCCTTGTAGGGCATCATGCGAATGACTTCGTCGTCCTTCACTTCGGCCTTGAACGAGCAGCCGACGCCGCAATAGGCGCAGGTGGTGACAGCGGAACGCTCGGGCATGCCTTTCTCAAGCACGGTCTTTTCACGCAGCGCATCGGTCGGACAGGCCTGCACGCAGGCGCCGCAGGATACGCATTCGGAGGCGATAAAATCCTCGTGCATGCCGGCGACCATGCGCGATTCGAAACCGCGGCCCTCGATCGTCAGCGCGAAGGTGCCTTGCACCTCTTCGCAGGCCCGCACGCAGCGCGAGCACACGATACATTGCGCCGGATCATAGGTGAAATAGGGGTTGGACTCATCGCGGGCGATGTAGTCGACCGCCAGCGAGCCATGGCCGGGCGCGACGCCGTTTTCCTGCTTGACGTGGTTGCGGCCCTCGATGCCGAAGCGGTTCTCGGTCAGGCCGACAGACTTCGCCACAACGTCGAACTCGCTGGCCCCGGTACCGGCCTTCTCGTTCCAGCCGGTCGGGTGGTCGGAGACGTAAAGCTCCATGACACCGCGGCGGATGGCGTCGAGCCGCTCGGATTGCGTGCGCACCACCATGCCTTCGCCGACGGGCGTCGTGCAGGATGCCGGCGTGCCGCCGCGCCCGTCGATCTCGACCAGGCAGACGCGGCAGGAGCCGAACGAGTCCAGCATGTCCGTGGCACAGAGTTTTGGGATCTCGACCCCGCCTTCCATCGCCGCGCGCATGATCGACGTACCCTCCGGCACGCTGATGCTGCGGCCGTCGACGATCAGCGTAACCTGCTTTTGCGCCTTCGATTCCGGGGTTCCGTAATCGAGTTCTTCGATGAGTGTCGGGAAGTCGGCCTTGATATTCATCTGCCAGCACCTATTCAGCAGCCACGCGCGCCGGCGCGGGCTTGAAATCTTCGGGGAAATGGGTGATCGAGCTCATCACCGGATAGGGCGTGAAGCCGCCCAGCGCGCAGAGCGATCCGAACTTCATCGTGTTGCAGAGATCGGTGACCAGTGCCAGGTTCTTCTCCGGCTCGATGCCGGCGGCAAGCCGGTCGATGGTCTCCACCCCGCGTATCGAGCCGATGCGGCAGGGCGTGCACTTGCCGCAGCTTTCGATGGCGCAGAACTCCATGGCAAAGCGCGCCTGCTTCAGCATGTCGGCCGTGTCGTCGAACACGGTGATGCCGGCATGGCCGATCAGCCCGTCGCGCTTCGCGAACTCTTCGTAGTCGAACGGCGTGTCGAACAGGCCGCGCGGGAAATAGGCGCCGAGCGGGCCGCCGACCTGCACCGCCTTCACCGGGCGACCTGTGGCCGTACCGCCGCCGATATCGTCGACGATCTCGCCCAGCGTCATGCCGAACGCCGCCTCGAACAGGCCGCCGAACTTGACGTTGCCGGCGATCTGTATCGGGATCGTGCCGCGCGAGCGGCCCATGCCGAAATCCTTGTAGAAGGCAGCACCCTTGTCCATGATGATGGGCACGGAGGCCAGGCTGATGACGTTGTTGATCACCGTCGGCTTGCCGAACAGACCCTGGATTGCCGGCAGCGGTGGCTTGGCTCGCACCACGCCGCGCTTGCCTTCAAGGCTGTTCAGCAGCGAAGTTTCCTCGCCGCAGACATAGGCGCCGGCGCCGACGCGGATTTCCATGTCGAAGGCGTTGGGCGAACCCAGCACGCTGACGCCGAGCACGCCTGCCTTGCGGGCGACCTCGACAGCCTTGTTCATGACAGCCACCGCATGCGGATATTCCGAGCGGATATAGACGAACCCCTTGGTCGCGCCGGTGGCGATGCCGGCAATCGTCATGCCTTCGATGAGCACGAAGGGGTCGCCCTCCATGATCATGCGGTCGGCAAAGGTGGCGCTGTCGCCCTCGTCGGCATTGCAGACGATGTATTTGCGGTCAGATGTCGTATCGAGCACCGTCTTCCACTTGATGCCGGTCGGGAAGCCGGCGCCGCCTCGGCCGCGCAAGCCCGATTCCGTGACCTGTTTGACGATGTCGAGCGGCGCCATGGCCACCGCGTTCTGCAGGCCCTTGAGCCCGCCCAGTGACTTGTAGGCATCGAGCGATAGCGGGTCGTTGATGCCGCAACGCGCAAAGGTCAGGCGCGTCTGCTTGGCCAGGAACGGGATTTTGTCGGGCGCGCCCAGCCAGCGCTTGTGATGCCCGCCGGTGAGAAAGCCGCTGTCGAACAGGCTCTTGACGTCCGATGGCTTGACCGGCCCGTAAGCGACGCGGCCCTTTTCGGTCGCGACCTCGACCATCGGTTCGAGGAAATAGGCGCCGCGCGAGCCGTTGCGGACGATCTTGGCCTCGACGCCCCGTTCAGCCAGTTCCGCACGAACAGCCTTGGCGACCTTTTCGGCGCCGAGCGCCAGCGCGCCGGAGTCACCTGGAATGTAGATGCGCGGGATCATGAGCGTACCTCCCCGACGATCTCTTCGATCTTCTCGTCATCGAGCCGCCCGATCACCTCACCATCCAGCATCGCCGACGGTGAACAGGCGCACAGCCCGAGGCAATAGACAGGCTCAAGTGTAACCGATCCGTCGCGGGTGGTCTCATGGAAATCGATGCCCAACAACTGCTTGACCTTTGCGGCGATCGCATCCGAACCCATCGACTGGCAGGCTTCCGCCTGGCAGAGCTTGAGCACATGCCGGCCAGCCGGCCGGGCACGGAAATCATGATAGAAGGTCACGACGCCATGCACTTCGGCCCTCGACAGGTTCAGCCCATCGGCGATGACGGGCACGGCGTCCTGCGGCACGTGGCCAAATTCTTCCTGGATCTCGTGCAGGATCGGCAGCAGGGGGCCTTCGAGGCCCTTCAACTCCTGGATGATCGCCGCCGTGCGCGACTGTATCTCGGTACTTGCAGGCTGCATCGTCACGCAGCGCCCTCCCTATCGTAGCGATCGATGCATATAATCGTCCAAAAGCATGAAGCGGTTTTGGAACAACGACATGCCTACGCCGCTTAATCGCTAAGTGCTTAAGAAATCAGAGAAAACCTATGAAATCAATAAAGCGGTTTCGTTGCACGATAGAAAATTTCTATCGCGCCGATTGACCGGTTATGACTAGCTCAGCGATTGGCGCGGAAATCGTCTGCCAGCGCCATCGCCTCGTCCAGCAGCGCCTGCACCAGCGGCGTGTGCGGTTCGCGCGGCGCGGCGACCAGCCCGACCGTGTGGCTGGCATCCGGTTCGACGATCGGAATGGCCCGGATCGGCTCGGAAAAACCGAATGTTTCCGCCAGGTTGAGCGGCATGATCGACGACCATTTGCCTGTCCGTATGTGGGAGAACAGCACGATCATCGAGTTGGATTCCAGTGTCGGCCGCACCTGCACGCCGGCCTCGGCCAGATGCTGGTCGATGATGCGGCGGTTCTGCATGTCCGGCGTCAACAAGCAGAGCGGCAGCTGGCTGATTTCGGCCCATGTCACTTTGTCGCGATCCGAATAGGGATTTCCGACCGCCGTGATCAGCTGGTAGCGCTCGTCATAGAGCGGCACGCTGGTCACCCGTCCGAGAGGCTCGTTGTCGAGATAGGTGATGCCGGCATCGGCGTCGAAATTGCCGAGCAGCGACAACACCTCGATCGAGGTGCGCGACAGGATAGAGAAGGTGACGCCCGGATGCTTCTCGCGAAATGGCGTCGTAAGCCGCGCCACCATGGCGAGGGCGGTTGGGATGGCGGCAATACGGATACGCCCGGACAGGCCATGTCGCGCCGCCCGCATCTCTTCGCGCATGGTCCTGGAATCGCCGACGATGCGACGCGCCCACACCAGCACCTGCTTGCCTTCCGGCGTCAGCCCCTGAAAGCGCGAACCGCGATTGACCAGCATGACGCCGAGCTGGCCCTCCAGCTGCTTGATCCCGGCCGACAAGGTCGGCTGCGTGACGCCGCACGCTTCCGCCGCCCGGCCGAAATGCTCCTCCTTGGCCAGCGCGATGAAGAATTCGAGCTTGTCGATCATCCCATCCGTCCGTTCGTTTCGCGCAAGGTCGGGGAAATTGCCTTTCGCCGCAAGCTCTACCCGCAATTGGCCATGCATCCACATCTTTGGGCCGGCTGGCTGTTTCCCCCGGCCGAACACGGCGCTATGTGGTTGGATGGAATACGAGGAGATCGGACATGCTGGGCTGGTTCCGCAAGCTTTTGCCGCGCGAAGATCGCTTCTTCGACCTCTTTGAACGGCATTCCCGCACCGTGGTCGGCGGCGCCGAGGCGCTGGAGCAGCTTCTGCAGGGCAAGGACATCGATCGCTGGTGCCAGAAGATCATCGATCTCGAGGACGAGGCCGATCATATCACGGCCGAAGTCCTGCTGGCGGTGCGGCGTTCCTTCATCACGCCTTTCGATCGCGGCGACATCAAGGACCTGATCCAGTCAATGGATGACGCCATCGACATGATGCACAAGACCGTCAAGACGGTGAAGCTGTTCGAAAAGAAGGAATTCGACCCGCTGATGCAGGAGATGGGCGGCGTCATCGTTGCCGCCTCCAGGCTGGTTGCCGAAGCGATCCCGCTGCTCAGCAAGGTCGGCACGCACACGGTACGCCTCAACGCCATCGCCGAAGAGGTCATGCGCGTCGAAAGCCGCGCCGACGATCTGCATGAGCAGGGATTGAAGGACCTGTTCAAGCGGCATGGCCGCAGCGATCCGATGGCCTACCTGATCGGCTCGGAGATCTACGGCCAGCTGGAGAAGGTGGTCGACCGCTTTGAGGACGTCGCCAACGAGATCAGCGGCATCGTCATCGAGAACGTTTAGGCAATGGAAGCCACCATCGCCTTTCCCGTGCTGATCGGCCTTGTCGCCGTCGCGCTGTTTTTCGATTTTCTCAACGGCCTGCACGATGCGGCGAACTCCATCGCCACCATCGTCTCCACCCGCGTGCTGAGACCACAATATGCGGTCCTGTGGGCGGCTTTCTTCAATTTCATCGCCTTCATGTTCTTCGGCCTTCACGTGGCTGAAACCGTGGGAAAAGGTATCGTCGACGTCAGCATCGTCACGCCGGCGGTGATCTTCTCGGCGCTCGTCGGCGCCATCGTCTGGAACATCGTCACCTGGATTGCCGGCATCCCGTCCAGCAGTTCGCATGCCCTGATCGGCGGGCTCGTCGGCGCCGGCGTTGCAAAGGCTGGGCCCGGCGCCATCGTCTGGACCGGGCTTGGCAAGACGGTCGCCGCAATCGTCGTGTCGCCGGCGACAGGGTTTGTTCTGGCGCTGGTCCTGATCCTGGCCGGTTCCTGGCTGTTCGTGCGCCAGACACCGTTCGCCGTCGACAGCACTTTCCGCGTCATGCAGTTCTTTTCGGCCTCGCTTTATTCGCT
Source organism: Mesorhizobium sp. LSJC285A00 (assembly GCF_000503155.1). Classification (NCBI taxonomy): domain Bacteria; kingdom Pseudomonadati; phylum Pseudomonadota; class Alphaproteobacteria; order Hyphomicrobiales; family Phyllobacteriaceae; genus Mesorhizobium; species Mesorhizobium sp. LSJC285A00. The sequence goes on from NZ_AYVK01000057.1 coordinate 31,474, forward strand.
AGGGCACGGCGGCAACGACGCCCAGAAAACCATGGGCATCATCGCCGTGCTGCTCTATTCGCAAGGTATGCTCGGCGGGACGTTCTACGTGCCGCTGTGGGTCGTCCTCACCTGTCAGACAGCACTGGCGCTCGGCACTTTGTTCGGCGGCTGGCGCATTGTCCACACGATGGGCTCGAAGATCACCCGGTTGAACCCGATGCAGGGCTTCTGCGCCGAGACCGGCGGCGCCATCACCCTGTTTGCCGCCACCTGGCTTGGCGTTCCCGTGTCGACCACCCATACGATCACCGGGGCCATCATCGGTGTCGGCGCTGCCCGTCGCGTCTCGGCCGTGCGCTGGGGCATTGCCGGCAACATCGTCATCGCCTGGATCGTCACCTTGCCGGCCACGGCTGCAATTTCGGCGCTCACCTACCTTGCGGTTGGCCTGGCAAGGTGAGGCGGACACTGTGGTGCTTGGAGTCGCTGCCAATCTGCACTATCTGAGCCGCAGCCAAACGCCTTAGGGAACAATGCATGTCCGTCACCAAGGAAATCGTCACCGAGCGTCTGAAGACGGTCAACGGGCCGGACTTCACCGGCAACATCGTCGACCTCGGCATGGTTTCGGAGATTTTCATCGCCGATTCGAAAGTGTTTTTCTCGATCACCGTTCCCGCCGCCCGTGCACAGGAGATGGAGCCGCTGCGCGCCGCAGCCGAGCGTGTCGTCAAGGCGATCCCTGGTGTCGCCGGCGCCGTCGTCGCGCTGACGGCGGAGAAGAAGGGCGGCGGCATGGAGGCTCCGGTTGCGTCGCGTCCCGCGCCCAGGCCGGCACCCCCGGCT
>NZ_AYVK01000058.1:0-28927 GCF_000503155.1 Mesorhizobium sp. LSJC285A00
CGCGGGAATCAGGTGACGTGAACAATCACCAGCCTGCCATGACCGCCCCCTCTCAGCGAATTTGCAGAACTCTCAGCACACTACCCCAAACCAAGTCTCAGGTTTGGCGAATCGCCAACCGTTCCGACAGCGCAGGCAGCGGCACTGCGGCGACTGGAGAGCTTGCCGCCATCTGCCCGGATCGCGGCGGCCTTTTGAACAGCCCGCCTGCCCACCGCGTGGACGGGCGCTCGATCCATCGATAGCTCGCCCAGCTTACCATCAGGACACAAACGCCTGTGGTAACGATGTAGGAGACGACACCCGCGGAATGGCTCAACCATGCACCAAACAGTAGCGACACTGCGATCATGGTCGGCCAATGCCACATATAGGTCGAGTATGAAATATCGCCCAGAAATGTGAGCCACCTGGCTGGGTGCCAGCCGGCGCCCTCCAATGACAGCGCGCCCCATACGATCAGCGACGCAGCCGTTCCATAGATAGCGAGGCGAAGCAGGCCTGTCGTGGTCCCGAGCATCGGCCCAGCATAATAACCGGCTACAGCCACAATGATGAAGCCCAGAACTATGCAGGCTCGCGGAAATGGCAGCGATCGGCGGCTCGCGACATACCCGATCAGCAATCCCGGCAGGAACTCCGCTGTGATAGGGGCGGCAAAATACAATCCATGATCCCAGCCGCGCTCGGCTGCAGTCACAGCCACAATATGGGCTACGCCCCAGACAGCGATCACCGCTCCCGACCTTCGACCGAACAGCATGGCCAAGCCCGCGATAAGGTAAAATTGAATTTCAAAGCAAAGCGTCCAACTGATCGGATACAGAAAATTCGTCGTCACCAAGCCGAGGGTTTTCGGCGTCAGTTGTGAAAAGTCGACGGGATAAAGACCCCCACTGCTGAGCAGCACGGCGATTGTCGCGCCGAGGGAAAGCCAATAGATCGGATAGATCCTGACAAAGCGCCGCATAAGGAATTGCAGGGAATAAAGAGGGTGACCGGCGTTCTGCTGCTGCAGGAGACCTGCGATGATTACGCCACTGACGACGAAAAAAATGTCGACCCCGAATGCTCCGAAATGCAGGAAAAAGTTGTAGGCAGCGGCTCCCCATTCATTTTTGCCAAATGAGGAGACGGTACAAATATGCAAACAAACAACTAAAGTTGCAGCAATTCCTCTTAATGCTTGTATCGAAAATGATTTCGAGCGAGGATTCATCTCTTACCCAGAAAAAACGATATTTTGTTTGGTCAAATTACGGGCATTCGATAATTAACCTACCATTCCTCTTTCGAATGTCGATTCCCGCTTTTCATCGCTCCACAGGCTGATGTCAAAGCGCGGAAACTGACGCCCCTTTAGACAGTGCGAGAGCCACGAACTGTTACCGGCCTTCGGCCCGCTCGACCGGCAAAGCAAGGTACCATGGCACTTAGTTGCTCCGCACTGCTACTTCCACGAAAACGATATTTTTAGCTTATCTGGCTAAATTTCGTGGTGAATTCAAAGTGACAGACATATTCGACATCTTTGCTTTAAATCATCAAATATGACATTTTGATCTAAACGATACGATATTTGTAAGTTCCTTGTATTTTTAAGCTGATATCGCTGTTCTACTAGAAATAGAAAACAAACTTGCCGATAAACTTTGAATTCTATTGTAGGATGAAGCTCTCACAGCTAACCTGCTTAGCAAGAGTGGGAGGTGGCGCGCTGTTTTTCCGGAAAAGGCATGTCACGGAGCGAAGTCAAGAAATAATATCGGCATGAAAATGGGTGAAAACTTGGTGAATACACGAGATGTATTATCAAATAGACCGAGCCACCGGTGGAATAAACCGAATATTGGCACTCTGTTCGCTGCGGTTGGACAATTCGGTATCCAGCAGTTTTTTGACTTTCGCAAAGATCCCGCCGTCGAAAAGGTAAATGCACCGTCCTCCAAAGCGCTGACTCACGGAACGCTCCCTAAAGAAAAAGCAAACCAGCACCACAAACTTCTGTGCGGACTCGACGTTCCGTCGAGTCGCTCGTTTCACGTCGGCAAGGGGCTTGCGCTGTATCTCCACGGCTGGGCTTTTTGTCCCGGCAATCCGATCAGGCGGCTCTATGTCCTGGACGGAACCAGGCAGCATGAAATCAGGAACCATTCCTGGGCTCGGCCCGATGTCGTGCACTACTTCCATCCCGCACAGGATCCGACCGGCGGCAGCCTATTTTCCGAATTCATCACGATATTGCCGATCGAGGAAATTGCCGAGCCGGAGACCCGCGAACTGCGACTGCTCGCCGAGCTTAAATCGGGAGAGATCATTGAGCAGTCGCTAGCTGTCTTCGAGTTCCAGCCTGGAGCCAACCGTCGTCCGGTGAAGGTGAAGTGGCCTGCCAAAGGGGCCAAGGTTGCCATTTGCATGGCGACCTACAACCCGCCGCTGGAGCTTCTGAAACGGCAAATCGGGTCAATTCGTGAGCAAAACCACAGGAACTGGATCTGCGTGATCACCGACGACAGCTCCAGCGCGGCCTCTCGCAACGACATTCTGGACCTGATCGAAAACGACAGCCGGTTTGTCTATGTCAGAAACAAGGAGCGCAAAGGCTTCTACAAGAATTTCGAGGAATGCCTTTCATTGGTGCCTGTCAACGCTGAATTCGTGGCACTGGCGGATCAGGACGACTACTGGCATGCCGACAAACTCACGAAGCTTATCCAGGCCCTGCCGGAAAACAAGAAACTCGCCTTCAGCGACTGTCGTATCGTAACCGCCGACGAGGTTGTCTCCGAGACATATTGGACCCATCGTAAGAACGAATATGCGGATTTTCTTTCGCTGTTCCTTGCCAATAGCGTGACCGGCGCCGCGAGCCTTTTTCGCAGCGACATCCTAGACCGTATCCTGCCGTTTCCGCAGCGGCTGATGGACGCCTACCACGACCAATGGATCGCGCTTGCCGCCGAGGTTGCCGGCGGCATTTCCTATATCGAGGAGCCTCTGTACGATTACCATCAGCACGGTGCTAACGTTATCGGGCAGGTTATCAAGCGCTACCGCGGGGTCTCCTATTCAATAGGAGCCATCCTGAAAGGCGCAAAAAACAAGCGCGCCCTGCTCGACGCAGGCAGGACCTTGCTGCAGCAAGCACGCGTGGATTTTTCGGGGGCGCTGGAAAAGGCAGTATTCGCCGAAACACTTCGGCTGCGAAACCCTGGAATGTCGAGCACCCTGAAGAAGACGGCCGACCGAATCCCGCGTTTGACGACCGATATCTTCGAACCGATACGTCTGAAAATTTCAAGGATATTGCGGCGTCATTCGACATTGAACGTCGAGGGCCTGCTGATGAACGCCGCCTTGGGGGCCAGAGCAAGAAATCTCGCCTATCGATTAAAGAAAACCAAATACTTGCGATATGTCCGCAAGATCAAGACAGGGTCCGAAGCTCTGCCGATGGCCGTCGCCGCCGGCGGGATACTGAGCATCGAAGATATGGAGAACAACTGGATTTTTCGTAATATCCAGCCATTGACGCTGCACGTATCGCGTCGCGAGCCAAAGCGCGTCAACATCCTTCTGGCCACGATCGACTTCAAATACATTTTCGGCGGCTATATCGGCATGTTCAGCCTGGCGCTTCGCTTGCGTCGGGAAGGTTTTCTCGTCCGGATCGTGACTATGGAACGTACGGAGTTGGACATGACGCTCGCCCGTGAGCGCATCAAGGGCTATCCAGGCATCGAGCGACTGTTCGACGACATCGAAATCGAGCATCGGCATGACCGCAAAGAGGAATTGTTCGTCAGTCCCGATGATCGCTTCATCGCTACCAATGGTTGGGGGGCTCACGTCGCGCACCGCGCCAGCCGAGAACTGGGACAGGACCGTTTCATGTTCATGGTCCAGGAATATGAACCCTATTTCCTGCCCATGAACACGATTGCCGCGCTATTCCAACAGTCTTACCGTTTCCCGCAGTTTCAGCTTTTCTCGACACCCATGCTGCGCGACTTTTTCAAGCTGAACAAGATCGGCATCTTCTCGCATCCCGGCGCGGAGAAGAACCATGCCGTTTTCCGCAACGCCATTCAGAAATTCAAGCCATCACTAGACGATATGCGCCGCCACGAACGGCGTATTCTTTTCTATGCTCGCCCGGAGGCGCATGCCGCGCGCAACATGTTCGAGCTCGGCATGATGGCGCTTGCGGAACTCGCTCGCTCCCCTGACTTCGACGCCAGCAAATGGAAATTCTACGGCATGGGCTCGATCGGCGGCGCCAGCAAGATCAGGCTGGCGCCCGACGTGGTTCTGGAGATGATGCCCAAGACCGATCTGCAGACGTATACCGAACGCCTGCCGCACCACGATGTCGGTCTCTCGCTGATGCTGACGCCCCACCCCAGCCTGGTGCCACTGGAAATGGCCTCTGCCGGCCTGTGGACCGTGACGAACACGTTCGAAAACAAGACGGCGGAGAGCCTGCGGGATATTTCTACCAACCTCATTCCGGTGGAACCGACACTGGAGGGCGTGGTCGCCGGACTCAAAGACGCTGTCTCACGCGTCGATCAATACGACAAGCGGCTGCAAGGCTCGCGTTTCAATTGGCCGGCCGACTGGGACGAGGCCTTCTCCCAAGCGGCGATGAAGAAGATCGTCGACTTCCTGACGGATCGGCCGGCGCTTCCCGTAGCGAGCCGCTTGCTACGGAAAGAGACGCACAGCATTCACGTTTCCGGCAGTGAGCGGGGTCGACCAAGGTTGCCTGCCGGCTTGCCCGCGGGTAGCAGTGGTTTGTAGCAACGATCTATTTCGGCGAAAGCGCGACCGCGACCATCATGGCTTCTGCATGATCATGACCGACTGCCCGAGAGGCGCGCCGCCCCAAGGGGCTTTCGGGCCGTCGATGAATTCCTTGATCGACAGATTGGCATGGGTGGCCCACACCTGCCACTGGCTGCGCTCGATGAATGTGTTGAGGTAGTACACACCCAGCGATCCTTCAAAGATCGGCCAATGGGCAGGCTCGGATAGCTCAAGAAACGATACTACGGCGATGCCACGCGGTTTAAGCGCGCGCGATATTTCGAGCAGATATGTATAGCATTCGGTTTGCAACAGGTGCGTAAAGACACTGAGGGCATAGACCATATCGAATTCGTTGTCGCCGCAGGGAAAACTCAATTCCCGATGGAGTTTAAACTTGAAATGGGCAGGCGTTTTGGTTTTCGCGTAGTCGAGCATGGATTGGACGATATCCGTCCCCAGATAGCGACTGGCATTAACCCTCTTGGCTAGAGCGTGAGCCACTCTTCCGCTGCCGCAGCCAAAATCGAATACGGCGTCTCCATCTCGAATGCCGGCATAGACGAGAACATTCGCTGCGATCTTCCCGATGGCTTCATAGTTGCCTCCAACAGCAAGGCTCATCGCTTCGTCAAGCGGGTAGTTTGCCAGGAGCTCGGCAACGTGGCGCTCGTAATTCTCAACGAAATGATATTCAGCCATTGTCTTCTTCTCTATTTTTAGTTTTTACGGATAAGCAATAAACCTACGCAATGCCTTTCAACGTCGTTTCGCTTTAGAAGGTTTTTTGTACAACATACTGATCTTGGTATTTCCACCACACGCCGGCGTGGTAGGATACCAGGCGCGCTCCGGGTATCCTGCCGATCTGAAAGCCGACATAGTGCGGATGAACAGTCGAATTGCCGTAGTCCTGCGTGTCCAAGTCTATCTGTTCCGATATTGCCTCAAACGCGATGCCATCAGATCCCGGCGTCGGTATTTGCGCGTTTATGGCCCGGGCGGATTCGCCGATCGTCGTGAAAATGAGATAACCGCCTGGCGCTACTAGCGCATAGAGCGCCGACAGCCATCTGCCAAAAGTGCGATCCGGCAAATGGGAAAAAAGAGAAATGACTGCGACGACATTGAACTGTTCCGGGATCTTGAGCTGTTCAGGCTCTTTTGACGACAGATAGGTCGGGCATCCGCAATGTTTGCTGACGAACGCCACCGCTTCGGGGTGGATATCGCTTACCGTCAAGTCGCATAATTTCTGCAGATGGCGGGTAAGCCGGCCATAACCCGCGGCAAACTCAAGAACCCTGAGATTGTCCATATCGATTCCGAGTTTCTCGATTGTGGTCATCAGCTGTTCCGCATCAGCCAGTCCGCCCTTGAAATAGAATCCCAAGCCGCCCTCAGCGCTCAGCTTCAGGAAATGCGCCAACATGTGATCTTCCGAGTGAAGCACTGGGCTTACCCGATAGATCGCCGCATACCGTTTTGCGGCAGCCTCCATCTCTTCAACGGCAACGGTTCCCACGGCTCTCTCCTCTGTGTTCCTATTGGCTGGGGCGTCTTGAGCTTGCGCCTGGTCGTTTTGCACATGGGCCGGCGGCCTCGGCAGGCGACCCTCACGGCGTCCGGCACGCAGATAGTGCAGGAGTGGATTCGCACCTGCACTTGCAACATCGGGGTTGCTTCTGAGGTAATATTCTGAATCGAAAACCGGCATAGTATCGTGTTCCTCCCTGTCGCCATAGGCAAGATGTTCGATAGCAAATGTTAGATTTTCATCCAAGGACAAGTTTCGGTGCGAGCTTATCTCGATCCTCGCTCAGATGTTGTCTTGGTCTCCTTTGTTTGCTTTGCAGCCATTCGCGTTCCCTGTAGCCGTGACCCCTGCAGCAACGAGCGCGACGAAGCGGCTTCGACATGACTGCGAAAGCCCTTCGGTCCGAGAACCGGATCATCGGGCCGCTTCGCCAGTGGAGGAACGCCAGCCAAACTGCACCTCCCGCATGGCCGTCTCTTGCCCTAAATCCCCTGGGTCGATGCGAATAGAGCGTCCAGCCAGATAGCTGGGAAGAACCAGCGCAATCGCGTGGTCGCCGGCACCGAGAGGTAGTTGAACCGAACGGCCAGGAGCAAAAGCTCCATCTTCGCCACTGTGAGGTGAAAAAAAGATCTCGAATATGTCTGGATTTTTCAACGTCAGCTGCAGCCGAATGCACGGGATTTTTCCACTGCTACCCGAGACGGGCACAGTGGTGACCATTTGGGGATCAGAAGCGGTCGCGCGATAACCGTTCGCGTCCACCACCATGGCCTGAAGTTTCGGCTCGCCACGAACGGGAGCGAAATCCCTGCATTCCTTGGCGGCCAGTTCGTCGCGTGCGACCAGGGACTGACCCAGCGCGCCGGGCCATGAAAGAGGGCCGGTCAACACCGAATCGACCACCGCTCGCTCGATGCGGCTGACGATCAGCCGGTCGCTGGCGAGTATTGCTTTCACGATCTCCTGTGGGTCGGCATACAGATAGTATTCGATGCCGCGTCGGAAGGGTTCCGTCAACCCAATGACTTTGTTATAGAATGAATCATCCAAAATGACAGTGAACCCCGCTCGATCGAACGGCTTGACTGAGGATAGCGCTGCTATTTCCGCTGAAGTGTTGATCTCGGTTTCCGGGTAGCCGTTGCCAACCAGCAGCATAGTTGTCTCGATATCTGCCGGGGGGTGAGCCATTTTCCCAGTCAATGCAGGCGGCGGTATCCCTTTTGCGTCCGGAAAAATTGCGGCGAGCAATTGCCGGAAGGAAACGGCCGCACCAAAGTTTGTCCAGTGGGTATCTGCCTTGCCATACAGAATGTTTCCGGCTGGATTCTCCTTTTCACTCTGTAGCGCAGTCAGGTGATCGATGATCTGGGGCGCTTCGGTTTTGATCGTTGATCGCAGAAGGTCGGCGCTTTGCTGCTTGCAGGCCCATAATTTGTGGAAATGAGGGTCAAGAAATTCTGGATATAGCGTTGATTTATCCGGTGAAATCGTAAAATACATCTCTAGTCCGGAAGCGCTTGCTACATCAAGCATGGCGCCCACACGGGAAACGGCCATCTTCACATCATACTTCTTTTGACATTGTCCCCCAAACCAATCGTCCTTCCAGAACAGCCAGCCATCTTTTCCGCTGGCTACATTGTTGCGATCATATTGGCGGACAACCTTCAGCAAGACGGTGTTTCGAACGGTAATGGCCGTTTTCTTCAGTTGCGAACGTTCAAGAAGAGCTGAAGCCAGTTGATCAAACGCACCGCTCGAACTGGTGGACAGAGCTTCTACCGGCGGAAATGCGGTGAACGGTATTCGGCCATAAGGTTCAACGGTGCCGCTAACAGCCAGCACCAACAGCGGCGACGCGATGATGACCACGAAGGCCGCGGTGACTATTGCGCTGCATATTTTTCTGGCTGTTTTCATCAGAATTGGAAATACAGGAACGGAGTGTAGCCACCGCTCAGCGCCAACACCTGACATACCATCAGGGCAACAACCGTGTAGCAGGCGCCGGCGACATACAGCTTATCGCCTCTGGTCTCGCTTGTCAGCAACTGGCCGAACGAAAGCCGGCCGGGCAAAACGTAAATTGCCGCACCGGCCACAAGGGCGATCAAGCTGGTCGTGGCTATCGGCGCAGCCGCATCGAGGCTGAATGCACCAGCGGCGACGGGCGAAGCCATCGCCTTCCACAAAGACATTGCCTGTTCAAGCGACGTCGCGCGGAACAGCGGCCAGCTCAGCATCACGACCGGCAGGAAATAGGCATATCGCAGCCACCCCTTCTCCAGCACTTTCGGCCAGGTGCCGGTGGCCACGCGCTCGACCAGGATGAAAAGCCCGTGGAACATACCCCAGCAGAAAAACGTCCAGGAGGCGCCATGCCAGAGGCCGGTTACCGCGAAGACGATCAACAGGTTTCGATAGGTCGCGATCCTGCCATGCCGGCTTCCCCCCAGCGGGATGTAGAGATAGTCGCGAAACCAGCTTGAAAGCGAGATGTGCCAGCGTCGCCAGAATTCGGTGATCGAACGGCTGGCGTAGGGTCTCTCAAAATTTTCCGCAAAGCGGATGCCGAACATGCGGGCAAGCCCGATGGCCATGTCGGAATAGCCGGAGAAGTCGAAATACAACTGGATGCCGTAGGTCGCGGCCGCCAGCCATGCCGTGGCAAAACCTATGGTGTCGTGGGGTGCGGCGAAAATGGCATCGGGGATCGGCGCAATACCATCGGCTATGATCACCTTTTTCATGAGGCCGTGAGCGAAGCGGGTGGCCCCAGTGGAGAAGTTCTCGAGAGATATTCTCGGCGCTCGAAAATCATCCACGACGTCCCGGAACCGCACAATCGGGCCGGCAATCAGGTGCGGAAAAAATGTGAAGTACGTACTGAAGAGCACGACATTGCGCTCTGCAGGAATTTCACGACGGTAGACGTCGATCAGGTAAGACAATGCCTGAAAGGTAAAAAAGGATATGCCGATGGGGAGGATTATGCCGGCGAATGTCGCCGACAGATTGCTGCCTGAAGTGAGGTCAACGTTCACCGCTATGAAATCGAGATATTTGAAGAACACGAGAATGCCGACCAGCAGCACGCTTGCCGCCCCGACAACTGCATTTCTCAATCTCGCGCTTTTGCAAAGGTCGACAGCCAGCGCGCCGAAATAGGCGATGACTACATCCGCGATGAGTATGATTACATACGACCCTGACGACCAATAGTAGAATGCCAAGCTCAGAACGAGCAGGCTTGGCCGAAAGGCAGAGGGCTTGGCAAAAAGAGCTATGGCAAGTGCGATAGGCAGGAAGAAGAAAAGAAAATTACTTGCCGAAAATACCATCCTGCCTCCAACCACGCCCACGCTCGGTGACCACCTCAGCTCTAAGAGCCAAGTTTGCCACCCAAGACCTCACCATCTATATCGAATATAGCGCGCAAGGATCGGCCAAAATACAAAAACATGTCCCAACGGCGAAAATATCGACAAAATGTATGAGCATTCGGCAATTCTCTCTGAATCATCCCTGCTCAGATAGTAGACGCCTCGCCTGATCTGTAAATGCTTATCTCTATGCACAGGTTGTTGATAACGCGCCCAAGCCGCTAGAGCGTTTCATCGTTTAGGGAAACGGCGAAACACTCTATTTCTTGTTCTGACGCAATTCCGAAGGAAAGCGCTAAGCGCTTTCCTGGGAACACACACTTTTCTTGGAATTGCTCTAAGGCGCTACGCCGAGCTGTCGGCGCACCGGTCCCAGCCCTCAATGCAACGTCGGATCACCGGCGAGCAGGCCGCGCGGCCCGGTCGTTTCGAAACTGACCTGGTCGCGGCCGTTGGATTTGGCCTTGTAGAGGTGCCGGTCGGCCGTCAGGAACATGTCGGCATAGGTGGTGGGTCCGCTGAAGGCGACGCCACCGATGCTCACCGAGAGCGGACAGGGCCGTCCATCCGGGGCAAACTCGACCTCGCGGATGCGCCGCCGGATCCCCTCGGCAACCAGCCAGGACTGCGACGGGTCGGCGCCAGGCAGGAAGATGGCGAACTCCTCGCCGCCGATGCGCCCGACGATGTCGGCGCCGCGCAGCTGGGCCTTGATCGTCTGCGCAATCAGCTTGAGCGCCTGATCGCCGCAATCGTGGCCCAATCGATCGTTGATGGTCTTGAAATGATCGGCGTCGACGATCAGCAGGGCGCCGGCATCGACGACAGACTGGCTGCGCGCCTGTTCGAGATAGGCCTCGACCAGCATTGAAAACGCGCCGCGGTTGAACACCGCGGTCAGGCTGTCGGTCGCCGCGACGATGCTCAGATTCTTCTGGGCGATCGCCAGCTGGCGCATCTTGTACATCAGGAAAGAGAAGAACGATCCACCCAGCACGAGCGGCAGCAACAGGTCGGTGAGCATTGCCCAGCGCAGCGCATCGGGCGACAGCGACGGAAAATTGTAGGAATCGACAAAGAAGGCCGCCGCGATACAGATCGCCGTGCCGACAACCGTGACTGCTATGACCCTGCCCCAGCTCGTGGGCGACAGATCGACCCGCATGCCATTTCTCCCACTGTGTTCGCCATTTTGCAGCGGGAACACAAATGAAACCCTAAAATCTTACCTGCAATTCGAATGTGGTTAACCAGAACAATTCCAGGAAAGTGTGAGCAGCTTTCCCGGGAGAAGCGCGTGGGCGCTTTCCCTGAGAATTACCAAGACAAAGGGATAGCGCGTTTCACCGTTTCCGTTAAACGATAAAACGCTCCGGCAATCGAAAGGCGCGATCGGTTGCCTTGTGAGTGGCGACAAAAAGCCCGCCACTTGCGCGGCGGGCTTTCCGACTGGCCGGAGGCTTCTCGTCAGCGCATGTCCCTCGGGAAGTCTGGGCCATGCGGTAGGAGAGTGCCGTAAAGCCTCACGGCTGGCTCGACACTCCCGGCGAAACCTGTCTCAGCGACGCGAGATCATAAGGCATAGCTGCCGCAGATCGCTGTCGTAGGTGCCCTCGCTGGCGAGCACATCGACGCAGCGCTTCTTCATACGTGTCAGCTGGCTGTTCGACATGCTGGCGACGACACCGGGTGTCCCAGGGGTGCCTGGTGTTCCAGGAGTTCCTGGAGTGCCGGGGGTACCGGGCGTACCGGGCGTGCCCGGCGTTCCGCCAATGCCGACGCCGACACCGACGTTGATGCCGCTGCCGACGTTGACGCCGACACCGGCATTGATACCTCCGCTGCCGCCGACCGTGGCCCCAACACCGGCCTTGATGCCACCGGCTCCGCCGACCGTCGCGCCAGCGCCGGCCTTGATGCCGCTGCTACCGCCGACTGAGGCGCCGAGGCCCGCAGTAACGCCGCTATTGCCGCCGACCGTAGCGCCAGCACCCGCCTTGATACCGCCGCTGCCGCCAACCGAGGCGCCGGCACCGGCCTTGACCCCGCCGCTGCCGCCGATCGAAGCGCCAACACCGGCATTGATGCCGCCAGCACCGCCGATAGATGCGCCGACACCGACGCCAATTCCGCCGCCTGCATTCGCGGGAGCGGCAAAAATGACGATAATTGCACCCGCCGCCAGTGTTCTAGCGATTTTTTGAGTGATATTAACCATGACACTCTCCTTGTTGCCGTTCTGCTTTGTGCATTGCAACATGCCAGCAAACCAAAGCAGACATATGCTTATGCACTCACAGCTACGCACGAGTCTTCCTTATAGTTTCTTTATTTTTTCCAAGAATAAGGATTGTAGTTCTCAAGGCGTGCATTGATCTGCTAAAAAAAAATATGTTTTTACTTCAATATTTAAACTCTGTTTAATTCTCTCGACAGAAATTCCACCGGAGTTGGAGCGGGTTGTGGCTGCGGCGGCCTGGAGCCGAAGGCCCACAAAAGGCGGGCCACTGACAGCCCAGCCATCTGGCCCAGTCACCGGGCAGCGTTGTGCCGACAGGGTCCTCAAACCCGGCTTGGATCCAGAGCTGGTGCCGGGCATCGACGGCCGCGCAAATGCACCGGTTAACGCTCCCGTGCGTTTAAACGGGAAGCGCGGTCAGGAGATCAGGCGTAGGCGCGGCCTTCGTCGGTGCGTTGGAAAAACGCCAGGTCGAGCTGCACCGAAGGCCGGCCGAGAATGGTCAGGATGGTATGCGCCTGGCCGCGGTGATGGGTCTGGTGGTTGAAGACGTGTCCCAGCGCCGGCGCCAGCCGCTGCGAGACGGTGCGCATGTCGGAAACGGTCATGTAGGAGAAGCGGCCGGACAAAGCCTTTTCGGTCAAACCGCCGACCCAGTCGACGATCCGCCTGTCCTCGGCCTCACGCGCCAGCTTTAGACCAGGCAATGCGCGGTGCAGGATGGCGTCGAGCTTTGCCGGCGCGTCGCCCTCGCCGGTGAAGCGTTTCATCCAGATGCGGTCGGTGGCCAGCAGATGGTTGAGCGTGCCCATCATCGAGCCGAAAAATGCGCCGACATCGCGATTGAACTCTTCTTCGTCAAGTGCGGCGACGGCATCGTAGATGCGGCCATTGGCCCATTGATTGTAGGCCGCGAACATCATGAAATGCTGTTTCATCTTTTTCCCGCCGACGAGTTCCGCTTCAGCCGCAGGCGCCTAATTAGACCGCGAGGACGCAGCCGCCAATGACCATTCTGTTCTATGAACTCGCCGGACACGACGCGACCCGTCCGTTCAGCCCGCCTTGCTGGAAGGAGGCGGCGGCCGCAGCTTAGGGAATAGGCAGTAGGCAATAGGGTCTGAGGGCTGTACTGCCTACTGCCTACTGCCTACTGCCTACTGCCTACTGCCTACTGCCTACTGCCTACTGCCTACTGCCTACTGCCTACTGCCTCTTCCCCACACAAGTCTCCTGATCGCCATGCCACCACCCCCCGATTTCACCGATGATTTTCGCGCCGGGCTGGTCACGCTGCTGCGCTGGCGCCGGGATGTGCGGCGCTTCGAGCGGACGGCTTTGCCCGAGGGTACGCTGGAGCGGCTGCTGGAGCTTGCCAGCATCGCGCCGTCCGTCGGTCTCAGCCAGCCGTGGCGCTTCGTGGTGGTCGAGAGCGCCGAGCGGCGGGGCGCGGTGAGAGACTGTTTCGAGCGGTGCAATGCCGAAGCTCTTGAATGCTTTTCAGGCGAGCGCGCCGCTCTCTATGCCCGGCTGAAGCTCGCCGGTCTCAATGAAGCGCCCTGCCAGTTCGCGGTTTTCGCCGACCGCACGACGCAACAGGGCCATGGGCTCGGCCGCATGACGATGCCGGCAACCATCGACTATTCGGCCGTCATGGCGGTGCACACGCTGTGGCTGGCGGCGCGGGCGGAAGGCATCGGCATGGGCTGGGTGTCGATCCTCGACGCCGCCGAGATGGCCGCAATCCTGGACACCCCGCCTGAGTGGACGCTGATCGGCTATTTCTGCCTCGGCTATGCCAGCGAGGAGCATGATCTGCCGACACTGGAACGCGAAGGCTGGGAGCGGCGGCGGCAGCAGGTGGTGATCAGGCGGTAAAGCTGCCCATCACTTCGTCTCTTCCTTGGCGATGAGCTTGACGCAGATCGGGTCGCCCTTCGGCATCGGAGTGCACTGCCATCCAGGCCCGAAACCGAAATTCGTATCTGTGCGGCGACCCGAAAAGAGCAGCAGAACAAGGCCCACGGCAGCCAAGATGCCGATAATCCAAAGGCTCCCTTTTATGTCGCCCGGTCTGAGGTGGAGGTGGGGCCAGCGCGTCCCGTCAAACATGGTCCGATGTCTTTCCGTTCCGCTGATTTCCGTTCGAAACCGTGCGTGCCTGCGCAATCACCATTTTCCCGCAAGCCTTGCCTTTGACCAGAGCGTTGCGAACAGCCATGCTGGCGGTCGCGGCCGAATAACGCTGCCGGGGCGCGTCCCCTTGGCAATGGGCCGGGCGGCTTGTATAGAGCCCGCCACTCCACATTCCGATCTCAAGACTTTCCATCTCAAGACAAGGACGACCCCATGGCGCTCGAACGCACCTTTTCCATGATCAAGCCGGACGCGACCCGGCGCAATCTTACCGGCGCCATCACCAGGATGCTGGAAGAGGCCGGCCTGCGCGTCGTCGCCTCACGTCGCGTGTGGATGAGCCGCCGCGAGGCCGAAGGCTTTTACGCCGTCCACAAGGATCGTCCGTTCTTCGGCGAACTGGTGGAATTCATGTCGTCGGCGCCGACCATCGTGCAAGTTCTGGAAGGCGAAAACGCCATTGCCAGGAACCGCGAAGTTATGGGCGCGACCAACCCCGCCAACGCCGCCGAAGGCACCATCCGCAAGGTGCACGCGCTGTCGATCGGCGAGAATTCCGTGCACGGCTCCGACGCGCCGGAAACCGCCGCGCAGGAGATCAAGTACTGGTTCTCCGACACCGAGATCGTCGGCTGAGCCGACGCGAACCAATGTATGCAAGAGGCCGGCACTTCGCCGGCCTTTTTCTTTGGTCAGGTCCCGGCTTCGGCTTCATGCCGCTTTCAACGGATGAGCGGCGTGTCCCAGAGGTCGCCGAGCAGCGTTTTCAGCTCCGTGAAACGCTTCTCGCCCAGTTCCTCGGCCCATTCCCGTTCGACGTCGAGCAGGATGTCGGCCATCTTCTGGTATGCGGCGCGCCCGCGGTCGGTGAAGTGGACGACGGTCCCGCCGCTCTCATCGGGTGCCGCCGAGCGAGTAATATAACCCATCGCTTCCAGCGTCTTCAGCAGTTGATTCATGGCCTGCTTGCTCATCGCGGCGCGCTCGGCGAGCGCGCTCGGCCGAAGGCCATCCGGGCCGGGATATTGGATCACCGCCATATGCGGCGGGCTGAGGTCCTCGAAACCCGACGCCCTGAGATCCCTGATCAGCTTGCGGTGAATGGCCATGGCCGGAACGCGCAGCAGTGCACCGATCAGCGGTGGCTTCTTTGGCGGTGCTTCCGCGGATAATGGCATTGACACTCTGGTAAATTGAGTTTACTCATTTCGGTAAATTCAATTTACCACGTGGGAGGATGAAATGCTAGACAGAGCTAGCCAGATCAGCGTCAATCCGGCCGACGAGACAATCAGCCATGGCGGCCTTGCCGTGCGCTTCCTGCTTACCGGCGACCAGTCGAACGGCAGCATCGCCGCCTTCGAACTGACGGTCGCCGGCTCGCAGCGCCTGCCCGCCCCGGCGCACAGCCACGATCACTATGAAGAGACGATGTACGGGATCGAAGGCGTGCTGATGCTGACCGTCGACGGACACCGGCACGATATCGGGCCGGGCCAGGCGCTGTGCATTCCGCGCGGCGCGGTCCATCGCTTCGACAACGACATCGCCGCGACCGCCAAGGTGCTGTGCGTGGTGACACCGGCGGCGATCGGCCCGGAATATTTTCGCGAGGCCTTCGCCATCTTCAGCACTGGCGGCCCGCCAGACCGCACCAGGCTGATGGACCTGATGCGCCGGTTCGGCCTGACGCCGGCGCCGCCGCCGCCGCAGTCTTGATTCTTAGCTCGCTGCGTTGAAGCGCAAGATATCGTGGCCGTCCTTGTCGGCGATGATCAGCTTGCCGCCATCGACACGGTATGACGCCGCCTTGGCGAGCGCCTCGAACAGCGCCTTTTCCTCGGCCATGATCTCCGGCGCGCAGGCCTTGTAGGTCGAGCCGATGTCGCTGATGACGATGGTCTCGCCATCGACCTTGGCGGTGGCGAAATAGGCGTTGCACGGGCCGCTGCCGCCCGCCTTGCCGGCTTCGCTGACCCGGAACGTCGCCTGCGGCTCCGAAATCACGCCGATACCGTCGATATATTCGACTAGCCAGCTCTGGCCGAACAGCGAGGCCGAGGTCGGCTTGTCGCTCGGCGCCACCATTTTCAGCACAATGGCCTGCGGCGCCTCGGTGAGCGGATCGACCTGATAGCGCGAGTCCGTGACGAACAGCAGCTTGTCGTCGGCGATGATGCGCGCCTGCAGCGCATAGGTCATGTTGGGCCGGATCACCGTTGGATCGAAGCTGATCTCGAACTTGATCGGCACCTGGCCGGCCGGCGCTACCTTGCGCTCGCCGACAATGGCGGCCGGCGCATCGGCCAGCGATACATCGGCAAGTTGAACCGACAGCACGGCGTTGGGCGGCAGCGCGATGCGCTCGCGATACATCACCTCGCCCTTCAGGGTTTTCTCGGCGGCGACGGAAGGCTCGGGAACGGCCAGAACGCCGATAACCAGCGGCACAAAACCGAAGACGAAGAATTCGGCGATCCTGTCCAGCATGCCCTTGCTCCCTTTTTGCCGATGCGATTTGGCCAAGGGAATGCGGTCAATACATGGCTGCGCCGAGATTTATTCGGGCCGCGCCTTCCAGCGCGCCGCAGCCTGGTCGTCGGCGTCCTTGGCCTCGACCCAGCCGCCATCGGTGCCGTCCACGCGGTGCTCCTTCTTCCAGAAGGGTGCACGCGATTTCAGGAAATCCATCAGGAAATTGGCCGCTTCAAACGCCGCCTGCCGGTGCGAGGACGCCGCCACCACCAGCACGATGTTTTCGCCCGGTGCGATCTTGCCGTGGCGATGGATGACGGTCAGGCCTTGCAACGGCCAGCGCTGAAGCGCCTCGCCGGCGATCCGGCTGATTTCGGCCTCGGCCATGCCTGGATAGTGCTCGAGTTCCAGCGCCGACAGCTGGCCCTGCTCGTCGCGGCAAAGTCCTGAGAAGGACACCACGGCGCCGATGTCGGCGCGACCCCCGGTCAGTTTCGCGATCTCGGCGGCAACGTCGAAATCGTCGCGCTGGATGCGCACCGTCGGCGCGCCGGACATGGTGTCAGCCCCCGGTCATCGGCGGAAACAGCGCGATCTCGCGCGCGCCGGCTATCTTCTCGCGATGCTCGACATGTTCCTGGTTGATGGCGACGCGGATCACATCAGGATATTGCAGCGCGTGCTCATATTCCTCGCCACGCGATTTCAGCCAGCGCAGGAGGTCGGCCACCGTCTCGATACCGGCGGGCAGTTCGACATCCTCTTCCGGCTTGCCGATCCGTTCGCGCACCCAGGCGAAATAAATGAGCCGGGTGATCATCTCACTCGTCCATGATGTGCTTGAGGCCGGCGCGGAAATAGTCGTAGCCGGTGTAGAGCGTGACGAGGGCTGCGATCCACAGCAGCACCAGTCCGGTCTGCGTGGTCAGCGGGAAGATCTTGTCGCCGGCAGGCCCGGCCAGCAGGAAGGCGATGGCGACCATCTGGATGGCGGTCTTCCATTTGGCGAGCTGCGTCACCGGCACCGAGACTTTCAATGCCGCCAAATATTCGCGCAGCCCCGAAACCAGGATTTCGCGGCACAGGATGATGATTGCCGCCCACAACGACCAGCCTGCGATGCCGGCATGGCGGTCGGTGTCGGCGGCGAGCAGCAGCAGGCAGGTGGCGACCAGCAGTTTATCGGCGATCGGATCCAGCATCTTGCCGATGTTGGACGTCTGCTGCCAGGCGCGCGCCAGATAGCCGTCGAGATAGTCGGTGATCGAAGCCAGCAGGAAGATGATCAACGCCGACCAGCGGGCGAAGTCGCTCGATTTCAGATGCCCCTCGAGAAAAAAGCACAGCACCACCAGCGGCACCGCGACGATGCGGGCATAGGTAAGCATGTTGGGCAGGTTGAACGCGCGCTTGGCCATATCTCAGGGACTCTTTCTGCCTGCGTACTCAAATCAGAACCGGATGTAGGGGGTCAACAGGCGAGATTCGATTGGCCAGACGAAAATAGCGCGCGATTGCCGGGATTCGAGTGGCCTGCGAGAAAAGAACGGCTGCTGCCATTTCATCGGGACAGCGGCGTCACCGGCGCTCAGCTCTCATGGAAATGATTGTAGACGAGCTTGGCGACCTGCTCTGAAATACCGTCGACCTTGACCAGATCCTCGACTGCCGCGCGGCTGACCGCCTTGGCAGTGCCGAAGGCCAGCAGCAGCGCGCGCTTGCGGCCGGGACCGATGCCGGCGATCTCGTCGAGCGGGCTCTTGACCAATTCCTTCTTGCGCCGCGCGCGGTGCGAACCGATGGCGAAGCGATGCACCTCGTCGCGCAGCCGCTGGACGAAATAGAGCACGGGATCGCGGACGGGCAGCGAAAACGAGTCCCTTCCTCTGACGAAAAAACGCTCGCGGCCGGCATCGCGGTCCTGGCCCTTGGCGATGCCGATGGCCGCCACGCGATCCTCGATGCCGAGGTCGGCGAGGATCTTGCGCACCGCGCTCATCTGGCCCTGGCCGCCATCGATCAGGATGACGTCGGGCCAGGCCGGGAAGCTGCCGGAGATGTCCTCTTCGATGTCGTCGCCTGCTCCACCGGCTGCCGCGTCGTGGGGAACGACATCGCCATGTTCCTTCAGCAGCCGCGAAAAGCGCCGTTCCATCACCTCGCGCATCATGCCGAAATCGTCACCGGGCGTGATCTCGGTCGAGCGGATGTTGAATTTGCGGTACTGGTTCTTCACAAACCCTTCCGGCCCGGCGACGACCATGGCGCCAACGGCGTTGGTGCCCATAATGTGCGAATTGTCATAGACCTCGATGCGCACCGGCGGCTTCGGCAGGCCGAAGGTCTCGGCAAAGCCGGCGAGCAGCCGGCCTTGCGTGGAGGTTTCGGCCAGCCGGCGGCCGAGCGCCTCGCGGGCATTCTGCAGCGCGTTGTCGGTCAAATCCTTCTTCTCGCCGCGCTGCGGCACCGAGATCGACACTTTACGGCCGGCGCGGGTGGACAGCGCTTCGGCCAGCAGTTCCTGATCCTGGACGCCTCGCGACAGAAGGATGTTCCGTGGCGTCGGCTTGTCGTCATAGAACTGCGCCAGGAACGAGCCCAGCACTTCCGCCCCCTCCAGTGCCGGATCGGCCTTGGGGAAATAGGCGCGGTTGCCCCAGTTCTGGCCGGTGCGGAAGAAAAACACCTGGATACAGACCTGGCCGCCCTCCTGATGGATGGCAAAGACATCGGCCTCGTCGACGGTGGCCGGGTTGATGCCCTGATGGCTCTGCACATGCGACAGCGCTGCCAGCCGATCACGATAAATGGCGGCGCGCTCGAAATCGAGCTCCTGCGAGGCCTGCTGCATGGCGGCAGAGATTTCGGTCTTCACCTTCTGGCTGCGGCCCGACAGAAAATCCTTCGCCTCGCTGACCAGCTCGGCATAGTCGCCATGCGAGATTTCGCCGGTGCAGGGACCGGCACAGCGCTTGATCTGGTAGAGCAGGCACGGCCGGGTGCGGTTTTCGTAGAAGGAATTGGTGCAGCTCCTGAGCAGGAAGGCGCGCTGCAGCGAATTGATGGTGCGCCCGACCGCGCCGGCCGACGCAAAAGGTCCGAAATAGTCCCCCTTGCGCGAGCGCGCACCGCGATGCTTGTAGATGCCGGGCGAGACGTGATCGCCGGTCAACAGGATGTAAGGGAACGACTTGTCGTCCCGCATCAGCACATTGAAACGCGGCCGCAAGCGCTTGATGAGATTGGCCTCGAGCAGCAGCGCTTCGATTTCGGTGCGGGTGACGACGAACTCCATCGTCGATGTCTCGCGCACCATGCGGCCGATGCGGGCGGTGTGGAACCGGCCTTGCGCGTAGTTGGTCACCCGCTTCTTCAGGCTGCGCGCCTTGCCGACATAAAGCACGTCGCCGGCGGCGTTCATCATGCGGTAGACGCCGGGCGCATTGGGCAGCCGCTTGACCAATGTCTGGATGACCTCGGCGCCGACCATGCCGTCGGCGTCGCCGGCATGCGGCGCCCAGTCTATCGCTGTGAAGGCGACATCGGGCCCGGTGGCCTCGGGCTCGACGATCTCCTCGACCGCTTCATCCTGAAGGTTGATCTCGGGCGGCATATCGTCGGCGGCGCCGGCGCGCGTCTTGTGTTTCTGGTCTGCGGGACTCATTCCACCATGCCTGTCACATCCGGCGTCTGCCATGCAAGATGCTGGCCGCCGTCAAGCGCGATCATCTGGCCGGTCACCGAGCGCGCATCCCAGAGATAGCGGATGGTGGCGCCGAATTCGGCCAATTGCGGGCCGCGCTCCAGAATCAGACCATCGACCTGCTTCTGGAAATCATGATCTTCCTGGCGCGTATTCTTCAGCGTCGGACCGGGACCGATGGCGTTGACGCGGATGCGCGGACCGAGCGCCTGTGCCAGCATTTCGGTCTGCGTCCACAAGGCCGACTTCGACAGCGCATAAGAGAAATAGCGCGGCGTCGGCCGCCAGACGCGCTGGTCGATGATGTTGACGATCAGCCCCTCCTGCCCTGGCGGCAAGGCGCGGGCGAAGTTTTGCGCCAACAGCGCCGGCGTCTTCACATGGATGGCGAAGTGAAGGTCCCATGCCGCCCAGTCGAAGTCCTCGACGCTATCGTCGACGAACAGCGACGCATTGTTGACAAGAAGCGTGACCGGGCCGAGCGCTGCCGCGGCGCGGCCGACGAGATCGCCAACCGCATCCATGTCGGTCAGATCGGCGGCTACCACGCCGGCGCGGCCGCCTCCGTCCCTGATGCTCGCAGCCAGCGCGTCGGCCTCGGCGGTCGAGCGGTTGGCGTGGATGGCGACGGCAAAACCGTGCGCGGCCAGATCCTCGACGATCGCCTTGCCGATCCGCTTCCCCCCGCCCGTCACCAGCGCCGTTCCGGCGGCTTCGATCATCTGTCAATCCTCAATCTGCGCCTCAATTCGGCTGGCGGCACATTGTGACGCGTCCAGGGGTTAAATGCCGTTTCCGCCTGGGGCAGGAATGTGGCGAAACGGCTTTTTCGCCGCCGGCACCGCCCCGGATTCGGGTCGGCAGGACCGCAATATAGGACGCTGAACCCGTTGCACCAAGCCGAGTGCAGTGCAGCATCGCCTGCGTACTGACATTTCGCTGTTGCGAAGATGCAACGTCAAGCTTCGGCCTCATTCGTGCCGGGGAATGACCCATTTTCAGGTTCGCTGCCGCCGCATTTTGACACGACATTCGGAACCGTTGAGTGCCAGATCCGTTTCACCCCCCGGACGGGTTGATGGCGCTCAGGACAAACAAGCCTACGTGTCTTGTGGCTTAAGGAGTAAACAACAATGCAAACCAATCTCAAATTCGCGCCGCTCGCGGTTGCGCTCGGGCTCTTCGCCCTCAGCGGTACCGCTTTTGCTGCCGATGTCGTCTCGGAAGAGCCCCCGGCGCCGGCCCCGATCGCCGAGCTCCCCGTCGCTTCCTGGGCCGGCCCGTATGCCGGTCTCAGCGCCGGCTACGGCTTCAGCGGTCATGCCAAAGTCCAGGACGGCGGCCCCGACATCAAGACCAAGGGCTTTGTCGGCGGCGTTTTCGGCGGCTACCAGTGGCAGCAGGAAAACTTCGTGTACGGTGCTGAAGCCGATCTCGGCTACAATGGCGTCAAGGGTGACAGCGGCGGCGTCAATTCCAAGGGCGGCTTCGAAGGCTCGCTGCGCGCCCGTCTGGGTTACGCCGTGACCCCGGAAATCCTGCTCTACGGCACCGGCGGCGGCGCCCTGAAGAACCAGAAGGTCTCGGTCCCCGGCGACAGCGACAGCAACACCATGCTCGGCTGGACGGCCGGCGTCGGCACCGACATCAAGATCACCGACAATGTGTTCGGCCGTGTCGAGTACCGCTACACCGACTTCGGTTCCAAGAGCTTCGACAGTGTCGGCACCAAGGTCAAAGAGAGCGACAACCGCGTCACCTTCGGCGTCGGTATGAAGTTCTAACTGTCGTTCAAGCCACGACACAAGAAAGCCGGGCCTCGCGCCCGGCTTTTTTTGTTTCGCCCGTCAGGCCGGCACAGCCACCTTCAGCCCCGGAAACTTCTCATCGAAACGCGCTGCCCAGCGGGTCAGGCGGCCGCGGCCCTTTTCCCATTTGCCGGCGAAGCGCAGAGAGAGGTAGCCGAGGCAGGCACGCAACGCCAGCTGGCCAAGCGTGATCTTCTTCGGCAGCTTCGGCGGATTGGCGTTGAGGAAATCGAGTGCGGCGGTGATCTTGGTCCACTGGCGATCGAGCCAGGGTTGATAGACCATCTCCTCCGGACGCGTGCGCCGCTCATAGACCATCGACAGCGCGCAGTCGCATATGCCGTCGGCCAGCGCCTCCAGCACTTCGGCCTCGAGGCGCTTGTCGGCATTGCGCGGCAACAACAGGCTCTTCGAAGCGCGGTTGAGATGCTGAGTGATCGCGCGGCTGTCATGGATCGAGCGGCCGTCGTCGAGCACCAGCACCGGAATCTTGCCGAGAGGATTGGCTGACATCAGTTCAGCAGGCTTGTCCTCGGTCTTGACCGGCACGAGCTCGACGGCAATGCCGGCATGGAGTGCTGCCATGCGCACCTTGGAACTGTAGGGGGATGAGGACGCGTAGAGCAGCTTCGGCATGATCGGTTCCCTGTTTTCGGACGGCCAGTGCATGTCGCTCAAAAATGCGATTCCGGTCTTGAGAACGACGCGCGTAAAGCAAAGGTCTAGAGCGTGTCGCCTGAACCCCATCGAATGCGACCGCCTTAGTGTTGGCCGATCTTCCCTGAGGGAGCAACTGCCAGAAGGGCAAAACCAGGCGGCCAATCCGCCGACAAGGAAATTGCCATGCATGTCTTACAGAAGTGGCGTCAATTTCGAGAGAACGACATGCATCAAAACAAGACCTAAATCACAACAAAAAAGCTCCCGGGAATCTGCCAGTCGGCAAAGTTCCCGGGAGCTTTGAGATGGACCGCTGTTACTTCTTCTTGGCGGCTGGCTTTTTGGCCGGTGCAGCCTTCTTCACAGCGGCCGTCGACTTGGCGGCGGCGGCCTTCATCGGAGCCTTGGCGGCGGGTTTTGCCGCTGCCTTGGCTGCCGGCTTCTTGGCGGCGGGCTTGGCTGCTGCCTTCGCAGCAGGCTTCGCCACAGCCTTGGCGGCCGGCTTCTTGGCGGCGGGTTTCGCTGCTGCCTTGGCGGCGGGTTTTGCTACTGCCTTAGCTGCCGGCTTTGCCGCTGCCTTGGCAGCCGGCTTTGCCGCTGCCTTCGGTGCTGCCTTCTTTACTGCTGCAGGTTTCGCGGCAGCTTTCGGTGCCGCTTTCTTTGCCGGCGCTTTCGCCGCCGGCGCCTTCGTCGTGGTCTTTGCCATGCGATGCCCCTTGCGTTTGTGCCGATGGCCGTGAGTGACCCGGCGAGCTAATGCATATCTGACTCGTGCGTATCTAGCCAGCGAAGCATTACATAGAATTTTGCAGATTAAGTTTCGGTTACGCTGAGAGCAAGATCGCAATGATCGGCACAGAAATCGGCAAAGAATCTTCCCGCTTCGCAGCGAACTATTGCAAGAGAAATCTCTGATATCGCGACTCACACGATCTTCTCGTCAAGCTCACATTGTCTTGCAACGCCGTCGATCTCACGCGGTCATCGGCGGCCTATCGGATGGCAACAATCATCGCACAGCAGAGGCTGATCTTGCTTCATCCCCACGGTTGCAGGAACAGCACTAAACTAAACGCGAGCTTTTTACTCGTATATCGAAAGTGGTTGGATGGAAGCCAGGAAAGACAGCACTTGAAGGAACAGCCCTGTTGTGTCGGAGTTTCCCAGACGAGAAGGGAGATCGCCAGCTTCGGCGCAAGAGATGCCTAACGGAAATGGGAAACGAAGATCGGGGAATCCTCCTCCCAGGAAGCCGCGATCCCTTGGAAGCCAAGGGGTGCAGGCCCCTAAGCGCCAACCCGCTCGCGCACCTGCAGCCGGCGCGAAGGCTCGGCGTGGTGGAGGTGGACGGCAAACGTATCCCACGGCGGCGCAATTCCGATCTGCATCAGGATCCGCCCGATCTCGCCGCGGTGATAGCCGCCATGCGTGACGACATGTGTCAGCATTTCCTGGCGTGACATCATCGCCCTGTCGCCGTCGGTGAAGGTGAAAGGCACAGGCTCTGACATGAGCTTTGGCGAGACGGCTTCGATATGGTCGAGATACCAACGATCCATCGCAGCGACATCAGCGCTCAATTCATCGAGTGCCGGTGTGTCCTCGGTGTTGTCGGACGCATAGCCATGACGCGTGCCGGAAAGATGCGCGGCGAATATCTTCGATACGACAAGGTTGTGGTTGATGAGACGGGTCGCCGTGTGGCGCTGATCGATATGCTCCTGCTGGTCGAGGCCCGCAAGCTTCTCCAGCAATTCACCATTCGCCCAGGCTTGATAAACGAAGAGGTTGCGGAGCAAATCCAGCGCGTCCATGGTCTATATCCTTTGCAAAAAATGTGAGTATGTTATCTATATTCTTGGCTGCTGGAGCAGACATGTCTACTCGCATTGCAAAGCCGCGCTCACGCATGCGCAAGCAGCCGCGCCAGGCGCGTTCGAGAGCGACGGTCGAGGCGCTCATCGAAGCCGGTGCTCATGTTCTGAGCGCGCTCGGCTGGGCCGGCTTCACCACCAACAAGGTGGCCGATGCGGCCGGCGTCAGCATCGGCTCGCTCTATCAATATTTTCCCGACAAGCTGTCGCTGGTCGAAGCAATTCGCCGGCGACATTTCGATCAGGTGCTGTCGGTGATCGCCGAATCAGCAGAAGGCGACAAGCCGCTCAAGCGATTCGCGCAGGAGCTGGTGCGCGGCATGATCGATGCGCACAGCATCCATCCGACGCTGCATCAGGTGCTGCTCGACGAGGCGCCGGGCGATCGCGGCTCACGCGCCGCCCATGCCTCGTTCCAGTCGCGCTATCTGGATCACTACACGGCGGCGGTGGCGCAATATCGCAGGCGCAGAAAGGACAATGAGACCGTGGCCCGGGTGCTGTCCTCAGCGGTCGAGGGCGTCATCCACAATGCCGCGCGGCGAGACATGCTCGACGCGCCGGAACTGCAGAAGCAGTTGGTCGAGCTGATCTGCGCTTACGTATCTGGTGGGAAGGCGATGTGAGGCAGCGGCAGCAGTTCGGAGATTGGCGAAACCGGAGCGACATCAGATCTCCCCCTTGCGGGGAGATAGCAGGTTCAACGGCGGTTCTTATCCGACCTTAGCGCAGGACGCGGCAGCGGCCGTTGTAGACCATCCAGCGGTCGAAGCCCGAGACGCAGAATTCGACATTGTCGCCGATCGAGGCAAAACCCTGGCCTTCCTCGATCAAGTACCAGATGGTGCGGGCGCGGCCATCGGAAAGGCTGACGGTGGCACCGCAATAGCGGCGGCCGATCGGCCATTCTTCGCTGGCCGGGAGATAGCGATGCTGGTGGATGCGTTGGAAATCGGTGATCGAAACATCCGGCAGATGCGGCACGTGATGCACCTGGTAGGAGAAGCGGCTGGAGATCTTGCTTAGCACCCAGGCCTCGCCGCAAACGCCGCTGTCCTCGTCGGAATAGACGGAAAGATCGGCGGCCTGCGCTGGCTGGCCAAGGGGTGCGGCCAGCGGCGTGCAAAGCGAAATCAGGGCAGCAAGAGCGGATTTGGCAAAGCGAGTCATGGCAGCCTCTCAAAGGTCGACTGCGCCCACTTTGCGGATTCGGCGGCGCGCGGTCAAGCGGTCGCACTGACGATGGTTTCCCGCTCCGCAACCGGTTTTGCCGGTGCGAAGCTGCGAAACCACGTCCTGAGCCTTTGAAAAAGCTCGCCTTGCCCATTTGGGAAAAGCGGCCTGCCATGGCCGGCGGGGTGCTGAAACCCGGCTCAGCCTAGCTTGGCGTCGCCCTGCTGTATCGCGGCCGGGTCCATCCAAATCGCTTCCCAGACGTGGCCGTCAGGATCGGCCAGGCTGCGATTGTACATGAAGCCATAATCCTGCTGGGCGTTGATGTCGGCGGCGCCGCCATTTTTAGCCGCCGCCTCGTTCATCGCATCGACCGCCGCGCGGCTGTCGCAGGACACGGCAAGCATGACCTCGCTCGAGGTGGCCGGTGGGATGGAGCGATCGGTGAACTGACGCCATTTGGCATGGGTGAGCAGCATGACGTTGATCGTTTCGCTCAGCACCATGCAGGCTGCGGTGTCGTCGGTGAAGTGCGGGTTGTTGTCGAAACCGAGAGCTTTGTAGAAGGCCATCGACGCAGCGAGGTCGGCGACGGGCAGGTTGTCGAAGATCATACGGGGCATAGGGTCTCCTTGACAGTACACAGTTGAAACCGGACCGGCGTTGCGCCGGACCATCCTCCGATGCCTTCTCTCAAGGCACCGGTTTTGCTTTGCCGCGCAGCCTCTCGGTCTACGCCTTCTGCATCTCTTCGACCTCTTCGATGAAGCCGAGCAAAAACTGCATCTCGGCGACCGAGTATTTCTCCAGCAATGCGGCACCTGCCTCGAAGATCGGATGGTAGCAGCGCCGGACGAGTTCCTCGGTCTTCTTGCCCGCCGCTGCCATGACCTTGCGCCTGTCATCGGGATCCGGCTGGCGGCTGACGAAGCCGCGCTTTTCCAGCCGGTCAATCAACGTCGTGACCGCCGCCGGCGTGAGATTTGTCTCCCTCGCTACGACGTTTGCCGGCCGCGGGCCGTGACTGATCGCGCCGAGACAGCGGCGCCCGGCAGCGCTCAGCACATAGATTTCGGCGACGGTCCCATCGAACGTTTCGACGGCATCCTGCCAGCGCGACATCGCGAAGCCTATCGCGTTGACCAGTTCCTCTTCTGTCGATCTTGGCATTCGATTCGAAATCTAATAATTAGATATCTATCTCTCGGATTCTGGGATTAGCGTCAACGCCGAGCCGATTAGATGTGCATCTCCATGGTTTCGGTTCGTTGAACACAGCTGAGCATTCGCGGATGGCGCCACCGTCAAAACCTCTAGCGACTTTGTGTCTTTGCCGCGGGCGTCGCCCGCTGCGAAGCGTCGCTACTCCCCGGCCAGCCATTCCAGCGACCAGTGCGCCGGCTTTTCGACCGCCAGCAATCTGTGCAGGACCGGCAGCACGATGCGCAGTTCGCGCTCCAGCGTGAAGGGCGGGTTGACCACCACCATGCCGCTGCCGTCGAGGCTTGGTTCACGCGATGCCGGCCGGATCTCGAACTCGATGTCGAGCAATTTTGGGACGCCGGATTGCTTGAGCGCCTTGCGGAAGGCGATGATCGCTTTGCGATCCTTGATCGGATACCACAGCGCGTAGATGCCACCCGGCCAGCGCCTGTGCGCTTTCTGCATGCCGTCGACGAGGCGGTCGAATTCGCCGGCTTCCTCGAACGGCGGATCGATCAGCACCAGGCCGCGCTTTTCCTTTGGCGGCAGATGCGCGCCAAGCGCCAGCCAGCCGTCGAGTTCGATCACCCTTGTCTGGAAATCGCCGGCAAACAGCGTCTTCAGCCTGGCGGCATCTGCGCCGTGCAGTTCGATCGCCGACAACCGGTCCTGCTTTCGCATGAGGTGCCTGGCGATCAATGGCGAGCCCGGATATTTCTTCACCCCGCCATCGGGATTGAGCGAACGCACCGCTTCAAGATAGGGGGCAAGCAGCGCAGCCGCCGATTTTTCGATCGGGGCGTCGATGAGGCGGCCGATGCCGCCTTGCCATTCGCCGGTCTTTTGCGCTTCCGCCGACGAAAAATCGTAGCGGCCAATGCCGGCATGAGTGTCGAGGACACGGAACGCCTTGTCCTTCTGCTTCAGATAGTCGAGCAGAAGGCTGAGCACGACATGCTTGACGACGTCGGCGAAATTGCCGGCGTGATAGGCGTGACGGTAGTTCATGCCGCGCTCATGTCGAGGAGCCTCTGCCCCAACGCGGCGGTGGCGGCTTCGAGTTCGGGTTCTCCGGCCGGCGACCGCCGAAAGCCAGAGTAAGCAGGAAGCCGATCAGGCCGACGGCCATCAGCCCATAGCCAACCGGCCGTGCGCGTTGATCGATCTCACCGGCGCCGGAGCGCAGTATCAGATCCACTGCGCGTATCGGGATATCGTCGGCGTCGCCCGGGCCGGCGGTGAAGAGATAGGCGCCGGGACTGACGGTTTCGATCACGCCGGCCTCGTCGCGAAAGATCTTGTCGGGCAGTTGCGGGCTGACCTGGCGCGGATTGTCGGCGTGGTTGAATTGCAGCGTCGAGGCAAGCACCGTGCGGCCGGCTGTGGCGGCAGTCAGCGTCAGCACAGTGCGCTGCTGCGAGACAATGCGCTCGGCCCTCGCCGTCAGGTCGACCAGCACTCTGACCGGCGCGTCGCCAGCTTTCAGCGTCACCGTCACAGGCCTAAACCGTCCCTGGTCGTAGACGCGCCAGGCGCCGATCTCGTGGCCGGAGAAATTGCTCATGGCCCAGGGATACACGAAGCCAATGGCGGCGCCGGCAAGCAGTATCAGGACAAACAGAAAGCGCATTGAGGAGATCCGGGTGTTCAACAGATTGCCAATAACGCCCCGAAGGCCAAAAAGCGATGGCTGACGCAGCGGAGCCACCTTTGTGGAGTCCGTTGGCGGCACGCAAGCCATGTGGCACTTATGGCGAATGAAGCCTTCCGCAGAAGCATCGACTCGTCTTTTCCAACCGATGCCGGTGGCTCATGCCCAATAGCACCGTGCTGATCACCGGTGCCCGCGCGCCGGTGGCGCTGCACCTGGCGCGGCTGCTGCATGGCGCCGGTCGCCGGGTGATCCTGGCCGACAGCCCGG
>NZ_AYVK01000059.1:0-27892 GCF_000503155.1 Mesorhizobium sp. LSJC285A00
CAGGCGCGGGCGCGCTGCCATCCGCTGCCGCGACCGCCGTCGACGGCTGGCGCACCAGGAAGACGGCCGGCAGCAACAGCACCCAGGCCATGATGCCGATATCGAACATGGCGGTACGCCAGTCATAGGCCGTGATCAGCCAGCGCGCGAAGGGTGAAATGGTCATCGGCGCCACGCCCATGCCGGCCGAGACCAGCGACACGGCCAGGCTGCGATGGGTCTCGAACCAGGCGGTGGTCAGCGCGATCATCGGCGCGAAGAAGGCGCTGGCCGCCAGCCCGACGATGACGCCATAGCTCAGCTGGAAGACCAGCAGCGATTGGGCTCGGCTCGCCACCACCAGCGACAGGCCGAGCAGCACCGCGCCGGCAAAAACCACCGGGCGGGCGCCGACACGGTCATAGATGGCGCCCCAGGCGAAACCGCCTGCGCCCATCACCAAGAAATTCAGCGTCATGGCGCTGGAAATGCCGGTTCGCGACCAGTTGGTGTCGAGCGCCATCGGCTCGAGAAAGATCGCCAGCGAAAACATCGCGCCGAGCGCCACACAGGTCATCAGCGCGCCGCACGCGACGATCACCCAACGGTAGGAACTGTTCATGCTCTTCTCCCGAGATCGGTTTCGATGCGGCGCCACTCGCTCCAGCTCCGTTGCGCCGCTTGCGTCCGAAGGACGTTGGCGGGATTTCGAATCCGACAATCCGGTTGCATTTTTTATCCGGTCTGCGTGGAAGTCCATCCGGATATGACAAAAGCAGGGGTGTAAGGCTGCCAAGCGCGCCGACAAGATAGACTGCCGAATTGACGAGCCGCTCCGCGGCACTAGCTTTGTGGTCTCGCGACGGGAGATATCGCTCATGGAACTGCATCGCGGCCGCCTCATCGACCACGTCCAGCTGGTGGTCAGGGACCTCAAGGCGAGCCGGCGCTTCTATGAAGCCGTCTTCAAGGTGCTCGGCATTCCGATCGGCGGCGAGGCCGAGGACTATTTCTGGGCCGACGAGCTGTTCATCTCAAGCCTCGACAGCCGGGCGGCGAAGGGACAGCTGACCGGGCGCCATCATCTGGCCCTCCAGGCCAGGGACAAGGCCATGGTCGATGCGTTCTACAAGGCCGGCCTCGATGCCGGCGGCGCCGACAATGGCGCGCCGGGTGAGCGGCCCTACCACCCCGGCTACTACGCCGCCTTCCTGCTCGACCCCGACGGCAACAACATCGAGGCGGTGTTTCACGGGCCGGCAAAGCGAAGTGCCGCTTCGGTCGAGATCAATTTCTAGCGCAGGTTCACGAGGAGCGGGTTGCGGTGATCCGTCCGGAGTTCTCGTAAAAACAAAGAGTTGAAGCGGTCCACGGATTCATCGCTGAACTACTTCACATTGCCGGCGCGTAGCGGTTCACCACCATTCCGCAGGCATAGGCTTTAGAGCCGAGCAGGCGCAATTTCAGGAAGCCGCCACAGTCGAAAATCCGCTCGCCGTCGCCCAGCGCGGCCGGATTGATGAACAGCTGGAACTCATCGACCAGTCCCGCTGCAATCAGCGCCGAGGCAAAGCCGGCGCCGCCGAATACCGCCATGTCGCCTTCACCTTCAGCTTTCAGCGCCTTGACCTCGCGCGGCAGGTCGCCGCTGGCAAGCGTCGTGCGCTCCCACCGCGATGCCGCGAGCTTGTCGCTCAGCACCACCTTGCGCGCCTCGACGATGCGCTGCGCAAAGGCGTAGAAGGGATCGCGCGGATAGTTTTTTGCCGCATTGCCCCAATGGGTTAGATAGCCTTCTTCGGCCATCTTGCGGCTGAGCAGAATGGTATCGATGCCGGCGAACACCGCGTTGAAATCCTGCTTCAAGTCGTCGTCCCACGGGCAGTTGGCGCCCCATTCCCAGAGCTGCCAGTGCTCATCGCCGGCCGCGCCGACAAAACCGTCGACCGACATCTGCATCTGCAGGATCAGTTTTCTCATCGTTGTTCTCCTGATTGAGCTCTGGTGTCACCAGCGCCAGGTCAGGCGGCGTTGGTGATTGCTTTACTTTCGGAACCATTGACACGAGAGAAAAATGATGTCAATAGTAAAGTGATTTAGAAATGGAAGCATTGAGAATGTCGACCAGGGAAAGATCCGGCTGCCCCATCAGCCTGTCGCTCGAATTGCTCGGTGACCGCTGGACGCTGCTGATCATCCGCGACATGATTTTCGCGGGAAAAAGGCACTTCCGGGAGTTTCTGCTATCAGGCGAAGGCATCTCGTCGCGCACGCTGGCCGAGCGGCTGCAGACCTTGCAGGATGAGGGCATTGTCACCAGAAGCGACGACCCCACGCACAAGCTCAAGGCGATCTATAAGCTGACCGAGGCGGGCATCGACCTGTTGCCGGTGCTGGCGACGCTCGGCGCCTGGGGCAGCAAATACCGCAACGCCGATGACAAGCTGGCAAGGATCGCCGATGAACTGGCGACGGGCGGCGAGGCAGGCCTGGAGCAGATAAAGAAGAAGCTGCGCGCCGAGCATATCGGCTAGGGAGCAACGCCAGCCCTCCCTTCGCGGCCGGGATGCTGCGCAACGGGTGACTTGTCCCGCCTGCGCCTCTGCACATAACCTCTGCCAACCCGGCGGGAGGAGAATCGCTTGGACACCACTGTCGTTATTGTCGGCGCCGGGCCTGCCGGCCTTGCGGTCGGTGCCTGCCTGAAGCGGGCAGGAGTGGATTTCATCCTGCTCGAAAGATCGCAGGAGATCGCGCCCGCCTGGCGGCGGCACTATCGGCGACTGCATCTGCATACGGTCAAGTCGTTCTCGTCGCTGCCGTTCCTGCCCTTTCCCAAAAATTATCCGCGCTACGTGCCGCGCGAACTGGTGGTCCGTTACCTCGACGACTATGCGGAAAAATTCGATCTGCGCCCGCGCTTCGGCATAACGGTGAAAGCCATTCGCCGTACCGACAGCGGTTTTCTGGTCGAGACAGGTTCGGACAACCTGAAGGCGCGCCATGTCGTCATCGCCAGCGGTAACAATGCCGAGCCGATCGTCCCCCGGCTCCCTGCCATCGAGGCTTTCAAGGGCGAGGTGCTGCACAGCGCCGACTATACGCAAGCGGCGCCCTTTGCTGGCCGCTCGGTGCTGATCGTCGGCATGGGCAACACCGGCGCCGAGATCGCGCTCGACTTGGCGGAAAGTGGCGCGCGTCCGACCATTTCGGTGCGCAAGGGCGTCCACATCGTGCCGCGCCAGCTGTTTGGCGTGCCGATCCAGATGGTCGGCATCGCCAGCCGGCCAATGCCGCAGGCGCTGAACGAGTGGATGTTTCCGATCATCCTCGATTTCGCGCTGGGCAAGCTCGAGAGATACGGCATCGTCAGGCCGAAGCAGGGCATCCTGCAACAGATCGACGAAGTCGGCCGCATCCCGGTCATCGACGTCGGCACGGTCGACGCCATCACCAAAGGCGCCATCAAGATCGCACCCGACATAGCGGGCTTCACCGAGCGCGGCGCTGCGTTCACCGACGGCAGGCTGGAAAATTTCGACGCCGTCATCCTCGCCACCGGCTATCGCCCGGGCTACGAAAAGTTTCTGCCCGTGGAATTGCAGCCGGAGCGCAGTGGCGTCAACGCCCGCGCCTCGCAACTCGGCCTCTACCTCGTCGGCTTCTACAATCCGGTCACCGGTCTGCTCAGGGAAATTGGACGCGAGGCGAAGGCAGTGGCGGCCGACATTGCTCGGCGAGGCTGAAAGGGGCGGCGTCGGCCAAGCTGCGGATCTCCCGCCTTGCGGGGAGATCGGCTATCTATCACAGCCGCGCCGCATCGCCCTCATCCAGCAGCCATTGCCGCACGGCTTGCGTCGGTTCTGGGTGCCGTTGCTTGCGCGGCATCACGACATAGAAATCGTGCGTCCCACGCATCTCCGCGTTGATCGGCTGCACCAGCCGGCCGGCGGCAATGTCGGCAGCGACGAGGAAACGGCTGGCCAGTGCGATGCCTTGGCCGGCAATGGCGGCGTCGATGGCTAGGCCTGTCTGGTTGAAGCGCATGCGTTTGGCCCCGGTGGCCATCCTCAGGCCGAGCGCTCTCTCCATGAATTCCGGCCACAGATTGTGCGCGTCGTGCAACAGGACATGATGCTGGATATCGGCCGTCGCGATCTCGTTCGCCTCGGTAGGCAGCAGGGCAGGGCTGCAGATGGCGACGATCTGCTGTGGGAACAACAGGTCGACCATCAGGCCGGCGCCGAAGGGCGGGCGGCCTTGCCTGACCGCAATGTCGACGCCGTCGGCCTGAAAACTCGACAGGTTTTCGCTGGCCAGGATTCGCAGATCGACGAGCGGGTTGTGCGCGACGAACTCCGGCAGTTTCGGGATCAGCCATTTGGTGGCAAAGCTCGGCGTGACGCTGATCGTCAGCCGCGCCGGTTCGGGCCGCAGCAGCAAGGTGGCCTCCGAGATCAGCTCGAAGGCGCGGCGGATGTTCGGCATATAGGCGCGGCCCTCGTCGGTGAGCGCCAGGCCGCGCGGCAGCCGGTCGAACAGCTTTGCGCCGAGATCCGCTTCCAGCCCGCGTATATGCTGCGCCACCGCCCCTTGAGTCACGTTCAGCTCCTGCGCGGCGATACGGAAGTTGAGGTGACGCGCGGCGGCTTCGAAGGCACGCAGCGCATTCAACGGCGGCAGGCTCAGGAAGGCTTCAGGCATGCAGGAGTTTTTCTACAGCTTGATTTCAGGCTTTCTGGTTCGAACCAGATGGCAAAACCGTTTATAGCACTGGTCGAACCTCGGAAACATGGATTTTAGAGTCCCGCCAACCCGCACGAAGGAAAATCGAGATGAGTGTAGAAAAAGTAGCAGTCGTCGTCGCGGGCGGCAGCGGCATGGGTGCGGCGGCGGCCAAGCGGCTGGCGGCGGACGGGTTCAAGGTCGCGATCCTGTCGTCCTCCGGCAAGGGCGAGGCTCTGGCCAAGGAGCTTGGCGGCCTCGGCGTCACCGGCTCCAACCAGTCGAATGACGATCTGCAGCGGCTCGCGGATCTGACGCTCGAGCGCTTTGGCCGCATCGACGTGCTGGTCAACAGCGGTGGCCACGGGCCACGCGCGCCGATCCTCGAAATCACCGACGAGCAGTGGCACACCGGTCTCGACGTCTATCTGATGAACGTCATCCGGCCGGTGCGCATCGTGGCGCCGCAGATGGTCAAGCAGAGGGCTGGCGCCATCATCAACATCTCGACCGCCTGGGTGGTCGAGCCGAGCCCGATGTTCCCGACATCCGCCGTGTTCCGCGCCGGGCTTGCCGCCTACACCAAGATCTTCGCCAACACCTACGCCGCCGACAATGTGCGCATGAACAATGTGCTGCCCGGCTGGATCGACAGCCTGCCGGCCACCGAGGAGCGCCGCGACAGCGTGCCGATGCAGCGCTACGGCACGTCGGAGGAGATCGCCGCGACCATCGCCTTCCTCGCTTCCGAAGGTGCGGGCTACATCACCGGCCAGAACATCCGCGTCGACGGCGGCATCATCGGCGCGATCTGACCGCGCCGGTCGCCTTGCGTGAGCCGGCGCGTCACTCCTTCACCGCGCCGGTCATCGACGAGACATAGTGCTCGACGAAGAACGAATAGAGCACCACCACCGGCAGCGAGCCGATCAGCGCTCCCGCCATCAGCGCCCCCCATTCGTAGACGTCGGAGCGCACCAACTCGGTCAGCACACCCACCGGCACGGTCTTGTTTTCCGAGGACTGGATGAATGTCAGCGCATAGATGAACTCGTTCCATGACAGGGTGAAGGCGAATATGCCGGCGGAGATCAGGCCCGGCACCGACAGCGGCAGCACGATCTTGGTGAGGATCTGCCACCGGCTCGCTCCGTCTATCAGCGCGCATTCTTCCAGTTCGAACGGGATGGAGCGGAAGTAGCCCATCAACAGCCACGTGCAGAACGGCACCAGGAAGGTCGGATAGGTAAGGATGAGCGCGAAGGGCGTGTCGTAGAGCCCGAGGTTGAACACCATCACCGACAGCGGAATGAACAGGATCGAGGGCGGCACCAGATAGGCGAGGAAGATGCCGAGGCCGACCTGCCGCGCCCCGGAAAAGCGCAACCGCTCGATCGCATAGGCGGCGAACACCGACGCCAGCAGCGACAGGAACGTAGCGGCGGTCGAGATGATGATCGTGTTGAGCAGCCAGCCCGGATAGGAGGTCTCGAACAGGAGATAGCGGATGTGCTCCAATGTCGGATGCACCACCCAGAACGGATTGAACTGCGCATAGTCGGTCATTTCGAGATTGGGTTTAACCGCCGTGATCGTCATCCAGTAAAACGGAAACAAAAGCACGAAGACGAACACCAGCAGCGGCAGATAGACCGTCACCACGCGACGCGGCAGGCTCTGCAGGTAGCCCATGCCGCCTTCGTCGATATCCCCACGTTTCGCCTTCCTTGTCGCGGCCGTCTTGACCATGTCAGTCTCCGCCGCCTTGTTGCCATTTGCGGCGTTGCAGGCCGAAATAGCTGAACAGGATCGCCGCCAGCAGGAACGGGATCATGGCCACCGCGATGGCCGCGCCCTCGCCAAGCTGGCCGCCGGAAATGCCGCGCTGGAAAGACAATGTCGCCATCAGATGCGTGGCATTCACCGGTCCGCCCCGGGTCAGCACGTAGATCAGCTGGAAATCGGTGAAAGTGAACAGCACCGAGAAGGTCATGGTGATGGCGATGATCGGCGTCAGCAGCGGCAGAGTCACATAACGAAACAACTGCCAGCGACTGGCGCCGTCGAGCGTGGCCGCCTCGTAGAGCGACTGCGGAATGGTCTGCAGGCCGGCGAGCAGCGTGATGGCGACGAAAGGAATGCCGCGCCAGACGTTGGCGGCGATAACCGAAGCGCGCGCATTCTCCGGATCGCCGAGGAAATTGATGCGGTGGTCGATCAGGCCCATTTGCTGCAGCGCCCAGGACAGGATGGAGAACTGCGAATCGTAGATCCACCAGAAGGCGATGGCTGACAGTACAGTGGGCACCACCCAGGGCAGCAGGACTATCGCGCGGAAGAACGATTTGAACGGCAGGTTTTCATTGAGGATGAGCGCCAGCCACAGGCCGAGCACGAACTTCAGGATCGAGGCGCTGACCGTGTAGAGCAGCGTGTTGAAGACGGAGAGCCAGAAGACGTTGTCATTCCAAAGGTACTGATAATTCTCGACGCCGATGAAGATGCCGGGGCGGCCGATCCGGGCATCGGTGAAACCGAGCCAGACGCCCAGCCCGAGCGGATAGGTCAGGAAGACCAGCAGCAGCGCCGCCGCCGGCAGCATGAAGCCGAAGCCCAGCGCGTTGCGGCTTTCGGAGATCCGCGAAAGCATCGACGGACGCGGCTGGGCGGCAACGGACGGCACGGCCATGGAGGGCTCCTCATCGGGGAATCAGGTCACGGCGTCAACGGCCGCCATGGGATTGTGCGACGGGCCGGGCAGCGCACTAGACGCTGCCCGGCGGTGCCGTGATCAAACGCGGTAGTAGCGGTTGGCGCGCTTCTCCGCCTCCTCCATCGCCTCCTGCGGCGTCGCCTGGCCGGTCACCGCCTTGGCGAACATGTCGACCAGGACATAGTCGGCCATGGTCGCCGCCGAGGCATAGCCGAGCGGCCCGGCATAGCCGTTGGGGCGCAGCGTCGCCGAGGCCTTGGCATAGGCGGCATTGTTCGGGTCGGCCGTCCACACTGGATTGTTGTCGAAGGCCTTCAGCGTCTGGCAGCAATAGCCCGCCGAGGAGGTGATCCAGTCGGTCATCTGCGGATCCTCGAACATGAACTGCAGATAGGCCTTGGCCGCATTGGGGTAGGGCGTGTAGTTGAAGATGACGGCGGTGGTCACCTGGAACAGTTCGACCGATTTCCCGACGGGACCGATCGGCAGGTTGGTGGTGCGGATGTCCTTGGCGATATCAGCCAGCTTCGGATCGTTGTCCTTGTTGATCTTGGCCGTATTGTAGGCGGAAATGCCGTTGGCGATGACGCCGAGTTCGCCGGCCAGGAAGGCGCGGTTGTTATTGACGTCGAGCCAGCTTTCGGTCCCGGGAATGAAGGTCTTGTAGAGTTCCTGCGCGTATCCGATCGCCTTTAGCGTCTCGGGGCTGTTGATCGCCACCTTGCCGCTCTCGTCGACCATCTGGCCGCCATGGCTCCACAGCAGCCAGTGCGCGTAATTGTTGCCGTCGCCGACGCCGTGGCCGTGCGTGAAGCCGGCCGGATGTCCTTTCGCCTGCAACGCCTTGCAAAGCTCGAGGAAGCCTGCCGTGTCCTTCGGAAATTCGGAGAAGCCGGCCTCCTTCACCCAGCTTTCGCGATAGACGATGGCATTGCCGATCGTGGCCAGCGGCAGGCCGACGAACTTGCCGTCCCGCGTCGCATATTGCTTCGGTCCGTCGTGCCATCCGCCATATTTCGAGCCCAGATACTCGCCGAGCTCGGTCACGTCGTGCAGCTTGTCGGGATATTGATGCGGGTCGTCGAACCAGACGAACATCAGGTCCGGGCCGGAACCGACATTGGCCGCGACCGCTGCCTTGGGGCGAATGTCCTCCCAGCTTTCCTTGTCGACACGAACCTCGACACCTGTCGCCTCGGTGAAGCGCTTGGTGTTGGCCAGCCATTGATCCTCATCGCCCTTGACGAAGGGCGACCAGCGCAGCAGCCGCAGCTTTGCGCCTTCCTCGGGCTTGTATTTCAAGCCCTCCTGGGCAAAAGCCGGCGAGCCGACGAACCGGCTTCCCAGAGCTCCCGCCGCGGCACCTGCGGTCGTGCGGATTACATCGCGTCTCGTGAATTTCATGGTCGTCTCCTCCGGTTTATCTTCCTTGCTATGCGGTCCTTACCATCCGTTACGCGTTTCAAATCGTGTTCCGGTCTTGCCGTCAAAGAGATGAATCAGGCCAGGCGCGGCAGAGAGCCGTATGGATTCGCCCGGTGTTAAGGCATGGCGTTCGCGGAAATTGGCGACGATCTCGTCGCCGCCGGCGGTGCGGCCGATGATCTGCACTTCCGACCCGGTCGGCTCGACCACCGCGACGGTGACTGGAATGCCTTGGTCTGACGATAGCCGCAAATGCTCGGGCCGTATTCCCAGCACCACCGGATGACCGTTGCCAACGGCCGGCGCGCCGGCCAGCGGCACGGAAATTCCCCCGGCGCCGCGAAAGGACGGAGACCCGTCGGTGACGATCTCGCCCTTGATCAGGTTCATGGCGGGCGAGCCGATGAAACTGGCGACGAAGAGATTGTTTGGCCTGTCGTAGAGCTCCAGCGGCGGTCCGATCTGTTCGACGATGCCGTCATGCATGACGACGATCTTGTCGGCCATGGTCATGGCCTCGATCTGGTCG
Organism: Mesorhizobium sp. LSJC285A00; assembly: GCF_000503155.1. Classification (NCBI taxonomy): domain Bacteria; kingdom Pseudomonadati; phylum Pseudomonadota; class Alphaproteobacteria; order Hyphomicrobiales; family Phyllobacteriaceae; genus Mesorhizobium; species Mesorhizobium sp. LSJC285A00. Next base: position 9,372 of record NZ_AYVK01000059.1, read on the forward strand.
TGGGTGACATAGACTGTGGTCGTCTTGAGCCGCTGGTGCAGTTCCTTGATCTCGGCGCGCATCTGCACCCTGAGCTTGGCGTCGAGATTGGAGAGCGGTTCGTCGAACAGGAAAACCTGTGGATCGCGCACGATCGCCCGGCCCATGGCGACGCGCTGGCGCTGGCCGCCGGAAAGCTGGCGCGGATATCGCGTCAGCAATGGCACCAGCCCGAGGATTTCGGCGGCGCGCTGAATGCTGGTAGCGCAATCGGCCTTCGAAACACCTTTGAGCATGAGCGAGAACGCCATGTTCTCGGCGACCGTCATGTGCGGGTAGAGCGCGTAGTTCTGGAACACCATGGCAACGTCGCGCTCTTTCGGCGCAACGTTGTTGACGACCCGATCCCCGATCGCGATCTCGCCCCGAGAAATCTTTTCCAGGCCGGCGATCATCCTGAGAAGGGTCGATTTTCCGCAACCCGACGGGCCGACCAGCGTGACGAATTCGCCGTCGTCGATATCCACACTGACGCCATGCAGGACCTCGACGGTCCCGAACGATTTGTAAACATCGCCGATCGCGACAGACGCCATCGATCTCCTCCCGAATGCTTCTTGCGACGCCCCGAAGGAAACCGCTCCTCTCCCGCCTCGCGACCGTCTCCCATTCCCCCAACAGGTCGCGTGACGATCAGACGGTAGCGCTACCAAGCCTGCCTGTAAAGCGGCCATGCGGCCGGTGCTCTTGCCATTCGGAACACCGGCGCAATGACCGGTTCGCCGGCAAACTACCCCCCATTCACAAAAGCCAGCACCAGCTTCTGCAGGTTTCCGCCGGGGCCGAATTCGACCCGGTCGAAGTCGCGGCTCGCCTGCCGCTGAGCCAGCGAGATCTGGGCGAGTTGCCTCGTCAGCTCGGTTCTGATCTTGCTGCAGGCGGGGTCATCAGTAACGGTCAGGCCGACGCTCACCGCCTCGATCTTGCGCACCATCTCGGCGATGGCTGCGCCATGCACTCTCTCGTGGGCGGCGAGCCCGGCGATGAACACCGTCCAGTTCTTCTGGACGGAAGCCGGCAACGGTTCGGCCGGCTTCGGCAAGGTGTAGGTGATGATCAGTTTCGGGCGCGCCGATTTGAGCACGCAGGCGTCGCCTTGCGGCCTGTAGTCCCTGGTCCAGGTCAGCTTGAAATTGGTGTGCGCAATGACCCGACCCTTGCCGAGCAAGGGGCCGGCTTCGCCGATCGCGGCATAGAGTTCCGGGCCGGTCCGCCCTGCGATGGCGTAGGTCTCGACCTTTTCGACCGGCTTCCAGTCGGCGCGTGCCGGCGACGCCAGCAGGGAGGCCGCGAACAGGAGAAAGAACATGGCTGGTTTCATGGAAACGTCAGAGACACTGGGCTGAGGCAAAGATCAACCCGGCGCAATGCACTCAGGTCCCACGGCAGGCCGCGTCATAGTCGGCCAGCACCTGATCGACAGCTTCGAGAAGGATAGCCTCGGGATTGCCCGCCGGCCCGAGTTCGGCCGGCAGCGCCGGCAGGAATTGCCGCATCAGCGTTTCGGGAATGGCAACGTCGTCCAGCGCCTTGCGCAGGCGCTCGACGGCCGCGACAGCGGTGGGGTTGCTCCAATAATAGCGGATGCGGTCGCTGTAGCTGTAATGCCGCTGCACATAGAGCTCTGCTTCATTGCCATGATAGTGGCTGTGCCAATGGCCGGGGGCTGCCAGCATCGCGCTTTCCATGGTCCGGGCGAGCGACCGGTCGCCATAGTCCCTGGCCATTTCGGAGGCGATCAGGTCGAGCCCGTAAAGCGCCTCGCGCAAGACGAAGGTCAGGCCGGGGCCGACCTTGAGGATAGGAAAGCCGTTTGCGACCAGCGCGGTCAAAGCCGCACGGGTCTGGTAGTCGGTCGAATGCGCCTCGTAGACGAGCGACGGCTGCTCATCGAGCAAGCCGGTCAGGCCCTTGGATTTTTCGGGCGCGTAGGCGACGACATTTTGGCTGCCGAATTCCATGCCCGGCTGCACCACCACGGCCATGACGCGGCCGAACGCCTCGGTCAGGCCTTCGCGGGCAAAGATCTCCCGGTGAACCTCGATCGTGCGCCGCGCCGCCGCCGCCTCGGTCGGCTTCAACTCGCTGATCGCATGGTCGACGCCGCCGGGGGCGGGAACTTCGGTGCCGATGATGTAGACCGGCAAGGTGCTGCCTGCGGCGTGCGCGCCCGTTTCGGCCGCCTTTGCCAGCCGCGCCGCCCGGGTGGCGATGGTCTCGTCGTCAAGCGCCGCCGGCTCGCCGGCGCAGCCCATCGATGCGTCGAGATGGATCTTGGTGAAGCCGGCCGCGATATAGGCGCCGACCATGGCCTCGGCCTTGTCCATCGCCTGCGCCGCCGGCTCTGCGCGCCACGGGTTCGGTCCCAGATGGTCGCCGCCGAAGATGATACGCGAGGCTTCCAGCCCCTCGCGGCAGGCGATCTCCAGCACGAAGGCGACGAACAGCGCCGGGGTCATTCCGGTATAGCCGCCGAACTGGTTGACCTGATTGCAGGTTGCCTCAATCAGCAGGTTTTTCTCCCTGTCGGCAACGGCGCGCCTGATCGCCGTCTGGATCACCAGCGGATGCGCGGAGCAGATCGAGGTGATGCCGTAGGGCGAGCCGTTTTTGCGCGCGCTGGCGAGGCCTGCAAGCGGGTTGGCGCTCATGTCCGTCTCGCTGTTCCCTTGATGAATTGATCGAGTCCGTCGAAGCTGGTGACGCCCTCCATCGGGCCGCGCCGGGTGACGTTGCGGGCGCCGGCGGCATTGGCATAAAGCAGCGCCTTGCCGGGCTCCATCCCCTGGCGGCGGCAGGTCAGGTAGGTGGCGCCGAAACAATCGCCGGCGCCCGTGGGGTCGACTTCCTCGACCTGAAAACCGGCGCAGTCGATCCTGGCGCCGTCGGCGCCGAACCAGGAAGAGCCGTCAGCACCGCGCTTCAGCACGATCTCGCCGACGCCCCTGGCAAACAGCGCCGCCACCGCCCGGTGCTCGTCATCGACGCCCGCCGTAGCGAGCAATTCGTCGCCGGACGGCAGCAGCAGGTCGGCATCGTCGATGAGTGCGGAAAACAGTGCGCCGTCGGAGCCGTCGATCAGCTCCTTGCGCACATTCGGGTCGAATGAGGTCGAGCCGCCGCGGGCACGAACCGCCTGCACTGCGTAGCTGACGATCTCCTTCAGCCCTGCCACCGACAGCGTCGATCCCATGATATGCAGATGGCCGGCCCTGTCCGCCAGCAGGCGCGCAGCAGTGGTCAGGTGGATCTGCCCGGCGGCGGATTCGGCGATGTTGTAGACGAAGTCCCTGATACCATCGGGCCGGTAGCGCACGAAGGCGCATCCCGTCGGGAAGCGGTCGCTGATATCGACGGCTGAGACGTCGACGCCGTCGAGCTCCAGCCTGTCCAGGTTGAGCGTGCCGAAATCGTCGCGGCCGACGCAGCCGATAATGCCGGCGCCGCCTCCCAGCCGGGCGACCTGATCGATGAAGATCGCCGGCGCACCGCTGGGGAATGGCCCGACAAGCGATTGCGGCTCGAGGAAGCCGAAACCCAGTTCCGTCGCCATGATCTCGACCAGGATTTCGCCGGCGACAATCGTTGGCCCCACGCCCTCGGCGGCGATCTCGCTTCGGCGCGAAAGGCTCATGCTTGCGATTCCTCTCACACGCAAACTGATTGCTTGCCCGCGCAGTTATCCGACGCAAATGTTTATCGGGTAAATCGCACATACAGCGAAGTCAATAAAACTCTACATGCGTATAGTTTATCTGTTTCCGCGCGTACACATTGCAGGATTCGGGTGGCTGGGATCGTGGCACCGTGCAAATCAGGCGTCGACCGCAGCGAAAGGACAGCCATGCTCACGCTTCATGATTATTTGCCGTCGCAAAACGTTTGGAAGGCGAGGGTCGTGCTCGGCCTGCTCAACATTCCCTATGAAAGCCGCCTGGTGTCGATTTTCGAGGGCGAGAGCCACACCGACGCCTTCCTGAAGCTCAACCCGGCCGGCGCCGTTCCTGTGCTCGAACTCGAGGATGGCCGTGCGATCGCCGAATCGAATGCGATCCTCATTTATCTCGCCGAAGGCACGCCCTTGCTGCCGGCGGATCGCTATGTCAACGCGAAAATTATGCAATGGCTGTTCTTCGAACAGTACCATGTCGAGCCGGTCATCGGCTCCCTGCGCTTCTGGACGCTGGCCGGAAGGCTGGAGCGCAACCAGGCGATGGTTCCGGCCAAGCGCGAAGCCGGCGCCCGCACGCTGGCAGCGCTGGAGCGCAGCCTGAACGATACGCCGTTCCTTGTCGGCGACACGCTCACCATCGCCGACATTGCTGTCTATGCCTACGGCCACCGTGCCGAAGATTGCGGCTTTGCGCTGGCGGCTTATCCGGCGGTCCTCGCCTGGACGGACCGGGTGCGCGACGCCATCGGTCCCGGCTATCCCGTGCATCTCTACAGCATCGATCCGCACTCGGCTGCTTGACGGCAAAAGGCGCGCGCGTTCATCTTGCTTAGTCGAAAAGAAGACCCAGATTCTGCTTTGTCGGCGGTTTTTACTCGCAATCCGTTGGCTGGATGGCCGGGTCTCGGCGTCATCTCGACGACCGGCCGGCACTTAGCATGGAGGTGACCATGACACGCGACGACATCATTTCGGTGTTGGGGCCGGTAGACGAGGCAGTCATAGCCGACATCGCGCTGACCGGCGCCACCCTTGAAGAACTGCGCGAGGCGTTCGCCTGGCTCGGTGCCGACGAGGCGCTGGTCAACGAGGGCCGCCGCTTGCCGGGAACGAAGGTGGCGCGGCTGATCGAAATTCTCGATATGCCGGACGACGAGGACGGCCGGCAAGCGGCGGCGCAGTAGGCTGTAGGCGTAGGGTATCGATCCGCGCCACCTTATTCCCTATTCCACACTGCCTGTTCCCTTCCTTACGCCCTCGACAGCAGCCGGCGCATGATCAGCGAGGCGTGGCCGCCAACGCCGTGCGCGGCCGTGTGGCGCTCGACCACTTCGAAACCGTGCTTGCGATAGAAGGCGATCGCCCGGTCGTTGCCCTCGATCACTTCCAGCGCAATGCTGGGGATGCCGGCATGCGCGACAAGCACCGCGTGCAGCAGGTCGGTGGCGAGCCCGCTGCCGAACTCTGTCTTGTCGATGTGCAGCCGGTCGAGCAGGACATCGCCACGATCGTCCATCGCCGCCATCGCGTAGCCGGCGATCGAACCGTCCGGCCGTTCGGCCACGAACGACATCTTGTTGTCGTCCCCAAGTTCCTCTGCCAGCCGCTCGGGCGCATGCTTGTCGTCCGAGAGCCGCGGGGTATTTTCAGGTCCCAGGATCGACGAATAGGTGCGCCGCCAAGACTCTCCCAGCAGCCGCGATACCGACGCTACATCGTTCTCTGCCATCGCCCTGATCTGAACCATGGCCGATCCCTTACCGCCTTACCCGCGACTTCAGCCAACGATCGAAGGCCACGGCCAGGATCAGGATCAGGCCGATGACGATGCTTTGTGTGTAGGACGAGACATTGTTGAACTGCAGCCCGTTCTGCAGCACGCCGATCAGCGCTGCGCCCACCACCGTGCCGCCGACCGAGCCGATGCCGCCGAATAGCGAGGTACCGCCGATGACCACGGCGGAAATCACCGTAAGTTCGTAGCCGATGCCGGCTACGGCTTCGGAGGAGTTGAGCCGTGCTGACAAAACGAAGGCCGCCAGCCCGGCGAAGAAGCCGACGATGACATAGACCGAGATCAGAATGCGGTCGACGCGCAGGCCCGAAAGGCGCGCGGCCTCGGCATTGCCGCCGACGGCATAGACGGCGCGGCCGTAGCGCGTATAGCGCAGCACGATGTGGCACAGGATGGCCGCCACCGCGAAGATGATCGCCGGCACCGGCACCGGTCCGATGAGCCCGGTGCCGAACCAGCGCATCGAGGCGTCGAAACCGGAGATCGGTCCACCATTGGAGATGGTCAGCGTCAGGCCGCGAAACACTGTGAGACCACCCAGCGTGACGACGAAGGGCGGCACTTTCAGCCTGGTGATGGCAAAGCCCTGGACGCCGCCGGCCAGCGCCCCGACGATGACGGCGGCAAGCAAGGCGGCGAACCAGCCATATCCTTGCGTGCCCGTGGTCGACAGCGACAGCGTGTTGGCGGTGCCGCCCTTGGCCACCACCGCCGCCACCATGCCGCAGAAGGCGAGCAGTGAGCCGACCGACAGGTCGATGCCGGCAGTGAGGATGACGAAAGTCATGCCGAGCGCGATCAGCCCGGTGATCGAGATCTGCCTCAAAATGTTGAACAGATTGATTGGATCGATGAAGCTCGGCTTCAGCACGGTGAAGATGACGATCAACACCGCCAGGAACATCAGCGGCCCAAAACTCATCAGAAGCCGCGCGATGTTGATGCCGCTGCGCTGGGTCTGTTCGGTGGTGCTGGTCATTGCGTTGCGTCCTGCTTGCGGTCGAGCGCCATCAGTTCCATCAGTTTTTCCTCGGTCGCTTCGATGCCCGGCATTTCGCCAGTGATACGGCCGCGCCGCATCGTAACGATGCGATCCGACACTGCCAGCACCTCCGGCAGCTCCGACGAGATCATCATGATGGCGATGCCGCGCGCAGCCAACTGGACCAGGATCTGGTGCACTTCGGCCTTGGCGCCGACATCGACGCCGCGCGTCGGCTCGTCGACGATCAGTACTTTCGGGTCGCGCGCCAGCCAGCGGGCCAGGATGACTTTTTGCTGGTTGCCGCCGGACAGGCCCTCGATCGCCTGGTCGGGCGAGGCCATGCGGATCGACAGTGCCTTGCGATAGCCGGCCAGCGCCTCGCGCTCGCGCCGTTCGGCCATGAAGCCGGCCCCATTGCTGTAGCGGCCGAGCGAGGCGATGGAGAAATTGTTGAGAATGCCAAGTGCTGCAAAAATCGCCTGGTGCTTGCGGTCTTCCGGCACCAGGCCGATGCCGAGTTTGATGGCGTCGGCGGGCGAAGCCAGGGCGATCGGCTTGCCGTCGAGCGCAATCGTGCCGGCCGCGATGCGGTCGGCGCCGAAAATGGCGCGGGCAAGCTCGGTGCGGCCGGAACCGACGAGACCGGCAACGCCGAGGATTTCGCCGGCCTTCAGATCGAGGTTGACACCTTCGAGCACGATGGCGTGCGGCGCCAGCGGATCGCGCACCGTCCGCAGCCCGCGCACCGAGAGCCGGACCTCGCCGGCGACGTCGCGCTGCGTCGGCCGCGCGTAGAGTTCGGAGGCGGCGCGGCCGACCATCTTCTCGATGATCTTCGGAATCTGGATCGGCCGGCCGTCGCGGTCGAGATGACCGGCCAGCCTGCCGTCCCGCAGCACGGTCATGCGGTCGCAAATGGCGGACGCTTCTTCCAGCCGGTGGGTGACGAACATGATGGCGACACCGTCCTTGCGCAGCCTGTCCATGATCGACATCAGTTTCTGCACCTCGGTCTCGGTCAGCGCCGAGGTCGGCTCGTCCATGATGATCAGGCGGCTTTCCAGCGACAGAGCGCGGGCGATTTCGACCAGCTGCTGTTCGGCTACCGACAGCGAGGACACCGGCGTCGCCGGATCGATGTCGAGACCGACGCGGGCGATGATCGCGCGCGAGGCGTCCTCCATCCTGCGCCAGCTGACCAGCCCGAGCGGCCCGAGCGGCGCGCGGCCGATGAAAATGTTTTCCGCAACCGTCAGCGTCGGGATCAGGCTCAGTTCCTGATAGATGGTGACGATGCCATGCCGCTTCGCATCCTGCGGACTGGACGGCGCGTAGTCGGCGCCGTCGAAGACGATGCGGCCGCTTGACTGCGGCATCACGCCGGACAGGATTTTCAACAGCGTCGACTTGCCGGCGCCGTTCTCGCCGAGCAGGCCAAGGATCTCACTGGGCCGCACCTCGAGCGAAACGTCGATGAGCGCGGTGACGCCGGAAAAATGCTTGGTCACGCCTTCGACGGAAAGGAGCGGGGGCGATGATGCGGTGGGTTCAACGGCGGACAAGCATTGCTCCCGGATTGCGATAGGCAGCGGGACAGCGCCCCCCTCTGTCCTGCCGGACATCTCCCCCACACGGGGGGAGATCAGCAGTTTTGCCGGCAGCACTATTTCTATAACGTTGGCGATTGGCGAAAGCAGACGTGACGGCCAATCTCCCCCCAAGTGGGGGCGATGTCCGGCAGGACAGAGGGGGGCGCGACAGAGCGCGACCTCCACCCGTCATGGGCCCTACTCTCACTTCGTCTCGTTCAACCTCTCCGCCTTGTCGAGATTGTCCTTGCCGATGACGATCGGCGTCAACAGCACCAGCTTCTCCTTCGGCTCGGTCTTGTCCCTGGCGAAGGCGACCGCGATCTGCACCGCCTTGCGCGACTGTTCGCCGGGGAACTGCTCGACCGTGCCGGCGAGCTTGCCGTCGCGCACGGCGACCAGCGCTTCCGGCAGCGCGTCGAAGCCGTAGATCTTGACGTCGGTGAAGTTGCGCGCGGCACAGGCTTCGAGCGCGCCGAGCGCCATGTCGTCATTGGCGCAGATGATGGCGTCCGGCTTGCCGTTGGCGGCAAGCCCGGCCTCGGTCACCGACAGCGCTTCGGCGCGGGCGAAATTAGCGGTCTGCTCGAAGATGATCTGGTACTTGTCCTTGAGCGGATCGAGCACATTGTGGACGCCTTTGTTGCGGTCGATCGCGGGCCCGGCACCCGGCTGGCCCTGCAAATGGAACAGCTTGGCGCCGTTGGGGAACGCCGCCACCATGGCCTGCGCCTCGGCCTCGCCGCCCTTGACATTGTCGGCGCCGACATGGGCCAGAATGCCCTCGACGCCGTCAACGCGGCGGTCGATAGTGACCACGGGAACCCCGGCCTTGACCGCTTCCTCGATCGCCGGCGCCAGCGCGTTGACGTCAAGCGGCGAAATCACGATGGCGTTGACCTTCTGCACAAGTGCGGCCTCGATGTCGGCGGTCTGCTTCGGCGCCGAGTTCTGGCCGTCGCTCTCGGTCAGATTGACGCCTTGCGCCTGCGCCTCCGCCTTGATCTCGTTCAGCATGTGCACAAAGAACGGAAAGCCGAGATTGGGCACCGAGCCCAATATGGTCAATTTGTCGGCGGCAAAGGCCATGGGCGCGGCCAGCGCCATGGCGCCGGTCGCCACGGTCGACAACAGGAATTCGCGTCTGTTCATCAGATATCCTCCACATGAACGCAGGAGCCCGAAACCGGGAGCGGCTCGGGACGGTCCTTGCGTCAATTCAAAAATGGAGTGTCCTGTGAACGCCCCGAGGGGACGCGAGGCGCTCCAGCCGGTCCGCCGCAACGTTCTCCTCCGCACGGCGCCGACCGGAGGATGCTAGCCAAGGAAAATCGATTACGCAAGGTGAGGCGAGGGGCTGAAACTGCTAATCTCCCCCCTTGTGGGGGAGATGTCCGGCAGGACAGAGGGGGGCGCTGTCCCGCCGACATTGGCCAATTTCACTTACATCTTTGAGCTAACCTCTACGCAGAATACTTGATGCGGGCGATCCTTCGCGCCCCCCCTCTGCCTTGCCAGGCATCTCCCCACGAGGGGGGAGATTGGCAGCTTAGACGCCTCTACCTGTCGATGGTCGTTATCACCCGCTCATTGTAGCGCGGCCCTGAGACCTTGCCCGGCGCAAGGGCTGCGTCGAGCGCAGCAGTCTCGGCCGGGTCGAGCTGGATCGCGGCTGCAGCAACATTTTCTTCGAGATACTTGCGCCGCTTTGTCCCCGGGATCGGCACGATGTCGATGCCGAAACCGTCGCCCTTGCCGAGCACCCAGGCCAGCGCGATCTGTGCGGGCTTTGCCCCCTTGGCACTGGCCACCTCTTGCACCGCGGCGGCGGCCGCGACGTTGGCGTCGTAATTGGCGCCCTGGTAGCGCGGGTCGCCGCGGCGGAAATCGCCTTCCGGATAATCCTCGGCGCGCTTGACGTCGCCGGCGAGGAAACCGCGGCCGAGCGGCGCGAACGGCACCAGGCCGATGCCGAGCTTCTTGAGCAGCGGGATGATCTCCGGCTCCAGATTGCGCTCCCAAAGCGAATACTCGCTCTGCAGCGCCGAGACAGGGTGCACGGCATGCGCACGGCCGATATTCGCCGCGCCCGCTTCCGACAGGCCGAAGAAGCGCACTTTGCCATCGGCAACCAGCCGGCCGACCGTGCCGGCGACGTCTTCCATCGGCACCGCCGGATCGACGCGATGCTGGTAGTAAAGGTCGATATGGTCGGTGCCGAGCCGCTTCAGCGAGCCCTCCAGCGCCTCGCGGATATGGTCGGGCCGGCTGTCACGCTCCGTGCCGACCTGTCTGCCGTTTTCGATGCGGAAGCCGAATTTGGTGGCAAGGGTCACCTCATCGCGCCGGCCCTTCAGCGCCCGCCCGAGCAGTTCTTCATTGGCATAGGCGCCGTAGACTTCCGCCGTGTCGAGGAAGGTACAGCCGAGTTCGATGGCTCGGTGCAGGGTAGCGATCGATTCCGCCTCGTCGGCAGGGCCGTAGGACTGGCTCATGCCCATGCAGCCGAGGCCGATCACCGAGACCTGCAGCCCCTGGCTGCCGAGTTTGCGGGTGCTGAGGGTCATTGCCGTTCTCCTTGGGGCTGAGGAAAACTATAGCGGCCGCTCCTCCAGTTTCCATAGCTGTTCGGCGGAAGAACAGCGCTTCCCTTGACAAAACCCAGCCGCAAGCGCCTTTGCCGGCGGCCATTGGGGGCCATGGGATACCAATGAAGAAGATCTACGAGAAGCCGACGCTGAACCGGCGTCAGCAGCTCTCGCGCGTCACCGCGCTCATAATTCCTTCGGACCACTAACCGAATATTGTCGTCGCCATTGCAAAGTCCGCTGCCGAGGCGCAGCGGTTTTTTGCTGCCGTCGGATCGTAGCGCTGCCAGAAGCAGGCGGTCAAAATTGACAGAGCGGCCGATCTCCAGCATCCTTATGCCGCCGCCATGTCTTGCGGTCTTGTGTATGAGTGAGCCATGGCCAGTTCCGTCACCAGCCAGAATTCCAAGCGCGCCGCGGTGCGCAAGGCGCTCGACCGCCACAAGGTCTACGTCACCGCGCAAAGCTTTTCCGGCGGCGTCTACTCGGCCCGCGTGCTGGTCGACGGCGAGGCCTACTGGGTCGACGAGTTCCGGCTGAGCCAGCTCCAACAAGGGCTGTCCCCGGCCGAGCTAGACCTGACGCCCGCCTCAGACGATTGAGCGTGATCTCCACATTCTTCGCACCACGCTGGGAAATCTGAAATGTTGGCGGGACAGCACTGTGCAGGAACGCGGCGCAGGGAAGGTTCGTCCGCCGCCGCCGCTCCCGCCTGACCCATGCCAACCCCGCCAAAACTCAAGGCCTACCGCGCCAAGCGCGAATTTACGAAGACGCCGGAACCGGCGGGCGGGCTCATTTCAGGCGACGGCAACCGCTTCGTCGTCCACAAGCATCACGCCACCGCCGACCATTACGATTTGCGCCTGCAGGTCGGCGGCGTGCTGAAAAGCTGGGCGGTGCCGCGCGGGCCCTCGCTCAACCCGGCCGACAAGCGGCTTGCAGTCGAGACCGAGGACCATCCGCTCGAATATATCGACTTCGAGGGCGTCATTCCCGAAGGCGAATATGGCGGCGGGCCGATGATCGTCTGGGACACCGGCACCTGGGCGCCGATGGACGATGTCGACAAGAGCCTGCGCACCGGCGCCTTCAAGTTCCGGCTGGCCGGCGACAAGTTGAATGGCGGCTGGATGCTGACCCGTCTGAAGCCCAAGCCCAGCGAAGACAGCGAGAAGAAAAACTGGCTGCTGTTCAAGGAGCGCGATCTCGCCGCCGATACCGGCCTCGACATCCTGGAAGCGCGGCCGGAAAGCGTGAAGTCCGGCAAGCGGATCGAGGAGCTGGTGGCGCCGCCGAAGAAGCCGGCCCGCCTGCCGCCCAAGCCCGGCGCGCTGAAACCCGGCGCGCTGCCCGGTGCGGCCAGGGGCGATCCGCCGTCGCGCATCGAGCCGCAGCTCGCCACGCAGGTGCCGAAGCCACCGGGTGGGCCAGTGGAAGACACAGGTGAACTCTGGCTGCACGAAATAAAATTCGACGGCTACCGCACCATGGCGCATATCGCCGATGGCGAGGTCAGGCTGATCACCCGCGGCGGCATCGACTGGACGAAGCGTTACGGCGACCTGCCGCAGGCATTCGCCCGGCTGCCCCTCAGCCAGGCGATCATCGACGGCGAGATCATGGTGCTGGACGAGAAGGGCATCTCGCGTTTCGCGCTGCTCCAGGATGCGCTGTCGGCGGGTGCGGGCAGCAAGCTCCATTTCTATGCCTTCGACCTGCTGCATCTCGACGGCTGGGACCTCCGCAAGGCGCCGCTCGCAAAGCGCAAGGCCCTGCTCGCCGAACTGCTAGCCGGACAGGGCGCCAACTCCGCCATCCAGCTGAGCGACCATGTCGAAGGCGACGGACAGGGGCTGTACGATCAGGCCTCGATCCTTGGGCTGGAAGGCGTCGTCTCCAAGCGCGCCAACGCCATCTACCAGAGCGGCCGCACGAAGAGCTGGACCAAGGTCAAGGCGCTGGAGACCGGCGATTTCATCATCGCCGGCTACACCGTTTCCGACGCGGCCGAAGGACTGGCGGCACTCGGCATGGCTGAATTCGCGGATGGCGAACTGCACTATCGCGGCAAGGTTGGCACCGGCTTCGATGCCGCTACGGCGGGCGACTTGCTGGCCCGGCTGCAGCCGCTGCGCGACGGCGCGACAGCACCCGAGGGTGTGCCGCGCGAGATCATGCGCGAGATGAAATGGGTGCGGCCGATGCTGTCGGCCCGCATCCACTACGCCAACCGAACGGCGGACAATTCGCTGCGCCACGGTGTGTTTCGGGGCTTGCGCGATGTCGGCCTGTCGACGCCGGTGTCGCCGAAGCGCAAGCGGCTGATCGCCGAAGCTGATCTCGCAACCATCTGGGTGACCAATCCGGAGCGGCGGCTGTTCGGCAAGACCGGACCGACCAAACTCGACATCGCCGTCTATTACGCGCTGGTCGGCGATTTCATGCTGCCGCACATTATGGGCCGCCCGGTGTCGCTGGTGCGCTGCCCGACGGGCCTGCCGAAGGACTGTTTCTTCCAGCGCCACGCCTTCACCGGCATGCCGCCGTCGGTGGTCACTTTTGACGCCACCAACTCCGAAGGTGAAACCAAATCCTATCTGTCGGTCGAGGGAGCAAAAGGCTATCTGGCACTCGCGCAGTTCGGCGTCGTTGAGTTCCACACCTGGGGCACGCATCGCTTGAGCCTCGACAAGCCCGACCAGATCGTTTTCGATCTCGATCCGGGTGAGGGCATCGCCTGGCGCGAGGTGGTCGAGGCCGCCGTCCACATCAAGGGCGAATTGGAGCGGTTCGGCCTGGTGCCGTTCGCCAAGACATCCGGCGGCAGCGGCATCCACATAACCGTGCCGGTGACGCAAAAGCAGAACTGGAAGAAGCTGCACCAGGCGACCAGCGCCATCTCCACGCACCTGGCGGCCACCGCGCCCGACACTTTCACCACCACAATGGGCAAGGAAAACCGCAAGCGCCGCATCTTCATCGACTATCACCGCAACGCGCGCGGCCACACCTCCGCGGCGCCTTATTCGCTGCGCGCCCGCACCAACCTGCCGGCGTCGACGCCGGTGAGCTGGAGCGACCTTGAGACGATCGATGCGCCGCAGGATCTGAACTATTCCTCGCTGCCGGGGTTGTTGGCGACCTCGGGCGACCCCTGGGCGGACATGGAGGATTTCGCGAGGGATTTGCCGGCCTTCAAATAAGGTTTTTCTCCCCATTTCATGGGGGCGAGGAACCCAAGTCCATCGACGCTTCGGACAATTTGAATTATTCTCGGCCTTGGACCTTCAGGGCGACTGGAAGATTTCGCTAGGGATTTGCCTGTATCGTGCCCGGTCGGTGTAGGATTTCCGCAGCACCATTCGTCCTTTGGACGAAGCGCTGCAGTAAGCATGATCCCGAAAAGTGGGAACCGGTTTTCGGATAAGATCATGCTCAGTCTGAAATGTCAGTGCGTGGCCGCGTAGGAGAGTATCATGGCGCCCAGGGCAAGTTGGAAAGGTTACCTCAAGCTCAGCCTCGTCAGCTGTCCGGTCCGGCTCTATCCGGCAACGACGACCAGCGAGCGCATATCGTTCAACCAATTGCACAAGAAGACCCACAACCGCATCAACATGAAGCCGGTCGACCCTGAACTCGGCCTCGTCGAGCGCGCGGACTTGGTCAAGGGTTACGAATACGAGGACAAGCAGTACATCATCATCGATGAGGCCGACCTCGAAGCAGTGCGCATCGAATCCAATCACACGATGAACATCGAGGCCTTCGTCGACGAAGACGAGGTCGACGTCATTTATCAGGATTCGCCGTACTACATGGCGCCGGATGGCGCCATGGCGGAGGAAACCTTCGCCGTGCTGCGCGAGGCAATGCGCAAATCCGGCAAGCTGGCCATTGCCCGCCTTGTCCTGTCCAGCCGCGAGCGCGTGGTGACGATTGGCGCGCGCGAGAACGGCATGTTCGTGTGTACGTTGAGGAACCCGAACGAAGTGCGCGGCACGGCTGAATATTTCGGCAACATCCCGGCTGGCAAGCCGGATCCCGAAATGCTGCAATTGGCCGAAGCGCTGATCAAGCAGAAGGAAACCACCTTCGATCCGAAGAATTATGAGGACCGCTACGAGATCGCGCTGATGACGATGATCCGCGAGAAACTGAAGGGCCATAAGCCGATCATTGCGGCGGCGCCCGAGCGTGGCAATGTCATCAACCTCATGGACGCGTTGAAGGCGAGCCTGTCGCAATCAGCCAAGCCGCCGGCCAAGTCGAAGAGCAAGGCCGACGACGCTGAAAAACCTGCCGCCAAGGGTAAGGCGGGTGCGGCCAAGGAAAACCCGTTGAAGGCCAATCTGCTCAAGGCCGTCGGCAAGAGCAAGGGGTGACGGCGCCGACCGGTATAATCCCGGGCGCCGTCTTCNTTCGGCGCCATCGGCGCGCTGGCGGCATTTCCGCTGCGGCTCGCGGCCCGTGAGGTGGAGCGTCAGCACGGCCAGTTGCGGCGCGGCGTCACCAGGCGCACCAGCCATGTTGTGTTCGGCCGAACGCTGATCGCCAAGGCCGGCACGGCGAAGGGCGGCGATGCCGAGATCGAGCGCCGGGTTGCAGCCGAGGGCTCCGCTGGCCGAACACTCCTTAGCGAAAATGGCTTCCTGCGCCTGCTTGGTCTGATGAAGGCGCCGGAGGCGTCTTCGCTGTCCAGGCAGTCTCTCGTCGACCAGTCCAGACTGTCCGGTGCCGACCTCGACCTGCTCAGCCTGTTCGACGCCTTCGAGCACGATTGTGAACCCTACTCGTTCCGCGATCTGATCCTTGCCCGCAAATATGCCGGGCTGGTCGCCGGCGGTGCATCCTGGGGCGCGATCGCGCGCTCCGTGCATCGCTCCGGTCCGGTCGCTTCGCTCACCGCCAAATCGCTCAATGTCGGCTCGCAGCATGGCTGGCCCGATCAGATCTATCTCGAGGATGGCCAGAGCGAACTCGACGGCCAGCTGCTGTTCGATCTCGGCAGCGCAAGCGCAGCCGGCGACGACACGCTGGAAGAATTGTTCGCCGAGGCTGAAAGCGCGGAAGAGGAGGGCCGGCACGACGATGCCGCGGCGCTCTACCAACGCTGCCTCAGCATCGATCCGAGCGACGCCATCGCCGCGTTCAACCGCGCCAATTGCTTGCGTGGCGCCGGTCGCGTGGCCGACGCGGCGCATGACTATGCAAGAGCGATCAAGCTCGATCCGGCGTTCGTCGAGGCCTGGTTCAACCTCGCCGGGCTGATGAGCGACGAAGGCAAGATCGCCTCGGCGCGCCGGCATCTGGTCAAGGCCATCGCGCTCGACAAGAGCTACGCCGATCCGGTGTTCAACCTTGCCCGGCTGGAGTTCGACGCCGGCAATCTGACCGAAGCCCGCCGCCACTGGGTGCGCTATCTCGAACTCGATGCTGACAGCGAATGGGCGCGCACTGCGCAAAAGGGGATACAGTTCGTCGATCTGCAGCTGGCGCGGACGGCGGGGTGAGGCTGCCGTGGATAATCTTGTTCAGATTTCGAGTATGGGATTAACCGCGTGCTTCATCGTTTTGGCGGTGCAGGAGGCCCGCGAGCTGCTCTTCTACTGGAGCAATGGCTGGAATTTTTTCGAAGACAGCAAAATCAATTGGGCCACATATTACAACCGCAGAACTTGGCCATTTCCCCAGCGCCCCGAGGACCGTATGTCGAACAAGCAGCGCGTTTGCTTCGGCCGGCCATTCTTCATCGTGCTCGTGGGGTTTTTTGCAGCCATTTTCACCCATGTTACCCTGCATCCGGAGCAGTGGCGTAAGGAAGTTCACGGTTCCAAAACCACCTACCACTATATCGGGGTCCCGCAGCCTGATGCCCACTAGCTTCCTCTTCGACGGCTTTGACACAGCCCCGGTCACCATCGTGTTGGCCCACGGCGCCGGCGCGTCGATGGATTCCCCCTCGATGACCGACACCGCCAAGGCGCTCGCCACAGCCGGCTTCCAGGTTGCGCGCTTCGAATTCCACTATATGGCGGCGCGACGCTATGGCCAGCGCAAGCCGCCGCCGCGCGCCGAGACGGTCAACCCGGAATACATCAAGGCCATCGCCGATCTGAGGGCGAGGGGCGTCGCTGGTCCGCTCATCATCGGCGGCAAGTCGATGGGCGGGCGCGTCGCCTCGATGGTCGCCGACGAGATGTTCGCCAAGGGCGAGATTTCGGGCCTCGTCTGCCTCGGCTATCCCTTTCATCCGCCGGCCAAGCCCGAGCAACTCAGGACAAAACATCTCGCCGACCTCAAGACGCCGACGCTGATCTTCCAGGGCACCCGCGACGCGTTCGGCACGAAAGAAGAGGTCGCGACCTACGGCCTTTCCAAAGCCATCGAGGTGATCTGGCTGGAGGATGGCGACCACGACCTGAAGCCGCGCAAGAGCGTGTCGGGGTTTTCGACCGCCGATCATTTGAAGACGCTGGCCGGGACGGTGAAGGCGTGGACAGGGCGGATCGTTTCCTGATCGCCAAATGAAAATCGCCACCTTCAATATCAACAACGTCAACAGCCGGCTGCAAAACCTGCTGGCGTGGCTGGCGGCAGCCAAGCCCGATGTCGTCTGCCTGCAGGAGCTGAAGGCGCGCGACCTGCAGTTTCCGCGCACGGCACTGGCCGACGCCGGCTATGGCGCGGTGTGGAAGGGCGAGCCGACCTGGAACGGCGTAGCCATACTGGCGCGAGGAGCCGAGCCGGTGCTGACCCGTGACGTCCTGCCCGGCGATACCGCCGACAAGCAGAGCCGCTACATCGAGGCGGCCGTGAACGGCATCGTCATCGCCTGTGTCTACGCGCCCAACGGCAACCCGCAGCCGGGGCCGAAATTCCAGTACAAGCTGGCCTGGCATGAAAGGCTGGAGGCGCATGCCGCAGAACTCTTCGACACTGGCCTGCCGGTGGCGCTGGTCGGCGACTACAATATCGTGCCCGAGCCGCGCGACATCTACGCCACCCGCTCCTATGACGACAACGCGCTGGTGCAGCCGGAAAGCCGGGCGTCGTTCCAGCGTCTGCTCGAGCAGGGCTGGACCGATGCGCTCCGCAAGAAGCATCCGAAGGAAACGCTCTACACATTCTGGGATTATCGCCGCAACCGCTGGCTGCGCGATGCCGGGCTGCGGCTCGACCACATCTTGCTGTCGAAGAAACTGGCGCGCCGCCTCACCGCTGCCGGCATCGACCGCGATGTCAGAGGTGAGGACGGCGCCAGCGACCACGCGCCGGTATGGGTCGAATTGAAGTGAATTTGGCTGCGTGATCGCGCCCACTTTCGTGGGCGCAGTTTTGCGCTATTTGTTTCGCTGCGGCGGCCGCATGATGAGCAAGGTGCGGCACCGGAGGGGGAGTCCGATGGACAGGTTGGCCGAAAGGCTGTTTGCGCTTCCGCTGCTGGCGGCCGCTTTGGCTTGTCTGGTGCGGGCGTATCTGCTGCTCGGCGACAGAGATTTCAGCTGGAGCGGGATCGACCACATGCTGCACGGCCCAGCCACGCTGCAGCCCGTGGTGTTCCTGACCGTCGGCGGGCTTTGCCTGCTTGGCGCCCTGTTGTTCTGGGCCGGACTGCTGCCGGGTCGGCGAAGCCAGCCTGCTGGAACGCCGCTTTTTGGCCGCGACGCCGAGATCGACCCAAAGGGCCGCCCCGGTCTGCGGCGCGCCTTCCTCATGTTGCCGGTGCTCGCCGTGTTGGCGCTGCTGGCCGACCACTTCCCTTGGGCGCGTGACGCCGGCCCGGGCGCTGAGGTGGCCGCCCCGAACGAACCCAAAGCCGAGCCGAAGAACCAGGGCATCGACGGTGTCC
>NZ_AYVK01000060.1:0-21038 GCF_000503155.1 Mesorhizobium sp. LSJC285A00
GGCGCCGCCGCCGCAACCGGTAAGGGCTGCTCCGGCCGCCGTTCCGCCGCGCCAGGCCGCGCCGGCGCCGAAACCGGCTCAAATCTACCAGGCGAGCAATGTGACACCGCTGCCGGCCTATGGCTCCGCCGCCAATACTGCCCGGCAGGCGCCGCCACCGAAGCATGAGTCCATCGACGATACCCTGATGCGGGAGCTCGAGGTCTCGCTCGACGATTCGCACCCCAAACCGGCAAGCAAGCCGGCTGCGAAGGCACCGCAGTCTCTCGACGACGAGATGACCAAGCTGCTCGGCGAACTCGCCAGCCAGAAACGATAAAGCCCGGCGAACCGTCACATCTTGCCGATTCCCGATCGGAACGCCGCTTAAAGCGCGTCGCACAAATCCGTTCAGCGCGACGCGCTTTAACTTCGTGCGATTAAACCCTTCGCTAAAAACACAAATGGCCGGGAAACCCGGCTATTTCTGATGAAACAGTCCTGCCTGACGGCAGCGGCTCAATCGTCGCGATAGACCTTCTCGCGGCGTTCGTGGCGCTCCTGCGCTTCGATCGACAAGGTCGCGATCGGACGCGCGTCGAGTCGCTTCAGCGCGATCGGCTCGCCGGTTTCCTCGCAATAGCCGTAAGTGCCTTCATCGATGCGCTGCAGCGCCGAATCGATCTTTGAAATGAGCTTGCGCTGGCGGTCGCGGGCGCGAAGCTCGATGGCCCGGTCGGTTTCCGAGGAAGCACGATCGGCGAGATCGGGGTGGTTGGCGTTTTCCTGCTGCAGGATTTCGAGGGTTTCGCGCGCTTCGCGCAGTATGTCGGTCTTCCAGGTGACGAGCTTCAAGCGAAAGTAGGATTTCTGCCGTTCGTTCATGAACGGCTCGTCTTCGGAGGGTACGTAATTGGCTGTAACGATATCGTTCATTCGACTCACCCAACAACCCCAAATTTGGCGCCTA
The DNA here is from genome assembly GCF_000503155.1 of Mesorhizobium sp. LSJC285A00. Taxonomy (NCBI): domain Bacteria; kingdom Pseudomonadati; phylum Pseudomonadota; class Alphaproteobacteria; order Hyphomicrobiales; family Phyllobacteriaceae; genus Mesorhizobium; species Mesorhizobium sp. LSJC285A00. Next base: position 950 of record NZ_AYVK01000060.1, read on the forward strand.
TATATTCGCGCAGAGAAGGCTGCACAAGCGTAATCCGCGCGCGTTTCACGCAATTGTTAATGCCGCGCGGGCGATCCTCAGCAAAGCCTTCCATAGGAAGGGCGCGGGCGAATTCGCACATGATTCGCTGCGCTTGGGCGTCGCCGCCCATTGTGCCTCAGGCCTTTCTCGTGGCTAATCCAGTTGTGTCATTGGTGGGCAGCACACCATTGGGGGTCCGGTGAGCAGACTGTATCTGTTGAGGCATGCGAAGGCTGGCTGGGCCCTGCCCGGCGTGCGCGACTTCGATCGCCCGCTCGACGCATCCGGCATTGCCNGCATGCGAAGGCTGGCTGGGCCCTGCCCGGCGTGCGCGACTTCGATCGCCCGCTCGACGCATCCGGCATTGCCGATGCCGAAATGATGGGGACGGCGATGCGTGCCCGCAACTACATCCCCGATATCACGCTCTGCTCCAACGCCAAGCGGGCGCGCCAGACGCTGGAAGGCATCGCCGGCCACACCGATACCGGCCGGGTGCTGTTCTTCGACACCCTCTACAGCGAGGATGCCGCCGGCTACCTCGCCATCATCCGCAGCAATGGCGGCCCCGGCTCGCTGCTGGTCATCGGCCACAATCCGATGACGGAAGACCTTGCCATGGCGGTCTCGGGCGACGGCGACGAGGCTGCTCGGGCCATCATGAACCATGGTTTCCCGACCTCCGGCCTTGCGGTCGTGCGCTTCGACGGCACCCTCACCGAGGCTGCGCAAGGCGCGGGCTACCTCGAAGCCTTCCTGACGCCCGTCGATCTCTGAGCCGAGCCGGCCGAGGCCGGGCGCCATTTCAAACTTGAACCGCAAAGCCTATATCGGCGCAAGAGAGCACGCCTGAGAGAACAGATTTTGGCATCATCGCTGACCACTTTCACCGACGAAGCGAGAATTGCCCTGGATACGCTGTCGGGGCGTGCGAGCGGGCTTTTTTCGCCGTCGCTTCGGCTGGGCGTTACCGGCCTGTCCCGGGCCGGTAAGACGGTGTTCATCTCGGCTCTCGTCCACAATCTCATCCATGGCGGGCGCCTGCCGCTGTTCGAGGCGCAGAAGTCGGGACGGATCGCTCGCGCCTTCCTCGAGGAACAGCCGGACGATGCCGTGCCGCGTTTTCAGTACGAGGACCATATCTCCGCCCTGGTCAACGACCGTGTCTGGCCGGACTCGACGCGCGCCATTTCGGAACTCAGGCTCACCATCGAATATGAGTCTGCCTCCGGTTGGAACCGGATGTTTTCCAGCGGCCGATTGTCGGTCGACATCGTCGACTACCCCGGCGAATGGCTGCTCGACCTGCCGCTGCTCGGCAAATCCTTCGCCGATTTTTCGCGCGAGGCGTTCGAGATGGCGATGCTGCCGGTGCGGGCCGACCTGTCGCAGGACTGGCGGGCGCTGTCGGCGAGGATCGAACCCAATGCCGAAGCCGACGAGATGACGGCGCGGCGCCTCGCCGAGAGTTTTGCCGCCTACCTCAAGGCCTGCAAGCTCGACGAGCGGGCGCTTTCGACCTTGCCGCCCGGCCGTTTCCTGATGCCTGGCGACCTCGAGGGATCGCCGGCGCTGACCTTCGCGCCCTTGCTGCTCAAGGGTGAGAAACGGCCGCGCTCCGGCTCGCTGCAAGCGATGATGGAGCGCCGCTACGAGGCCTACAAGACGCATGTGGTGAAACCGTTCTTCCGCGAACACATCACCCGCCTCGACCGCCAGATCGTGGTGATCGACGCCATGCAGGCGTTGAACGCCGGCCCCGGCGCGATGGCCGACCTGGAACGCGCGGTGACCGAAATCCTCTCCTGTTTCCGTCCTGGCCGAGGCAATTTCCTCACCGACCTGTTTTCACGCCGCATCGACCGCATCCTGGTTGCCGCGACCAAGGCCGACCATTTGCATCACGAAAGCCATGACCGGCTGCAGGCAATCGTGCGGCGGCTTGCCGACCGCGCCGTGGCGCGGGCAAATTTCACCGGCGCCGATGTCGATGTGGTCGCCATGGCGGCGGTGCGCGCGACGCGCGAAGGCACGGTCAAGCAAGGCCGCGACACCCTGCCGGTGATCATCGGCACGCCGCTGAAGGGCGAGAAGATCAACGGCGAAACCTTTGATGGTAAAGCCGAAACCGCCATATTTCCCGGGGACTTGCCGGAGAAAATTGATGCGGTTTTCGACGTTTCGGAAGCCGACCACCGGCAGAGCAGCGACGATCCGGCGATCCGTTTCGTGCGCTTTCGCCCGCCAAAGCTCGAACGCACCGCTGAAGGCGTCACGCTGTCGCTGCCGCATATCAGGCTCGACCGCGCCTTGCAGTTCCTGATCGGAGACCATCTGGCATGACCGCGCCCCGCAGACCGGCAGCTTTCCGCATCGAGCCGGAGGCCGAACCGAAGCAGGAAACGCGCAGCCCCCATGCCGAGCCGCCGCGCAAGCCGCGCACCGTCGTCGTGCCGGCCGAGATCGATGTCTTCGATGAGCCGGACATTGTCGCCGCCGAACCGCCGCCGGCGACCGCGCCGCGCAGGCGCTCGCTGTTTGCCAGCCTGTTTTTCGGCGCGGTCGGCGTGCTGGTTTCGCTCGCCGTCGGCCTGTGGACCGACCAGCTCATCCGCGACCTGTTCGAGCGCGCAGAGTGGCTGGGGNGGCTGGCAGCGGGAATGGCCGCAATTGCCGTGTTGGCCCTCGCAGTCGTGCTGGTGAGCGAATTCCTGGCTATCGCCCGGCTGGCCGAGGTCGAAAAACTGCAAAAGCGGGCGCTCGATGCCGTGGCCCGCGACGATCCGAAGGCTGCAAGGGCCGTCGTCGAAGAGCTTTCGGCCTTTGTCGCTGCGAAACCCGAAACCGCGGCCGGCAGGCGCTCCCTGGCCGAATTGCGCGGCGAGATCATCGATGGCGGCAATCTGGTGCGACTGGCCGAGACCGAAATTCTCGGGCCGCTCGATGCGAGAGCCAAGGTGATGATCCTCGAAGCAGCCAAACGCGTGTCGCTGGTCACCGCCGTCAGCCCCCGCGCACTCGTAGACGTTGCCTATGTCGTGTTCGAGGCCGGGCGCCTGATCCGCCGCTTGTCCGAACTCTACGGCGGCAGGCCGGGCACGCTGGGCTTTTTCCGGCTGGCGCGCAGCGTTCTTGCCCATCTGGCGGTGACCGGCTCGATCGCCGTCGGCGACAGCTTTGTCCAGCAGATCGTCGGCCATGGCCTTGCCGCACGGCTTTCGGCGAAACTCGGCGAAGGCGTGGTCAACGGCATGATGACGGCGCGTATCGGCATTGCTGCCATGGAGACGGCGCGGCCCCTGCCCTTCATTGCCGGCAGGCGGCCGGGTATGGGCGATTTCCTGTCGGCGCTGACCTCGTTTGCGGCCAGAAAAGAGAATGAAGCACCCGCCTCGACCAAGTGAACGCCCTCTCGCGGTCACCAAGCATTAACCAATCTTGTTCATGGTCGTCCAACAACAGCCTCCTTGTTGCCGGGTGTCGTCTATGAAAAGCGTAATCTTGTCCTGCGTCCTGCCCCTGGTCGCGCTTGCAGCACCTCTGGGCCCGACCGGGAAAGCCTTTGCAGCGGAGCCCGACAAGCAGTTCTTCCGCACCGTTGAAGGCAAATGGGTCGGCCCGGGCGAAATCATCGCCGGCAAATACAAGGGCACGAAGTTCACCTGCAGCTTCGACGGCTCGACGCCGGACAACAAGACCGGCATGACGCTCGATGGCGACTGCCGCGTCGGTGTCTTCACCCAGAAAATGTCGGCGACCGTCGAGCGCAAGGGCCGCGACTACAAGGGCAATTTCATGGGCGGCGCCGCGGGGTCGGGCCTGGACATCATCGGCGGCAACGTGGTCGATGCCCGCAAAGTCGTCTTCACCATCAACCGCAACCAGCTGCGCGGCGTCATGCAGGCCCGCATTCCCGACGACAATTCGATGACGGTGACCATCGCCGTGCGCGTCGACCAGCAGCTGGTGCCGGTCATCGGCATGAGCCTCAAGCGCGTCGACGCCGTCGAAGTCGGCTCCATCGCCAAAAACTGACTCTCAAGCGGTTCCCCGAAAAAAGCGCGGAACGGGGTTGCACTGCGCGTTAGCTGAGCTGTTCCGCTCAGCTCGATGTCGGGAAGGACACGCCACCTTGCGGCCAGGTTGGCGCTCCTCAAGCACGGGCCGCTCGGGCGGCACCTTTCTGCCGCGACCGGACATGTGGCGCGCAACCGACGATGTCAGCGTCTCCGATGGCCCAAGCCACAGCAAGGCCAACGTGTCATGGTCCTGTGCGTGCCGGCGGTCCTCCGTGTCAGCGCGATGCGCTTTAAGAACACCAGCAAAAAAGGCGGCGGCTACTCGAGCCACCGCCTTCCTCAATTTCCGAACGAAGAATCAGCCCTTGATGGCGGCCGTCAGCTCGTCATAGGCCTTGCAGGCGTCGGCCGGCGTGGTGGCGCCCTGATATTTGGTCGTCACAGCCTGCACCTTGGCGGTCAGGTCGGCGGCCTTGGTCGGATCCTTGGTGATCGCTTCCTGCAGCGCGGCGGTCATTTCCTGCGCCTTCTTGGCCGCGATTTCCTGCGTGCATTCAGGCGCCTTCGAACAGGCCGATGCGGCAAGCATGGCGACACCCACGCCGACGAGCAAAAACTTCTTCATGTCAGTCATTCTCCTCACGAAGGCAGAACTTGATCGTCGCTGCCTTCCAACGGCCGAAGCCTGGCGTCCCATAGCCGCCGATTGCGGCAAAACGCAACGTGTGCGGCGCATAAACCTGTGCAGCGCTGCTGCAACGGCGCGGACGGCCTGATTGAGGCCGCCCGTGTCAGACGAAGCGAGGTTTCAGCCACGAGGCTGCAGCAGCGCCAGTGCGGCCGTCGCCGCGGCAAGGACGGCGGTTAGGGTCAAAGGTCCCGTAGCGCCATAGGTGTCCACGACATAGCCGCCGACAACCGCACCGACGGTGATGGCAACCTGGAAGGAAGTGACCATCAGGCTGCCTGCTGCTTCCAGCGCATCAGATGCCGCGCGAGACATATTGGTCGGCAGCACCACCGGCGCCATGCCGAAGGCGAAGCCCCACAGCGTAACAAAGCCGAAGGCAACGCCGGTTTGCGCGCCCCAAAGCACCAAAGCGAGTGCCGCAAACGCCATCAACGCGGCGGTAACTGCGAGGGCCATGTGGATGTTGGTGTCGGCCAGGCGGCCACCGGCAATATTGCCGATCACAGCGGCGATGCCGAACCCGAGCAGCGCCAGGGCAATCGGCCCGGTTGTGAGGAGCGTCACCTGTTCGAGGAACGGGCGCACATAGACCGAGCCGGCAAAATGCCCGGTCATCAGCAGAACAATGGCAAGCATGCCGAGTTGGATGCCACGCCGCCGTGTCAGCCGAAAGACGTCTGCAAGGCTGTTGCTTGCCGCCGCAGGCAAGGTCGGCAGGCTGAGAAGCTGCAGCAGCATGGCAAGCGCGGCCAGCCCCGCCGTCATGGCCATCGCGCTGCGCCATCCCAGCCAGTCACTGATCAACGCACCCATCGACGGCGCGGCAATGGTCGCGAGCGAGACGCCGAGGGTCACGATCGCCATGCCGCGACCTGTCGCATTGGCGCCGACCAGCCGCGCCACGACGGCAACGGAAAGTGCCCAGAAAGCGCTAAGAGCGATCCCCAACCCGGCCCGGCCCAGCAACAGCAGCCAGAAATTGGGCGCCAGCGCCGCAAGAATATTGGAACCGACCGCCAGGGCCATGAGGCCAACCAGCACCGCCTTGCGGTTCAATCGGCCGATGAGAACATTGCTCAACATGGCCGTCACGGCGCCAACGGAAGCGGTGGCGGTGACGACCTGTCCGGCAGTTCCCTCGCTGATGCCGAGATCGCGCGCCATCGGCGTCAACAGACCTGCCGGCAAGAACTCGGCTGACACCAGGGCAAAGCTGGTGGCCGCCAATGATAGGACCGCAAACCATGTGGCCGCGCTCCACGCGGCTGGTGCATCGGCATCAAGGCCGATTGCGGCGTCTTCAAGCTGTAATGTTGTGTCCGTCACGGAAAGATCTCCACAGTTGGAGATCTTAGATAGGCGAGTCCGCCCGGATGTTATGTACCTTAAAATCCGAAATTCATATCCATTCGTCCGGGAATTGTGCGACGCACAACGCCTGGCGAGACATTGGTGATGCGCTTGAACGCGCGGGCGAAGGACGCCTCGGAATCATAGCCCAAACGGGTAGCGACTTCGGCAACCGACAAGCCGTTTTGGCCCAGCAATTCGCGGGCAAGCTGCATTCGCAGGCGGGCGAGATAATGTGCGGCACCCTCCCCCAATACCGCGCTGAAGCGCTCGGCGAAAATCGAACGCGATTGGCCTGCCACGCCGGCGAGGCTTCCCAGCGTCCAGTTGTGGCCGGGGTCGCGGTGCATGGCCGCCAGAGCGCGGCCTATATGGGGGTCGCGGATGGCTGCGAGCCAACCGGTGGTCGATGCGCCGTTGCAATTGACCCAGCACCGGATGAGCCTGGCTGTCAGCAAATCCGCCATACGCGACAGGATGGTGGCGCTGCCCATCTGCGGTTGCGCGGCCTCCACCGTCATGGCCGCCAGCAAAGGGCCGACCATCGGGTCATTGCCGGCCACGTCGCAACCCTTGATGAGAGGCGGCATCAACGTGATCAACGGATTGAGCGCATAGGAGCCGAGAGACATGGAGCCGCAGAAAAGGGTGCTTGTCGCGCCCGTTCCCTGCCGTATCACTTCGCAAACGTTGCCGCCCAACTTGATCACCTGGCAGCCCTCGAGCGAATCGCCCACCACGTCCGGCGCACTCGCCAGCCGATGGGCGATGCCTTGCGGCAGCAGCACCAGATCGCCATCGCGCAACTCCTGCCAGCCTTGCGCTTCGGTGTGAATCCAGCATGGACCCTGGCCGACAAAGTGAAAACGAAGCAGTTGTTGTTGCGGAAAGTCTATGCTCCATGGGTGCCGGAGTTCGCAGCGGCCATAGTTGACGCCACTCAAGCGAAAGTCTTGCAGAACTTCGCTGAGCGCATCCATCGGGATATGTGGCAGCGGCGACGGCCGGGACGAATAATCAGGCATTTGTCAGATATAGATACCGGCCGTCCGACAGGCAAGCGCAGACTGTTGTTCCACCGGGGAATCGCTGCCACGGCACCCTACCCATCCTGGCAGGCTTCCCGCCCTTGCCTCCCGCTCCCGGTGCATGCAAGGAGTGCTGTCGGACACAGGGACAAGAGGCATGGCAGCGGAAGCATCGGGCAGCGATCTCATTCAGGTGGTGGCGCTGCTTGCCGCAGGCGTCGTCGCCGTTCCGATCTTCAAACGCATGGGGCTGGGCTCGATCCTAGGCTATCTCGCCGCGGGCGTGGTCATCGGCCCGTTCGGTATTGGCATTTTTTCCGAATCGGAAGCCATCCTGCATGTCGCCGAACTCGGCGTGGTCATGTTCCTGTTCATCATCGGGCTGGAGATGCAGCCGTCGCGGCTATGGGGCCTGCGCCGCGAGATTTTCGGCCTCGGCGCGCTGCAGGTCGGCGTCTGCGCCTTGCTGCTCACCGGTGTTGGTCTCGCCGGCGGCTTTCCGATCGCGCAATCCTTCGTTGCCGGCGCCGGCTTTGTCCTGACCTCGACGGCGATCGTCATGCAGCTTCTGGAAGAGCGTGGCGAGATGGCCAGCCCCAAGGGCCAGCGCATCGTGTCCATCCTGCTGCTCGAGGATCTGGCAATCGTGCCGCTTCTGGCGCTGGTCGCCTTCCTGGCGCCGGGCGGCAGCGAGATGACCCTGCAGCAAAGGCTGACCGAAATCGGCATCGGTCTTGGCGCCATCGTCGGGCTGGTGGTGGCCGGCCGCTATCTGCTCAACCCGTTCTTCCGCATCCTGGCCGACGCCAAGGCGCGCGAAGTCATGACGGCGGCAGCCCTTCTGGTCGTGCTGGGGTCGGCGCTGGTCATGCAGCTTTCCGGCCTCTCGATGGCGATGGGCGCCTTCCTCGCCGGCGTGCTGTTGTCGGAATCGACCTTCCGCCACCAGCTGGAGGCCGACGTCGAGCCATTCCGCGGCATCCTGCTTGGCCTTTTCTTCCTCGCCGTCGGCATGTCGCTCGACCTACATGTGGTGGCCGACAACTGGCGGCTGATCGCCGTCTATGTCGTCGCCTACATGGCGATGAATGCGCTCGGCATCTACCTCGTCGCCCGCTTGCTGAAGAGCGGTCATCGTGAAGCGCTGGAACGCGCCGTGATCATGGCGCAAGGCGGCGAATTCGCCTTCGTCCTCTATTCGGCCGCGGCGGCGGTTGGCATCATCGACAGCCGGGCCAACGCAACGCTGACCGCGATCATCATCATCTCCATGGTGCTGACGCCGCTGGCCATCATTGCGCTCAAATATGTGACGCCGCGCGACGAGCAGTCGCTTGAAGGCGTCGACATCGCCGACGGCCTTACCGGCAGTGTGCTGGTCATCGGCTTCGGCCGTTTCGGCCAGATCGCCAGCCAGCCGCTTTTGTTGCGCGGCATCGACGTGTCGATCATCGACAATGATGTCGAAATGATCCAGGCGGCCGCCGATTTCGGCTTCAAGGTCTATTATGGCGACGGCACGCGGCTCGACATTCTGCGCGCCGCAGGTGCAGGCCGCGCCCGCGCCGTGCTGATCTGCGTCGACAAGCCGGACGCCGCCGTGCGCATGGCGGAACTGATCAAGGCGGAGTTCCCGCTGCTGACTGTCCTGGCGCGTGCCTTCGATCGTGGCACCGCGCTGTCGCTCATCCGCGCCGGAGTCGACTTCCAGCTGCGCGAGACCTTCGAATCGGCCCTCGTCTTCGGCGGTTCCGCGCTCGAGGTTTTGGGCGTCGAGCCGGAAGATGTCGCCGATGTCATCGAGGATGTGCGACGGCGCGACAATGCCCGACTGGAGACGCAGCTGGCCGAAGGCGTCCGCGCCGGGCAACGTTTCCTCAGGGGCAATACCGGCACGCCGATCCCGACGCCGCTGACGCAACCGCGCCGGCCCGGCCAGGCGCTGAACGAAGAGACGGCCGGCGTGCTGCACAAGCCCGAGCCCGCCGATCAGGGGGAAAGCTGATGACCGCATCGGATGAGCGCGCGCTCGCCGTCACCAAATTCTGGCGCGAGGCCGGCGAAGACGCGTGGTTCGAGAAGAACGACGTCTTCGACGCGGATTTCCGCAGCAGGTTTCTCGACCTGCACTTTGCCGCCGCGCGGCGCGAGTGCGACGCATGGTCGGAGCATGCCGAGGGTTCGCTGGCGCTGATGATCCTGCTCGACCAGTTTCCGCGCAACTGCTTTCGCGGCTCAGGCCATATGTACGCCACCGATCCGCTGGCACGGCACTTTGCCGCCAAGGCGATTGCGGCCGGCCATGACCTTTCGCTGGAAGAAAACCTGCGCGTCTTCCTGTACCTGCCCTACGAACATTCGGAACTGCCCGCCGACCAGGACAGATCGGTCGAGCTCACCACCGCCAGGGCGCCGGAGTATGTGAAATACGCCATCGAGCACCGCGACATCATCCAGCGCTTCGGCCGCTTTCCGCACAGGAACAAGATGCTTGGCCGCGAGACGACGGCGGACGAACAGGCATTTCTCGATGGCGGCGGCTTCTCCGGTTAACCCAGCCACCAATCGCGGCCGGAAGCCAGCCGCTCTATGCCTGACGTATCGACGGCGCTGAGCCGCTCGGTCACGCTCCTGCCGCCCACCGCCAGATCCGGCGCGATCTCTGCCAAGGGCGCCAGCACGAAGGCGCGCTCCACCATTCGGGGATGCGGCACCTCCAGCCCGGTTTCGTGGATTGTGCGGTGGCCGAACACCAATATGTCGATGTCGATCAGGCGCGGACCCCAGCGCTCCTCGCGCACCCGCTTCAGCTTGCGCTCGGCCTCGAGGCAGAGGTCGAGCAGCGCCCTTGGCGCCAGCGAGGTCGAGATTTCGGCAGCGGCGTTGAGGAAATCCGGCTGGTCGAGCTTGCCCCAGGGCGGCGTGCGGTAAAGTGAGGAGACGGCGACGACGCGCGTGCTCTCGTCGGCGTCGAGCAGGCGCAGCGCCGCCGCCATCGAGGCCGAGGGATCGCCAAGATTGCCGCCAAGGCTGAGATAGACCGTGTTATTGTTACTCTGGCCAGACAACGGTCACCTCGACATAATCGAGCACGCCGGGCACCGGTGCGTTGGGCTTGCGCACGGTGATCTCGGCCTTCCTGATCTGCGGGAACCGTGAAGTCAGCGCCTTCGCCACTTCGAGCGCCAGCGCCTCGATCAGGAAGCGGCGATGTCCAGTGACGATCTTTTCAATCACCGTGAAGGCGATGCCGTAATTGACGGTGTCCTCGATGGAATCATCCTCCAGCGGGCGGCTGGGCTCGACCGTCAACTCGGCATCGACATAAAAACGCTGGCCAAGCGCCTCTTCCTCATCCAGCACGCCGTGCCGGGCAAAGAAGGCGCAGTTCTTCATGCGGATGACGTACATTTCTTAGTGTCCTGGGCTCAGCGTCCTGGCTTTTCGCGCGCCAGCATAGCATCGGCGACCGCCAGTGCGTCCACGTTGATTGCGACATCGTGGACGCGAAACAGATCGGCGCCCTTCAGCCTCAGAATGACACTGGTGGCTACCGTCCCGGCGGCGCGCGCGCCGGCTTCGCGGCCGGTGACGGTGCCGATGAAGCGTTTTCTGGAGGTGCCGGCCATCAAGGGAAAACCGAGCTCCTTAAGCTCGGAAAACCGCGCCATCAGGTCGAGGTTTTCCTCAGCCGTCTCCTTGGCGAAGCCGAAGCCGGCATCGAGTACGATATGATCGTCCGCAACGCCGCTGCGCCTGGCGACTTCCAGCGAAGCCTTGAGGAACAAAAACTGGTCGGCGATGACGTCGGGCAGTTTTTGCCGCCCGCGCCCGGTATGCATGATGACCAGTCCGGCGCCGGTCTCGGCGGCGACGCGGGCGATGCCGGGTTCACGCTGCAAGCCCCAGACATCGTTGACGATATGCGCGCCGGCGGCGACGGCGAGGCGCGCGGTTTCCTCGCGATAGGTGTCGACCGAAATCAGGGCTTCGCCTGAACTGGCGAGCGCGGCGATGACCGGCAGGATGCGGGCCTGCTCTTCTTCAGGCGTCACGGGCGAGGCGCCGGGGCGCGTCGATTCCCCGCCGATATCGACGACGGCGGCGCCTTCTTCCACCATGCGGTGCGCCTGCGCCACCGCCTGGTCAGGCGTGATGAACAGTCCGCCATCCGAAAAACTGTCGGGCGTGACGTTGAGAATGCCGACCACAATGGCTTTCTCGCCAAGGTCGAGATGGCACTTATGCGCCAGTTGCCATCGCCTTGTCGTCATTGTCCTTCAACCATGTGTCTCATTGGCATGTGGCTCATTGGCATGTGGCTCATCGAGCGCTTGCAATCCATCAACGATGCGTGATCGGTGGAAGATCAATTCCGTTGCGCCGGCAACGGCCGTAAAGCAAGGTGAGTGAAGAGGCAACATGATGAAACGACCCCTGCTCTGCGCCCTGATGCTGGCTTTGACCGTCCTGCCGGCGAATGCTGCCAATCTGGTGAAGACCTACAGCTATTTTGCCATCGGCGGCAGCACGCTCGATGACATCGAGACGCAATTGTCGAAGCATGGACCCGAGGTGAAAAGCACCGGGATGCGGCATCCAGGCGCCACCCAGATGGCGTTCACCACCCGCATCAGCTACGCGCAAACCGCAGACACCTGCCGCATCGCCAAGGCCGCCGTTACCGTCAAGGTCAAGGTCATCCTTCCGGAGTGGCGCAGGCCGCGCAAGGCCGATCCCGATGTCAGGCTGTTCTGGGACACCCTGTCGGCCGACATCAAGCGCCATGAGGAGCGTCATGTCGAGATCGCCAAGAACCACGGCCGTCTGCTCGAAGACGCGCTGAACGCGAGCTTTGCGCAAAAGACCTGCGCCGGGGCAAAGGCGAAGGCGGCGCAGATCACCGCGGCCGAACTCGCCAGGCATGACCAGGACCAATTGCGCTTCGACCGCGTGGAAGGCGTGAATTTCGAAAGCCGCATCCTGCGGCTGCTGCGCTACCGCATGCAGCGCGTCGAGAACGGCCAGCTTCCGCCCGGCTGAAACACGGCGATACCAAGCCAATTCTGCCGAAACATGAGGCCAGCCCCAGAAAATTTTCGGGCATAGGTCGAAATCGGCCTATACGGGACGACATATGTCAGGCTCGCAAGATATGTCAGGCTGGCAAGGCGCGAGCTTCGAAACACCAGATCAAGACCAATTGAGGCGGCGCGTAGCGGAGCGGCCATTTGGCGCCGCGCAATCGCTCTCAAACTTTATGGATGAAATGATATGGACCAAGCTGTCGATAAGCCGGCTAGGCTGCCTCCCGCCGCACCGCTGACGGAAAGCGAGAAGAACGTCATCATCGCCGGCATCCTTTTGTCGATGCTGTTGGCGGCGCTCGACCAGACAATCGTCGCGCCGGCCATGCCGACCATCGGGCGTTCGCTCGGCCATGCCGACTACCTGCCGTGGATCGTGACCGGCTATCTCCTGACGGCGACGGCCATGGCGCCGCTCTACGGCAAGATTTCCGACGTCTATGGCCGCCGGCCGACCGTCTATGCGGCGATCCTGATCTTCCTTCTGGGATCGCTGGTCAGCGCCATGGCCCCCAACATGTTCGTGTTGGTTGTCGGCCGGGCGATCCAGGGTGCGGGCGGCGGCGGCCTGTTCGCCCTGGCGCAGATCGTCATCGGCGACCTCGTGCCGCCGCGTGAACGCGCGCGTTATGCCGCCTGGATTTCGGGCACCTGGGCTGTCGCCAGCATCGCCGGGCCTTTGCTCGGCGGCGGATTTGCCGAACATCTGCATTGGTCGCTGATCTTCTGGATCAATATCCCGCTCGGCATCTTGGCCATGGCCATCATCAACAAGCCGCTGCGCAAACTGCCGGTCGCCGCAAAGCGGCATCGCATCGACGCGCCGGGCGCGCTGCTTCTGGTGGTGGCGACGGCATTGCTGCTTTTGGCCCTCAACTGGGGCGGCAGCGCCTATCCATGGGCCTCGCGCGAGATCGTCGGCCTGCTCGCCTGTTCGGCGGTCTTCTGGGGTGCGTTCGCCCTCAGGCTGATGCGTGCGGCCGAGCCGCTGATTTCGCTTGAAGTGCTGAGCAATCCGATCGTGCTTGCCGGCACGGCGTCGATGTTCCTGCTGCAGGCCGCCAATATCGGCCTGTCGGTGTACCTGCCGGTCTATCTGCAGTCGATCATCGGCCTGTCGGTCAGCCAGTCGGGCCTTGCCATGCTCGGCCTGCTGCTCGGAACGGTCGCCGGCGCGACCTTCAGCGGCCGCACGATACCGCGCTTCTTCCACTACAAGCGTATAGCCATGGTCGGCGTTCTCTTCGCCATTATCTGCCTTGGCGTGCTCAGCCTGGTCGCCGGCCGCGCCTCGCTGCTGGTGGTCGAGCTCTTGACCATCTGCATCGGCCTTGGAAGCGGCACCACTTTCCCGGTCGCCACCGTATCGGTGCAGAACGCCGTCGACCGCGCGCATCTCGGCGTTGCCACCGGCGTGCTGACCTTCCTGCGTTCGCTGGGCAGCGCGCTCGGCGTCGCCATGCTCGGCGCCGTCGCGCTCGGCTATGGCCTGCCGCTTGCCGGCGAAGGCGCGCCGGCTGCCGGACAGATCGTCTCGGCGACGCCCTTCATGATGATCTTCCTTGCCGCGGCCGTCACGCTCGTGCTGGCGCTGATGACGCTGGCGCTGATGCCGGAGAAGTCACTGCGCGGCCGCGACGACGCCGAGGCGCCAGTCGTTCTGGTGGAGTGATTCGGAAAGCCCTGTAGGACCTACTCCACGACGCCGAGCTTCTTCTGCAGGCTGGTCGACGACGTCGTGTACTGGAAGACGATGCGCTCACCGGGGCTGATGATGCGCTTGGCGGCCTGCGCCATCAGCGCCACCTCGTGAAAACCCGACAGGATCAGCTTCAGCTTGCCTGGGTACCAGTTGATGTCGCCGACGGCAAAGATGCCTGGCACCGAAGTCTGGAATTTCTCGGTATCGACCGGGATGAGGTTCTCATGAAGGTTGAGCCCCCATTCGGCGATCGGGCCGAGCTTCATGGTCAGGCCGAAGAACGGCAGCATGCGCGTGCACGGCACCTCGATGTCGCCGTCAGGCCCGCCCTTGATGGTAGCAGAGGCCAGCTCGCCGTCGGCGCCGGTCAGGCCGCTCACCTGGCCGACCCGGAACTCCAGCTGCTTCATCTCCTGCATGGCATACATCTTGTTGACGCTGTCGGGCGCCGCCCTGAATTCCGCGCGCCGGTGGACCAGTGTCACGCTTTTTGCCACCGGCTGCAGGTTCAGCGTCCAGTCGAGTGCGGAATCGCCGCCGCCGACGATGACGAGGTCGTGGCCGCGGAATTCCTCCATACGGCGCACCGAATAGAAGACGCTCCTGCCCTCATAGGCCTCGATGCCGGGAATGGGCGGCCGTTTGGGCTGGAACGAGCCGCCACCGGCGGCGATCACCACCACCTTGGCTTCGAACACCTCGTTCTCGTCGGTGGTGACCCGAAATGAGCCGTCGTCCAGCTTTTCCAGGCTGGAGACCATGCGGTTGAAGGTAAAATCCGGCTTGAACGGGTGAATCTGCTCCAGCAGTCTGTCGACCAGCCCTTGCGCCGAGATCGAGGGCCAGCCTGGAATGTCGTAGATCGGCTTTTCCGGATAGAGTTCGGCGCATTGGCCGCCGGGCCGGTCGAGGATATCGATCAGATGGCACTTCATGTCGAAGAGGCCAAGTTCGAACACGGCGAACAGGCCGACCGGACCCGCCCCGACGATGAGTGCGTCCGTCTTGATTACATCGGTCATGCCAGGCGAGCCTCATTGTCAGACTGGGGCGAAACTGGCGCGAGACTGCATGAGCATTGGCCCGCTGCCAAGCGGCGGCGGGAAAAATCAGATGGTACGGGAGATCAACCCTGGCGAGCCGGCACGCGCACGACCAGGCCGTCAAGCGCGTCGCGCACCTTGATCTGGCAGGACAGGCGCGAGTTCGGCTGGACGTCATAGGCGAAGTCCAGCATGTCCTCTTCCATCGCCTCCGGCTCGCCGACCTCGGCCGTCCAGGCTTCGTCGACATAGACATGGCAGGTCGCGCAGGCGCAGGCGCCGCCGCATTCTGCCTCGATGCCCGGCACCGCGCTACGGATCGCATTCTCCATGACGGTCGAGCCGTTTTCGGCCTCGACATCGAAAGGAGTGCCGTCATGGGCAATGAAGGTCAGCTTGGTCATTTATCACCTGAAGGGAGTCCCAGCCGAGATAATCACTCCACCGGACAAGTCAACTGCGGCGCGAAAGCGCCGCTTTGTGACGTTTTTTCGGAAAGCTGGCCAAAGCACGCCCTGGCCCCGTCGATTCATCCCGGTGGCCGCTGCCGAGCGGCAGCCATTACCGGCTGATGGCGGCGATGAAATCGCGCACTTCCTCGATCAGGGTGCCGAGGCGCTTGAGGATGCGCGCATCTTCCGGCTGCTGTTCGATCGAGGTGGCGCAGTCGGCGATGGCAAAGGCGCCGACCCCGCGCGCCGAACCTTTCAGCCCATGCGCCAGAAGCAGTCGCTCCCTGACATCGGCATCGACTATTCTGTCGCGGACGGAAAGCGCCTGCTGTACGAACAGCGCCAATACCTCCTGTTCGAGGGCGCGATCCCCCATAGTCTGACGGGCCAGGTGGGCCAGATCCACTGGGCGCGAACGGGCCGGTCCCGACGCATCGCCGCCCGGCATTGAGAAGGCAATGCCGCTTTCACCGCGTACCAATTTGAAACTCCTTGTGCCGATCGCCGAAAAAACTAGGCGATTTCCGTCGCCAACGCGTTAATGAATGGGCTGGAAAATTGTTGCCGTTGAGGCGGTTAGATCACGTTGTCGTTAACCTTATATTTAAAGTTTTACGTATCTCGCGGAATGCATGTTTTCTTTACCCCTGTGTGTCATTACGATACGAAGGTCCATTTTCAGCCTCCTGCGTGGGATAAGACGAGCCAGAATCAGGCAAAAATAAGAAGTCCCTCGGCAGCTAGTACAGGGTAGCGAAGGCATGGCGAAGAAACCAACGACGACCAGAACTCTCGACAGCGACGTAGCCAGGGAACTCGAAAAGGCACTAGACCTCGATCTCAGCGGAGACGGCAGCGGCGATCTCGATATCGCGGCGTCGATGGAAGATCTGGAAGCGCAGATATCGCAGGCCGCGGACGAACTGGCGCGCGAAGGCCGCCCCCAGAAGCCCGCCCCCGCTCAAAACGCGCCCGTCCAACAAAACCAGAGTGCGAAGCCGGCAGCCAAGCCCGCCGAGTTGCGCCCGGTCGAATCGCGCAACAGCGCGCAGCCAGCCGGCTTCAAGCCGGCAAACGATGACCGCCAGAAAGATTACAAGACGCTGCTACACAGCCTCAACCGGCGCGCGTCTAGCACGATCTATTGGGTCGTGGCGTTCGTGTCGCTGGCCTGGATCGCCGGCGCCGGCGGCCTCGCCAATCTGCTGTTTGGCCCCAGCATCTGGAAAATTCGTACGTTCGATCAAATCCTGGCCCGCCCTGAACTGATCGGCCTAGCGATCGCGGCAATCATACCGGTCGTCCTGTTTTGGGCCTTCGCGGCGATGATCCGCCGCGCGCAGGAAATGCGCATTGCCGCGCAATCGATGACGGAGGTGGCTTTCCGCTTGGCGGAGCCGGAAAACCTCGCCCAAGACCGCGTGATGATGATCGGCCAGGCCGTTCGCCGTGAAGTGGCGGCGATGGGCGAAGGCATTGAGCGCACGCTGGCGCGCGCCGTCGAGCTCGAAACTCTGGTCCACAGCGAGGTCAACCAGATCGAACGCTCCTATTCGGAGAATGAATCGCGCATCCGGTCGCTGGTCGACGGGCTGGGCAGCGAGCGCGAAGCCGTCGTCACTCATGCCGAGCGCGTGCGCGCCTCGATCACCGGCGCGCATGAAACGCTGAAGGACGAGATCGGCGCCGCCTCCGACATTATTCGCGACTCTATCCTCAACGCGTCGACCAAGCTGTCGATGACGATCACGAATTCCGGCGACACACTGATCGACCGCATCAATGAAAGCTCGATGTCGATCTTCGATTCCGTCGAAACCCGGCTGGATTCAATCACCGACAGGCTGTCGACGTCGGGCGAAGCCTTTGCTTCGCTGCTCGACACCCGCATCGCCAAGCTGACGGACACCACAGACGGCCTGACCCGGTCGCTGACCGACCTGCTCGACGACCGCACCACCGGTATGGTGTCGCTGCTCGGCGGCGCCGCCCGCACCCTGAGCTCGGAATTCGAGTCCAGCCTGAACGGCATCGAGCGGACGCTGGCCGAGCGCGGCCAGGCGCTGATCAGCGAATTTCAGACCCGCGCCGAAGCACTCGATACCGGCACGCAGAAGCTCAACGCCGCGCTCGAGGCGCGCGCCCGCCAGATCAACGAAACGCTGGTCGAGCGCGCCCGCGAGATCGCCCACACCTTTGCCGAGAGCAAGGATCATTTGTCGGCGATGATCGATCAGGGCAAGACCCAGATCGGCGCCGACATGGCCGACATCGTCTCGTCGACCTCGTCGATGCTCGAAGCCCGCGCCAGCGATTTCGCCGGCCGCATGGAAGCCGCCCGCCATGTCGTGTCGCGCTCCTTCGACACCGACATCCAGCGTCTTGCCGATGCCCGTGTCGGCATCGAGGACGCCGTCGAAAACCACAGCCGCAAGCTGTCCGAAAGCCGCGAACGCATGGCGGCTGCCATGCAGGCGGACCTGGCGAAGTTCGCCGAGGGCCGTGCCGGCATCGATGCGGCCGTAACCAACCAGGTGCAGAAGCTGGCCGAAGGCCGCAACCTGATCTCGCGCGCCCTGGAAGAGGATCTGCGCAAGGTCAACGAGTCGCGCGCCGCCATCGACGCGTCGCTGGGCAGCCATCTCGAGCGGCTTGAAGAAGGCCGCAACCGGCTCAACCAGGCTTTGCATGAAGACTCCGGAAAACTTGTGCAAGCCCGTACGATCATTGACGAAATGGTCGCCGGACATGTCGGTAAACTGGCCGAAGGCCGCAACATTCTGTCGCGCGCCCTGGAAGCCGATCTCGGCAAGCTCGCCGACAGCCGCGCCTCGATTGACGGGCTGGTCGCCGGCCAGGTTGAAAAGATCGCCGAAGGCCGTGCCATCCTGACCAAGGCGCTCGAAAACGACATTATCGGCATCAAGGGCGTGATCGAGAACCACTCGGCGAAACTGGCCGAGGACCGAACCGAACTCAGCAAGGCGCTGGAGAACGACCTATCCGGCATCAGGGGCCTGCTCTCCGACCATTCGAGCCGGCTTGCCGACGATCGTGGCCTGTTGTCACAGACGCTCGAGGCCGACCTCGCCAAGCTCGCCGAGAGCCGGTCGAGCATCGACGGGCTGGTCGCCGGCCAGGTCGAGAAGCTGGCCGAGGGGCGCGATATCCTTAAGCGCGCGCTCGAAGCCGACCTCAACACCATCAAGGGCGCCATCGCGGGTCATTCCGACAAGGTGGCGGAAGAGCGCGGTCAGCTTTCCAGGGCACTGGAGGCCGATCTGCAGAATGTGAACAGCCTGATCGCCGACCACTCGAACCGGCTTGTTCAGGATCGTTCGACGCTATCCCAGGCGCTTAAGGATGACCTTCAGAATGTGAACAGCCTGATCACCGACCACTCGAGCCGGCTTGTCCAGGATCGTTCGACGCTATCTCAGGCGCTTCAGGACGATTTGCACAATGTCAGCGGCATCATGGCCGATCATCAAAACAGGCTCGTCCAGGACCGTTCGGCGCTCTCAAAGGCATTGGAAGACGACATCGCCAAGCTGGCGGAGAGCCGCTCCAACATCGATGGGCTGGTCGCCGGACAGGTCGAGAAGCTCGCCGAGGGCCGCGACATCCTCACACGGGCGCTCGAAGCCGATCTCAATGCGATTAGGAGCGCCATTGCCGACCAGTCGCAGAAGCTGAGCGAAAACCGTGGCGAGTTCGCACGGGTGCTGGAAGCGGATTTGGAAAATGTCAACAGCCTGATCGAGGGTCACAGCGACAAGCTCGTCCGGGATCGCGCGACGCTGTCGAAGGCTCTCGAGGACGACCTCGCCAAGCTGGCCGAGAGCCGGTCGAGCATCGACGGACTGGTCGCGGGCCAGGTCGAGAAGCTGGCCGAGGGCCGAGACATCTTGAAGCGTGCGCTGGAAGCCGACCTGCAGAAGCTGTCGGCAAGCCGCGGTGAGGTTGACGACATCATCGCCGGCCATGTCGGCAAGCTGGCCGAAGGCCGCAACATGTTGACCCAGGCGCTGGAAGACGATCTGGCAAAGCTCGCCGACATACGCAAGGATGTCGACCGCTCGCTGTCGGGCCATATCGACCAGATTGCCGGCAGAAGCACCGATATCTCGGCGGCAATCGCTGCCGATGTCGAGAAGATCGAGCAGGCCTTCAGCAAGCAGACCGGCATCATCGAAGAGCGCGCCGGAACCATGGAGCGCGCGTTGTCGGTGGGTGTCGACAATGTCCGCAGCGTGCTCGAAAAGAGCGCCGTCTTCGTTGCTGGCGCGCTGCGCGAGAAGGTGATGGAAGTCACCAGCGCGCTGCACGAACAGGCCGGTGCTGCCTTCAGTGACGCCGACCGCAAGATCGCCGAGCGTGCCGAGCAGACCTCGGCCGCCCTTTTGGCCCGGGCCGAGGACATCGCCCGCACCTTCGAGGACGCGGATCGCCGTCTGCACGCCCGTGCCGAGGACACATCGAGCGCCCTGATTGCTCGCGCCGAGGATACGACGAATGCCTTGCTTGCTCGCGCCGAAGACACAACGAGCGTGCTGCTTGCCCGGCATGACGAGACGTCGAACTCGCTGCTCGCCCGCGCCGAAGAAACGGCCGGACGGCTGGCTGCCCGCGCCGGCGAGATCGCCGGCACGTTCGACGCCGCCGACCAGAAGCTGGTCGCCCGCGCGGTCGAGAC
>NZ_AYVK01000061.1:0-20435 GCF_000503155.1 Mesorhizobium sp. LSJC285A00
CCAGACACGACTGCGCCGCCGGCCGCAGTGCCGACTGCTGCCATGCCTCCGACGGCGAGCCCAGCGCCGACCGCAGCACCCGCGCCGAGTTGCGGGCCGCCGGAGACGAGGCCGTTGGCAATGCCAGGTCCAAATATGCCAAGGCCGAGCAGCGACAACGCGGCCAGCACGATCGCCATGGCATCGTCGATCGACGGCGTGTTGCCGCTGAACCCCGCGGTGAACTCGGAAAAGAGCGTTGAGCCGATGCCGATGATGACGGCGAGCACCAGCACCTTGATGCCGGACGAGATGACGTTGCCAAGCACCCGCTCGGCCATGAAGGCGGATTTGCCGAACAGACCGAAGGGAATGAGCACGAAACCGGCGAGCGTGGTCAGCTTGAATTCGATCAGCGTGACGAAAAGCTGGATTGCCAGGATGAAGAAGGCCAGCAGCACCAGCGCCCAGGCGAAGAACATGCAGGCGATCTGGATGAAGTTCTCGAAGAAGGACCAATAGCCCATCAGGTTCGAGATCGAGTCCAGCAACGGCCGGCCGGCATCGAGCCCGGTCTGCGCCACCTTGCCCGGGCGCATGAGATCGTTGACGGTAAAACCCGTACCCGAGGCCTTCAGGCCAAGCCCGGCGAAGCTTTCAAAGACGATGCGGGCGAGATTGTTCCAGTTGGAGATGAGATAGGCGAAGACGCCGACGAATAGGGTCTTCTTGACGAGGCGCGCCATGATGTCGTCGTCCGCACCCCAGGACCAGAAGAGCGCAGCCAACGTCACGTCGATGACGATCAGGGTTGTGGCGATAAAGCCGACCTCCCCGCCGAGCAGGCCGAAGCCGCTGTCGATGTAGCGCGTGAAGACTTCGAGGAAATGGTCGATGACGCCCATGCCGCCCATGTCAGCGAGCCTCCGGCCGAGGAGGCTCGACCTGCATCGCGGGAGTGGTCACATCCATCCGCGTCCCTCCTTTCCGGTCGGCTGACGCCGGCACATCAGGGAATAACGTTTTCGGGGCAACTGCAGCAGGCGCCGTTGCCGAGTCACCTGGAGCGAGAAACCGGCGCCGGCTCTCTCCCCACGCTTTCAGACAACCGGGATCGCGAGGACCGGCCTCGCCGATCCCGGAACAGCGGCGCAATTCGAACGCGAGCGGGTCTTGTGACGCGGTGGAACGGTCCCGTGTCCCAAGGGCGTCAGGCTCATCGTCCTTGCTGCTCATCTCGATCGCGGTCACTGTCAAAGCGACCGCGATGAAGATGACCGCGCCGATGCGAGCGAGGAGCTTGCCTTCCATCGCGCCGACCTCAGTTCTTGCCATAGAACATCTGCGCACTGCCGGGCTGGTAGCCCGAGCCCTGCGTCAGGAAGCGCCGGCGCTGCTCTCGGCCCTGGTCGACGGCGGTGGCCTGTTCGGCCGATTGCAACGCCTGCGCCCGACCGTTCGCGGCGACGACAGCGGTGAGATCGGCGAGCTGCTGCACTTGGAGCGCGAGGAGCTGGTTGCCGGCCTGTGTTGCCTGAAGCGCGCCGGTCGCACCCTGGCTCTGGCCGACCAGTGCCGACATCTCACTGCGATTGGTGTCGATGTTGCCGACGACGCCCGCCTGCACACGCATAGCGTCCTGAAGGCCACCAACCGTGTTGCCCCAGCGCGAGCGCGCGTCGGCGACGAGTTGCTGATCCGAAGCCGACAGCGAGACGTTGCCGTATTTCTGCTGGAAAGCCTGATCGATCTGCTGGACGTCATAGGCAACGTTCTGCGCCTGACCGAGCAGTTGCTGCGTACGCTGCACGGACTGCTGGAGTTGTTGCAGAGAGGAGAACGGCAGGCTCGCGAGATTGCGGGCCTGGTTGATGAGCATCTGCGCTTCGTTCTGAAGCGAGGTGATCTGGTTGGTGATCTGTTCGAGCGAGCGCGCTGCCGTCAGGACGTTTTGCGAATAGTTCGAGGGATCGAAAACGATCAAGGCCTGTGCCGGCGTCGCCAGCATCGGCGAGAGCGCGGCAGGAGCGACAAGCAGTGCGGCGGCGAACCGCATGCCAAGGGAACGGCGTTGTTTCATGGGGACTTCTCCTTGTTGGTGAGGGCGGGGCTGGTTAGGGCGGGAACGAGTTCAGCGGCCCAGCCGACGCCACGGTGGGTGAGCCAGGCAGCGAGGAACCCGTCGCGGCCATGCTCGGCGACGATGCTGGCGATCGCGGCCTGGTCGGTCTTCGCGGATACAGCGCAGAGCGCGAGTGCCACATCCGACAGACCGAGCTCGAACAGCCGGTTGCCGCGTCGGGACTGGCAGTAATAGTCGCGCTTTGGCATCGCCCGCGCGATGATCTCGATCTGCCGATCGTTGAGGCCGAATCGACGATAGATCGCCGTGATCTGCGGCTCGATGGCGCGCTCGTTCGGCAGGAGAAGCCGGGTCTGGCAGCTCTCGATGATCGCGGGCGCGATTGCCGAGCCGTCAATGTCGCTGAGCGACTGCGTGGCGAAGATGACGCTGGCGTTCTTCTTGCGCAGCGTCTTTAGCCATTCGCGGAGCTGGCCGGCAAAGCCCTCATCGTCCAGCACAAGCCAGCCTTCGTCGATGATGAGAAGGGTTGGCGAGCCATCGAGCCGGTCCTCGATGCGATGGAAGAGATAGGACAGGACGGCGGGCGCGGCACCTGTTCCGATCAGCCCCTCGGTTTCGAATGCCTGGACCGACGCCGATCCGATANTCCGATATGCTCGTGCTCGGCATCGAGCAGGCGGCCATAGGGACCTCCGACGCAATAGGGACGTAATGCCTGCTTGAGATCGTTTGATTGCAGCAGCACGACCAGGCCGGTGATGGTGCGCTCCTCGACAGGCGCGGACGCCAGAGAACTCAACGCCGTCCAGATATGCTCCTTGATCTCAGGCGTGATCGTCACATTCTCACGCGTCAGGATCGCCACGATCCAGTCGGCGGCCCAGGCGCGCTCGGGGACATCGTGAATGCGCGCGAACGGCTGGAGACTGACGCTATCGGACGCTCCATCGCTGAGATCGCCGCCGAGATCATGCCAGTCGCCGCCCATGGCGAGTGCCGCCGCGCGGATCGAGCCGCCGAAATCGAAGGCAAATACCTGTGACCCCGCATAGCGGCGGAACTGCAGCGCCATCAGCGCCAAGAGCACGGACTTGCCCGCGCCTGTCGGGCCGACGATCAGCGTGTGGCCGACGTCGCCGACATGAAGCGAAAGCCGGAACGGGGTCGAGCCTTCGGTCTTGCCGAAAAGCAGAGGGGGCGCTGCAAGATGCTCGTCCCGCACCTCGCCCGCCCACACCGCGGAAAGCGGAATGATGTGGGCGAGATTGAGGGTGGAGATGGGAGGTTGACGGACGTTGGCGTAAACGTGACCCGGCAGGCTGCCGAGCCAGGCGTCGACGGCGTTGATGGTTTCGATAATTGCCGTGAAATCGCGGCCCTGGATGACCTTTTCGACCCGGCGCAGTTTCTCGTCGGCGATGCCAGGATCATCGTCCCAAACAGTCACCGTCGCGGTGACATAAGCCATGCCCGCATAGTCGGCGCCGAGCTCCTGGAGCGCCATGTCGGCATCAGCGGCCTTGTTTGCGGCGTCGGTGTCCACGAGGACGGACGCCTCGTTGGTCATCACCTCCTTGAGGATCGCGGCGACCGATTTGCGCTTGGCGAACCATTGACGCCGGATCTTTGTCAGCAGCCGGGTCGCATCAGTCTTGTCGAGCAGGATGGCGCGTGTCGACCAGCGATACGGGAAGGCCAGCCGGTTCAGCTCGTCGAGCAGACCCGGCGTGGTCGCGGTCGGGAACCCCGTGACCGTGAGAATGCGCAGATGCAACGCGCCAAGCCGCGGCTCAAGCCCGCCGGTCAGCGGCTGGTCGGCCAGCAGGACATCGAGATACATCGGCGTTTCGGGAACGCGGACACGGTGGCGATTGGTCGAGACGCAGCCATGCAGATATGTCAGCGTCTCGGCGTCATCGAGCCAGCGGCACTCCGGCATGAAGGCTTCGACTAGGCGCAGGACGCGGTCGCTGCGGTCAGTGAACCCGGTCAGCACCTCATTGGGGTCGAGGCCCTTCTTCTCGCGCCCTTCGTAGAGCCAGCTTTCCGCGCGGGCGGTGTCTTCGGCGGGCGCAAGATAGGTGAGCGTCAGGAAGTAGCTGGACTCGAAATGCGCGCCGGCCTCCTCGAAGCCCGCCTTGCGCTCCGCATCGACCAGCGTCGAGGCCGCATCCGGAAAGCTGCTGTCGGGATAGCGCGTCGAGGCATGGCGCTGTGCCTCGACGAAGATCGCCCAGCCGGAGCCGAGGCGGCGGAAGGCATTGTTGAGCCGGCCGGCGACGGCGACCAGTTCGGCCGGCACGGCGCTGTCGAGATCGGGACCGCGAAAACGCGCGGTGCGCTGGAAGCTGCCGTCCTTGTTGAGGACGATTCCAGCGCCGACCAATGCCGCCCAGGGCAGGAAGTCGGCGAGCCGGCTGCTGCGGTTGCGATATTCGGCAAGGTTCATCATAGGTGCGACCTCGCTTAGACCGTGAGATGCGCGGGTATGCGCAGGTGCCGGCGAACGACGTCGGCGAAAAGCGGATCGCGCTTGGCCGCCCAGACTGCGGCAACATGGCCGATCGCCCAGATGGCGATGCCGACGAGCCACAGACGCAGCCCCAGCCCCACGGCGCCCGCGAGCGTCCCGTTCATGATCGCAATAGCGCGCGGGGCGCCACCGAGCAGGATCGGCTCCGTCAGCGCGCGGTGTACAAGGACCGTATAGCCGGGCACTGTATAATCCGGCATTGGGCCGCCCTGTTCGACAGCGCCCGCCATCAGACCAGCGCTCCGCCGCCGAACGAGAAGAACGACAGGAAGAAGCTCGACGCCGCGAAAGCGATGGACAGGCCGAACACGATCTGGATGAGCCGGCGGAAGCCGCCAGACGTGTCGCCGAAGGCGAGCGTCAGGCCGGTTACGATGATAATGATCACCGCCATGATCTTGGCGACCGGACCTTCGATCGATTGGAGGATCTGTTGCAGCGGCTGTTCCCACGGCATTGACGAGCCGGAGGCATAAGCGGGCGCGGCCATCACCAGGATGAGCGTGGCACCGGAGACGGTCATGGCGAGACGATGGCGCGCGAGGCGCAGGCGTTGGATCATGGAATTTCTCCTTCAGGGCTTTGGATGAGCAAGGTCGGGCTGTCGTCGCCCTCGAGGACGGCAGGCGCGACCCGGTAATCGCCGTCCGGGCTCAGGCCATCGACACGGGCGAGTTCGGACAGTCGGCGGGCTGAGCCGCGGCCGGAAAGGACGGCAACCAGGTCGATCGTCTCGGCGATCAGCGCGCGTGGAACCGTGACCACGGCTTCCTGGATCAGCTGCTCCATCCTTCGGAGGGCACCTATGGCGCTGCCGGCGTGGATCGTGCCAAGGCCGCCGGGGTGGCCGGTGCCCCAGGCCTTGAGCAGTTCGAGCGCCTCGGCCCCGCGCACCTCTCCGACTGGGATGCGGTCGGGGCGCAGGCGCAGCGATGAGCGAACAAGATCGGAGAGCGACGCGACACCGTCTTTCGTTCGCATCGCCACGAGATTCGGCGCTGCGCATTGCAGTTCCCGCGTATCCTCGATGATCACGACGCGATCGACGGTCTTGGCCACCTCGGCCAACAGCGCGTTGATCAGCGTGGTCTTGCCCGTGGAGGTGCCGCCTGCAATGAGGATGTTCGCGCGGTTGGCAACGCCCTGGCGCAGCGCGTCCACCTGCTGCGCCGACATGATTCCGGTCGCGACATAATCTTCGAGGGTGAAGATGGCGACGGCGGGCTTGCGGATCGCGAAGGCGGGCGCCGCGACGACGGGAGGAAGAAGCCCTTCGAACCGCTCCCCCGTCTCGGGCAGCTCGGCCGAGACACGTGGGGCGCCGGCATGGACTTCGGCACCGACATGATGAGCGACGAGGCGAACGATGCGCTCGCCGTCCGCTGCTGACAAACGCTCTCCTGTGTCGGACAACCCCTCGGACAGGCGGTCGATCCACAAACGTCCATCGGGATTAAGCATCACTTCGACGATGCCGGCGTCGTCGAGATAGCGCGCGATCGCAGGTCCGAGCGCTGTGCGCAGCATGCGTGCGCCGCGCGCCAGACCTTCTGAATTGTGAGGCGAAGCTGCCATCCTGTCCCCGTTTCGATCCGGGGGAACATGGACGGCCCCTGGACGGGGATGATTAAGAGAGCCGCATCTCGAGTGGTTTCAACACCTATATCGAGGCGTAGTGGCGTAGCGTGCAAATACAGGAGATTGGCGGTGCCGACCTGTGATCAAGGCCGGCGATCTTCAGGCAAGGGCGGCGCTCGCCGTCAATTGTGCGCTCGTCGGTAAAGCCGTCAGATCACGCGGCTTCAGCACGAGTTGACCGTCGAGGCTTGTGGCGAACCACCACGTCGACCTTGTAGTCGAGCCGGTCCAGACAGCGAACCAGCCTGTCTATTGAAAACTTACCCGTTCGCCCTGTGGCGATCGCGGAGACGTCGGGCTGTTTCATTCCGAGCAGTTCAGCCGACTTCGCCTGGGTCAGGCGCCGGCGCTTGATAATGGCGCGGATCTCGCGGGCCAGCTTGGCCTTGAGCAATTCCTCTTCGGGATTGTCAAAGCCGAGGTCCGCAAACACGTTGCCGCTGCTCACTTCGGCGGTGATGTCTTCCGTCATGACTTTGTTCCTTTCCCATAGTTTTCACGATAGTGCGCCTCGGCCGCCTTCAATCGTACTGTGACGAGATCGATTTCATGCTTGGGTGTCTCCCTGCCCCTCTTCGACTTCTTCTGGAAGCAATGAAGGACGTAGATCACGCCAGCGAAGCGGACGGTGTAGACGGCGCGGTAGGTATCTCCGTCGAAGTCGTCGACCACCTCGAGGATGCTGCGGCCCCCAAACCCTTTCAGGGCTTTGACAGCCGGGTGCTCCTCACCATTCTGGGCGTCGTTGATTGCGACACCCATCAACCGGCGAACATCGACCGGAAACTCGCGCAGGTCATCCTTCGACGATCCCATCCATACCGTGAGCTTTTGGTTTTTCATTCGCCCTTTGCCTTATAGCATACAGACTATAATTTTCAACGAAAAGATCCTGACACCGCCTAGCCACTGAGATAACTGGTTCGGCTCAGACGGCTGCTTTTTCTAGAAGCTCATAAAGGCGTGGTCCCTCATGCAATCACGGATCTTGAATTGCGGATTTCGCGCCCAACATGGTTCCCGTATCAGCGACCCTGCCCTGCGGCTGTCTAGCTCTTGTCTGCCAAACCCCCCGACAGGTTGGCAACGCGAGTTCCATGACAACATATCGTTACAATACTTTGATATGCTTGACATATCGATGCTTGCAAAATCTCGGTCCGCCAGTCCGTTCAGCGCGCGGGCGTGCCGGGCTGGTGTGTGTCCAGACCGCCATCGATGTCCTCGGAGATCTCCTGCCGAAGCTTTGGACCTCTCGCCAGGCGCCGGCCGAGCGCGGTGACGAAGGCATCATAGCGCTCGCCAGCCTTGGAGTGGGCTGCCTGTGCCGCGGGCTCGGGCAAAGCCGGCGTTGTCGCCAGCCAGAAGCGGACGAAAACAGCGAGCGTCTCCACGGCAATCGCGACATCGCGCTCCTGGCGCGTCATACGGCGGTCCAGCTGGTCAAGCCGCTTGGTGATCGCCGCCTCCTGCCGCTCGGCGGCATCGGGTGAGAGGAACGACTCGATTGCCGCCTCCGCGACGAGCGACCGTGAAAAATCACGGCGCGCCGCATGTTCGGCCAGCCTGCTCATGACCTTCGGATCGAGATAGACGGACAGGCGTTGCTTGCGAGGTGGCTTTACCATGGGAGCCTCACATATCCACGCCGTCGCCGGGGTCGAGCGACGCCTGCCGCGCAACGCCCTGCATCAGGCGCGTCAGTCGACGGTTGCGGGCAACCTCGTCCTCCACGTCATCCAGGTGATCGATCTCGAATTCGTTCTCGGTCGAAGGCTTCACGACCTGCTCGACGCGACTGAGCTCGGGTTGCCGACGACGCTCGGAATCAGTTGTGTCGTCATCCGTGGCCAACGGCGCCGACATGGCTTCAGCAATCTGCGGACGAGAAGGCAGAGGCAGGTTCGTCCAGTCGTCCGGCCTCCCCTCCTCCGCCGCCGCCCTCAGCAGCGGCGGCGGCAGGATACGTTCCCGGAAGCGAGCATCCTCATGATAGCGCGCCTTTTTGGCGCGGATCGGCGGAGCACCCGCGACCATGACGATCTCGTCGGTCGCCGGCAGCTGCATGACTTCACCCGGCGTGAGCAGCGGGCGAGCCGTCTCCGAGCGGGAGACCATGAGATGACCGAGCCACGGAGACAGCCGGTGGCCGGCATAGTTCCTCATGGCCCTCATCTCGGTCGCTGTTCCCAGCGCGTCGGACACGCGCTTGGCGGTGCGCTCGTCATTGGTGGCAAAGCTTACCCGGACATGACAGTTGTCGAGGATCGAGTTGTTGGCGCCGTACGCCCTCTCGATCTGGTTGAGGGATTGAGCGATCAGGAAGCTTTTCAGCCCGTAGCCGGCCATGAAGGCGAGCGCCGATTCGAAAAAATCGAGGCGGCCAAGCGCCGGGAACTCGTCGAGCATCAGGAGCAGCCGGTGCCCTTTCGCCCTGACCTGCAGATCTTCAGTCAAGCGGCGGCCGATCTGATTGAGGATCAGGCGAATGAGCGGCTTGGTCCGATTGATGTCGGACGGCGGCACGACGAGGTAGAGTGTCGTCGGATGCTCGTCGTCGATAAGGTCGCTGATGCGCCAGTCGCAGCGGCGCGTGACCTCTGCCACGACAGGATCGCGATAGAGGCCAAGAAATGACATGGCGGTGGACAGCACGCCGGAGCGTTCGTTGTCTGATTTGTTCAAGAGCTCTCGCGCGGCGCTGGCGATGACCGGGTGCGGACCAGCCTGCCCCAGATGCGCGGTTTTCATCATCGCTGACAGCGTCGATTCGATCGGACGCTTCGGATCGGAAAGGAAACCGGCGACGCCGGCGAGTGTCTTGTCCGGCTCGGCGTAGAGGACATGCAAGATCGCGCCGACCAGCAGGGCGTGGCTGGTCTTCTCCCAATGGTTTCGCCTCTCGAGCGAGCCTTCGGGATCGACCAGGATGTCGGCGATGTTTTGAACGTCGCGGACTTCCCATTCGCCGCGACGCACCTCGAGCAGCGGGTTGTAGGATGAGGATTTGGGATTGGTGGGATCGAACAGCAGGACCCGCCCATGCATGGCGCGGAAGCCCGCGGTGAGTTGCCAGTTTTCGCCCTTGATATCGTGAACGACGGCGGAGCTCGGCCAGGTCAGCAGCGACGGGACGACCAGGCCGACACCCTTGCCCGAACGTGTGGGCGCAAAGCACAGCACATGCTCCGGTCCATCGTGGCGCAGATAGGCGCCGTCAAAGCGCCCAAGCACCACCCCATCGGAGCCGAGAAGGCCCGTTGCCTTGACCTCCTGCTTGTCGGCCCAGCGGGCGGAGCCGTAGGTCTCGACCTTCTTGGCCTCTCGAGCCCGCCAGACCGACATGCCGATGGCGACGGCGACGCAGGCGAAACCGCCGAAAGCCGCGATAAAGGCTCCCTCTACGAAGATCGACGGCGCGTAGGCATCGAAGCCATACCACCACCAGAAGAATGACGGCGGAAGGTAGAACGGAAAGCCCAGGACACGGAACCATGGCCTGCCCAGCTCGGGCTGGAATGCCAGACGCCAGGCCACCCACTCCGTCGCGCCCCAGGTCGTGAACAGTACGATCATCAAGACGGCGAGGATCTGGCCCCAGAGAATTTTGGTGGCGGACATGCTGCAGTCCTTTCTTCAAATTGAGACTAGATGCCGAGGCCTCGCTTGCGGCCAAAACTCCAGTCGATGCCGTCGTCATTGCGAGCGACGCCAGAGACGTGGCGGCCAAGATGTTTTTCGAGAGACGGCGTCCAGGGCACCAGTTGGAACCCGAGCCCGTCATCGATCATGGCGAAGCGGCCCGACGCGAGCATGAAGCGCTGCCGGTAGGAACCGGTGACATATTCGCCGCCGCGGGCGCGGTTGAAAGGCTGGCCGGTTTCGGCCGAGAGCTTTTGGCCGAGCGCTTCCAGTTCGCGGCGACGCAGCGTGTCGACCAGGCCGCGGGTGAAGGTTGTGCGTTGGCCGTGCCGCTCACCGAGGCCCTGTTGGACGAGGTGGTCGGTACGGCGCTCCATTGCCTGCCGTACCCCGGCGCCGAAACCGGATTCCGACAGCGCAATCGGTTCGCGGGCAGTATTCTGACGGTCAAGCCAGGTGGCGCCGGCGGCGGTAACCTGCCGCTCAATATCGAGATCGGAACGGACAGCGAGTGCTGCGCGCCCATGTCCCTGCGCGTCATGGAACTTGCGCAGTTCGACGATCGAACCCGGAGCGCTGTCGCCGGCGGCATCGAGATCGGACAGCTTGATGTGATGGGTGCGGCCGTCGATGCCATCGACCACGGCGTAAGCGCTGCCTTTCAACTCGTCATCGAGACCGCGGTCGACCAGCCGCCCGACGATCGACGTGTCCAGGCGCTCCGCCGCGAGCACATAACTCGCCGACCCGCGCTCGATGCCCTGTTCTGTCAGGGCGCGGTGCATCCGTTTGATGATGTCACCGCGCTCGCCAAGCTCGCGCAGCGTCGCCTCGGCCTTGTCGTCGATCATCCATTGGCCCGGGCCGACCTGTTCGGCAAGGCCAAGGGTTTCGAGCTTGCGCACCCGCCCGACCTTCAGCACGTGATACTCATCGGGCTGGGCGCTCGCCGGGGACCCAAGATCGACAACGCCTGTGTCGCGGCCGTCGCGAACAAGCTGCCGGTCAAGCTGGGTCCAGCGTTCGGCTTCGACCTGGCGCTGCAGATTGCGATGGATGTCGAGATCGGTGCGCGGGCCGAGCTCCTGGGTAACAAGATCGGCCGCGCGGGCGCGCATCCCCTCCTTGATGTAATCGCGCGAGATCACGAGATCCTTCCCGTCATCAGTCTGGCCGCGCAGGATGATGTGAAGGTGCGGGTTGTCGGTGTTCCAGTGATCGACGCCAGCCCATTCCAGTTTCGTGCCGAGGTCCTTTTCGATCTGCCCCATCAGATCGCGGGCAAAGGATTTGAGGTCCGCCATGTCGACGGCACCTTCCGGCGAGACGATGAAGCGGAAGTGGTGCCGATCATCGCCGCACCGCTCGGCAAAAGCACCGCCATCCACCTCCCCGGTCTGCGGCCCGAACAGCCTGGCCTTCTCCCCGTCACGGGTGACGCCCTCGCGGCGCAGATAGGTGAGATGGGCGGCAAGCGGCGCGGCGCGCGCGTGATGGCGCACCAGCCGTGTCTTGATGATCACGGCGCGCGAGCGGCCGGTGAGGAGACGATTGGCGCGCACGCTCGCCGAGCGGCCACGCCCGAAGGTCGAGCGATTGCCCGGGCTGATCCGGCCGGAGCGAGAGATGCGGGCGCCGGCCTTCTGGGCGGCGGCAAGCGCCTGCGCGATGAAGGGTCTGGCGCGCTGGGCACTGGGCGAGCGGATGCGGCCGGGCCGGATGCGGAAACCATCCTCGTCAGTCATCGTGAAGATCCGCACATCGTCTCAAGGCACCGAAATCACAGGTGAAACGGTGTTCCGGCGAGGNCTCGTCAGTCATCGTGAAGATCCGCACATCGTCTCAAGGCACCGAAATCACAGGTGAAACGGTGTTCCGGCGAGGCGCGCGAAACCTTCGCACCTCGCGGAAATCCTGCATAACCTATTGAAACAGCAAAACCGATCGACGCCGCACCTCGCGGCCTTTTATCTCGCCATCTTCCGGTTGTTCTGCCCACCTTCCGCCTCCACCCACGCCATGGTGCGCTGGAGCTTGCGGTTGCGCGAAGACGCCCATGTGCGCTCATGGCTGTATCCCTTCGCCCGCTCGCGCCACGAAGAGGCCTTCGGACAGCGGCACGATGGCGGACACATCGCGCACGGTGGGCGCAGAGCTCGCNCTCGTCAGTCATCGTGAAGATCCGCACATCGTCTCAAGGCACCGAAATCACAGGTGAAACGGTGTTCCGGCGAGGTGCGCGAAACCTTCGCACCTCGCGGAAATGCCACATAACCTCTTGAAACAGCACAACCGATCGACGCCGCACCTCGCGGCCTTTTATCTCGCCATCTTCCGGTTGCTCTGCACATTTTCCGCCTCCACCCACGCCATGGTGCGCTGGAGCTTGCGGTTGCGCGAAAACGCCCATGTGCGCTCATGGCTGTATCCCTTCGCCTGCTCGCGCCACGAAGAGGCCTTCGGACAGCGGCACGATGGCGGACACATCGCGCACGGTGGGCGCAGAGCTCGCGTCATTTGGTGGTCGCTCGGTTGGCACCCGAGCGACAGCTTGTTTGCGATCCGGCTGACCGACGAACAGCGAGCCGCGCTTCCAGGGAATGGCCTCGACANGGATGTTGTCCCGGGGATCGAATGGATCGCGGCCAAGCGACCAGCGGGCGCGCAGATAGTTCCATGTTCCGGGCATGATCTGCATCAAGCCGCGGGCGCCTGCGCTGGAGACGGCGCGCACATCACCCGCACTCTCCTTGCGCATGATGGCGCGGATCAGCGCGCGCGGGACGCCGAAGCGGTGCGAGGCTTCTGCGATATGCGCGCCGAACGGATCGCGTTGGGAAGACCGGGCAACGGCCAGGTCCTGCGCCTCTGCCGCCGGCATGACGGTCGCGACGGACAGGCCGCAAAGGAGGAGCAGAGCCATGCGCCAGGCAGCGCGAAGCGGCCCGGGCGCACCGCGATGGCTCGTCGACGGACGGCGAGCGCGCATCGTTCAATCCTTCTCGCTGCGGTCGCGCGGCCGCGCCCAGTGCAGCGACCAGGACGTCTGGTCGTCTCCATTGCGAAAGAGGTTCGCGCGTATCGGCTGCGCGAAGGTCGGGTCGTCGAGCTGGATCGAGACATAGTCTCCGGCCTTTTCGCTGGAGCNGCGCGTATCGGCTGCGCGAAGGTCGGGTCGTCGAGCTGGATCGAGACATAGTCTCCGGCCTTTTCGCTGGAGCGTTTCCAGCCGGCGCCGATCTCGGGGCCGTCCTCGCTTGAGGCGTGAACGCGGTAGTCAGGCGCATTCTCCGTTTCGCTCGCCTCTGCCGCCACAATGGCGATATCTAGGTTGAGACTGAGCGTGTGGATGCGCCCGCTATAGCCTGTCTTCTGGCGCGTGAATTCTCCGATCTGTTGCATGTCAGGTTCCTGTTTTCGAGTCGTGCGGTGATGAAGACTGGCGCCACGACGCGCGCCGCTGGTCGCGCGCTCACCGCGTTGGCGCGCGCCATTCGAAGCGGCCGTTGCCGTCCTCGTCTGTCCACAGCGGAACGGCGCGGCCGATGATCCGTCTGGTGGAGAGGAGGCCGAAGTAGCGGCCGTCGAAGCTGTCGCGGACATGCCGGTTCATCAGGAAGACTTCGCCGCTCGCGATGCGGCGGCAGCCCTGCCAGACCGGCAGGTCACGACCGGCCCGGTCACGCGTCAACGCCATCCCCGCCTCGTTTCCATCGACCGTGATGGTGAGGTTCGAGCGACAGACCCGTTGCCCCGATACGCCAAGGATGCGCTTCAGGAGTGGCACGCCCCTCGGCAGATAGCCGCGATCGGCGAGGAACGCCGCGAGCGGCTCGGGCGCGTCGACGGCCACAAGATCGGCGACCTCGAAGGGTCCGTCGAAGTCGATCGTGTAGAAGCCGATCGGTGCGCTGGCTGACGCATTCCAGATGAGCTTCGCGGGCATCGAAGTGAGGCCGGGATAACCGACGCCCATGGTTGCGATAACGCTGGCTAAGATGATCCCGGCGCGCGTCACGGCTCAGTCCTCTTGCGCAGCAGGAAGGCACGATGTTGGTCGAGTGTGTAGCTGCGCGGCGCATTGCCGGCGGTTATCCGGTTGTGGATGTGCCGCCAATGATCAGGCGACACCAACTCAGGCTCGATGCCGAGGCGCTGGATGGCGTCAATCGCCTGCAGCACGCGTTCGACCTTGGGCCAGCTCTCGACCTTCAGCAGGATGTCGCCGCCGGGTCGCACGAAGGGCAGTGTCTGATAGGCTTCGCCAGACGCGACCGCACGCACGATGTCGATGCGTGAGATGATCGTTCCGAAGTCGTTCGCCGCCCATCGCACGAAGGCGAAGACCACGCCGGGACGATAGGACAGGATCCGCCGGCGACGATCGACGATCTGTTCCTGGGCGGGCGTGCCGAACCGTATCCAGTTCTCGATCCTCTTCTCGACCCAGGTCAGTTCGACATGGACGAGATTATCGGCAGCGTGGTGCGTGGCCGGGAATGCGCCGCGCGTGCGGGGAGCCGCAATGCCAGTCATTTCGGTTCTCCTGATGTGGTGGGAATTTCGCGCGCGAGCCTCGCGCGCAGCGTTTCGGCGACGATGACGTCGTTCTCGAAAGCGGCGATGCGTGCGCGCTCCTGAGTCGTCATGTCGGTGGTGGGGCGCACGACGAAGGTCGCGAACTGATTTCCCTTGCAGGCCAATTCACCGGCGAGATGCAGCGTCAAAGTTGCCTTCCCGACACGGCTCTTTCGATTTAGGGGTGCGGCGCTCATCGGGCGGCTCCCGAGCGCGGATCAAGCGGCGGAGTCGGACCTTCGGAAGCGCTGGTTGCCGTGATGCGACCGCCAGAAACCGTCGACGTGTTGGGGGTGTTGTTGGTGGTTACGCTGAGTGCGTGGCTGGCTCGCCGTACGAGCCTCTGCCCATCTTGCGCGCGCGCTTCAAAGTTAGAATCTGGGTTAGAGTCTAAGTTAAGGGCGCGATTTCGGCTTTGCTTTCCCAGGGTTAGGCGCCGTTTCGGTCCCTGATAGCACGAGCCTGCGGTTCCCGATGGCACGATAGGTCCGGTTCCCGATAGCACGAGGCCGTCCACAGGCCTTCCACAGGAGCCGATCCGCTCGAAGGCAAGCAGAACCCGGCCGCCAATCTCCACTTCCAGCGCAAGGGTGTAGCCGGGCAGCGGCTGGCGGCGGATGATGTCGCGCAGCTCGAAGGCAAAGCGCTTGTGGGGCGACAGGCTGCCGGATTTCTGGTGAAGGTGACGGAAGTCGAAGCGCCAGCCGTCGGGCTGGCGTCCGCCATGCTTGCGCACCAGCCGATAGAGCCAGCGCTCCAGCCCGCCAGTCAGGTCGAAATAAGCGCGGTCGATCGTCAGCACGAGCGCGTCATCGAGGACTGCCTGGTAGAACCAGTCGGGGACGATCAACTCGATCCCCGCGGGTTTGCCATGGCGATCGATGCGCTCCTGCCACTCATTGATCCATGAGAAGCGGTGACGCCGGCCTTCGGCGGGCTGACGAATCGTCGTCGAGACGGTGGTCGACTGCAGCCGGTCAAGCCCCGCCTTCAGGCGCTGATAGTCGCGCAGGCTCTTGCCGCGGCCGACGAAGGTGAGAATCTCATAGGGTGTGGCGGCCATCAGGCGCGAGGTGCGAAGGCCCGCGTCGCGCGCCTCGACGATCTGGCTTGCGGCCCAGATCAGGATGTCGGCGTCCCAGATGGTCGCCATGCCATGATCGGGCACGGCTTCGACCCGGATCGTGACGTTGCCGGCCGCAAAATCGATCGGGGTGATGCGATGCGTCTTGGACAGGGAGAAGAACGGATAGGCCATGAGATCCTGCGCGTCTCGTGGGGCGAAGTCGCCAGGCAGCGCCCGGAACAGGTCGAGCTGCCCGCGCTCCGAAAGGGATTGGTTTCGAGCCACCATTGGAAATCCGCGCGCGGTCAGCGTGCGTATCGTCCGCTATGCGCCGGCGGCGTCGGCGTGTGACGCTTGGCCGGCAGGACCGACCCCCGCGGATCGGATGTAGACGTGACAGCGCCGCGTTCGGCCCACGCCTGAAGATCGTCGACGGCATAGACGACACGGCCGCCGAGCTTGCGGTAGGAAGGACCAGTGCCATAGGTCCGGTGCTTTTCGAGCGTGCGGGCGGACAGGCTGAGGAAATCCGCGGCCTCCTTGGTGCGCAGGAAGCGCGGCGGCAAAACGGCGATATCGGGTCGCATGGGTCGGACCTCCGTGGGGTCTTGGGCAGCCGCTGGCGTTCAGCGGTGGGCGGAGACCACGGTGGCGGAGAGTAAGCTTCGTCAGGGATGGGGAAGTTGAGGGGGGCTAAAACTCCACCCCTTTTGCGCGGCCAGACCCGCTAGGATCGGCGGCGATGACGCAGGATTTGCAAATAGCCACCGCCGATCATGGCGGTGGCACCTTCGACCAGGCCGATCACCGCGTCGCGCAGTGCGGAAGTTTTCCAGGGATCGGCAGCGACGCGCTTAGACCCGTAAAGGGCGACGGCAATGTCGCGGTAGCTCGCGCCATTCGAATGGCCGTCAGCGGCCTGCATCATCAGACGAAAGCGGCGGCGCTGCTGCGGGGTCATCCGCGTGTCCGAAGGTTTGGGGCGCCCCTGCAACGAACGCCAGAAACGGGTGAGTGCTTCGATCCGTCCCAATGTTTCTGCGTCCAAGGGGATCAGCGCCGCCAGGTGACCGTGCGGGTCACTGCCGGGCAGAAGGAGAAGTTGGGTGACGACACCTGCACTATGGACAGTGTGGCGTCCTTCCGGGCTGTCGTGGACCACGCCCAGGCCGGTCAACGGCGCCGATCGCAAGGACGACAGGAATTCCGGCGCCGGCACGAGAGAAACCACAGCTGGATCGACGTCAGGCGACCACAGAACGTCTTGCGCCAAGGCGGACAAATCCGGCGTGGCCGGGAAATCGCAACCCCCACTGCCGCTGTGCCTCAGGGTGGAAGGGTGCTTTTTCGGATCTTGTGGTAAGGAGCGCTTGGTAGTGCCGTTGATAGGGTTGGTGACGCCGCAGACACTCCCAGGCGAGCCCTTCGATAGGTAATGTATCAAAATAATCATAGCTGGCATTGTCTCGCCAATGCGACGTATCCGGCCTCATCCAAGAGCTCCTCGCAAACAACGCGTAGACCCCGCCTCCAAACGATTCCGGGTTGTAGCGATTGGCGGAAGACCCTTGCCGGGCATCGGGTGATGCCACTTCGGCATCACCCGCGAACCACAGGCGCTGTGGTGCTAGTTGCCGGGTCGACGCAAGAGATGACGGTAGCCTGCACGCGCCATCCAGCGCGCTCGCGCCAGATGGCTGTCGTGGATGCGCCGGGCGCGTTGTGGCTCCTTCGTCAGATCAATGCCGAAGAGGATTTCGACCACCTCGCGCCAGTCCGCGCCGTCGTCGGCGGCGTCAAGCAGGCGCACATAGAGCTTGACGTGTTCCCGATCGTATTCGGTGAGTTCGTCACTGGTCGGCGCGGTTTCGTCAAACGGCTCGATCATCGCTTGCCTCGTCTTCACAGTGAAAGCCTGCATTTTATAGAAACAACAGCGCCGATGGAGGACGGTTGATAAGCATCAGGCGATGCGGTTTCGGCATCGCTCTCGGCTTGAGTGAACCGAACCGGACGTCCGCGGAAGAAGGCCCCGGCCTTCCGGCCGGGGCCTGCGCGGGTCCTTAGTCACCCCGCCGCGCGTTCGGGCGGGACCAGATGAGCGAGAAACCCTCCCCTTCCTCGTCGTCGAAGAGGTTGGCGTAGATCGGGGCGTTGAAGCTCGGATCGTCGAGCTTGAGACCCAGGTAATCGCGGCCTTCGTTGGAGGTCTTCGACCAGGCGGCGCCGATCTCGGCGCGGCCGACCAGCACCCGGTGGCTGGGAGCGTTCTCGCCGGTGGCGCGTGTGTCTGGGACGATGCGCACGTTCTTGGCTTGGACGCTGAGGGTGACGATGTCCCCGGTGAATTCGTTCGAGGCGGTCTTCTTGAAGGTGCCGATGGTAGCCATTGTAAGTCTCCGTTTTCTGTTCCCGAGCCCGCACCATGCGGCCTCGATGGCGATCGGGTGGCCGAAGGCGACCGACGACGCATCGCTTGCGACCGGAGCAACGCGGAGGACGGCGCAGGAACGACTTTCTTGTCTCGCGAGGAATGGCGGCGCTCGGGGTCCCCATGCGCTTGCGGCATGGGGTGGGAGCCGGCAGGGGAAGAAAGTCGAGATGCGCCGTTGCGGCCTAGGCGGTCGAGGCTTCAGCCGTCGTTCGGCCAGATCAGCCCATTGAAGAGGCCGTTTGGAGCGCTCTTGGGACAGATTGGGAACGGAGACGTTGGCGTGCAACGCGCCTCCGGCAGATCGCTACAGGCTTCACCGGCATCGCCCACGCATTCCAGGCACAGATTCCGCGCACCTGCAACGCCGCCGCCACCGCCTGCGCTGCCGTCCTGCCACCGACTGGTCGGTCTGCGATGGGCATCGACCAAAGAAAGTCCAAGTCCCAGACGGGGCCGCGCCGGCACGTGGCCGTTGCTCGATCCTGGCATGGAACCCGATTGCTCCAACCACCGATAATGAGGAGGCTAGGCCTTCGTCGGTCTGGTCCACCTGCGCCGCCCGCGGGGGTCTAGGCTCGAACCACGTCCCTGCCGGATTGGTCGGCTGACGTCATGCCCGCGACCCGCAGATATGCCGTGACGCCGACGGCGGTCGCGCCAATGACGGAGAAGACGACCTGCCAGGTTTCCGAAGGCATCATGTGCTTCGCGATGCCATGGGTGGCATGGTAGCCGGCAACCATCGCAGGCGCGACGAAGACAAGCGTGATCGCCAGCTTCGCCCACATGGAGCTGATAACGCCGAGGAGGATTTGGCCGACGCCGAGCGTCAACCCGGCTGCCAGGATGCCGACGAGGATCGCGCCAAGCCAGCCGGCGCCGGTGTTGAATGCCCACGTACCTGCGCTGACCCCTGCGAACAACGGAAGGGCGAAGATAGCAAGCGTGAAGAGCAACCAGCACAGGATGCCGATGGCCGCGATACAAACGAACATGCCGAGGATGATCATGGTGGTGTCTCCGAGAATAGCTCTGGCGATTGCGCCTTCCACCACCACCGCAACGCCGCGCAGAGCATAGCAACGAAAAGCACCGGCGAGATGCCAAAGCTCTGTTTCGCCAGCGGCAATGTTAGCCCCGTCCTGGGGCGAACGGTCGATTTCGCCGATGATGGCGGTGTCGTCGCCGTCATACTCGTTCGCCGGCACGACCGAGAGAGTGCCGTCGCCGGCACGAAAGATGACGATGGCGACCATGAGGGTGGCGGCGAGGCTGAAGGCGAAGGCATGCGCGTCGGCGAGGGACATCGATCCGGCTCCTGTTTGAAGCGGAGGACCCTCCCCCGCTGACAGGCGCCCGATGTGTTCGGCGGATGGCCGCAATCACCGCGAAGGCGAAGCCGGAGCGGCGGCACGCTTCGCGTAGTCCGACCCCTTGCGGGTTGATGGCGTCAGGCCGTCGGCTGGACCAAGGATCAGCGCAATGGATCGCGGGGGTGGGGTCATCTTCAAGTCAGGAGCAGCGGCGTCGTTAGCGCGACGCTTATGTTCCATGAGAGTCTGAGCAAGCCGCCGCGCGATGTGGCGGGCGTCGAGCGATAAACCGGACGGCCATGAACGCGCTGGGTCCCGTTGGAAGCCGCCACGCTGAAAATGAGGATGAAGCTGGGCGATGACGCTGTGCAGTTGCGGTGGCAGGCCCAATCCAGCTCTCTCGGCGTAACGAGCGGCCTTGCCGAGATCGTGCCCGATATGGCGGCGATTCCAGCGATCGTCGGTCGCTGTTCTGAGAAGATGCGACTTCAGGAGCAATTCAATGGCGATGGCGATGGCGTGAAGGGCCGCATTGCGCCTGCCCAGATCCGCCGCCCGGTCAGCGCCATCGAGGCACACTGCGGCATTGCGCAAGAAGGTGTCGGCCAGCGCGATGTCCGGTGAAGCTATCGGGAAAGGATAAGAGCGACGGCTTGAAGAATGCCGTGCCTCCCCTGCTAATTTATAGGGGGGGTAAGTTCCGAAGGCGCATCGACCAGCGTCCGATATAGGCTGTCAACTTCTTCGTCGATCTCTTCGCGCCTGATCCCGAGCGCCTTAGCGTCGGCGTACAATTTGTGTGTGTACTCACTTATCGAAACCGTGTCGGCCTTCGCCGTTTCGGGGAGATTGTTGCCGATCCCAGCGATCGAGGAAATTGATACCGCGTGTACTCATGGAGCCTTAAGCTCCATTAAGCGCTTAGGTTCCGGCTGTTCGGTGGCGAGGTCATAGACTAGGCTGTTCGCAGCCGCCGAAGTAGCTTTTGACCTTCAATCAGGCCGCACGTCGGCCCAATCACTATGAATTGGCTTCGCACCAAAAATCCATGTGTGAGATGTAAGGCAAGAACCCCATCGGAGTCCGTGAGTTCGACCTGGAGGATGATACCACCCCCGAACAGGCGTCATCGATCATACAGAAAGATGACGCACGACAGTCGCCAG
>NZ_AYVK01000062.1:0-18989 GCF_000503155.1 Mesorhizobium sp. LSJC285A00
CTATGTTCATCCGGGCATTGCTGAGCGCGGTGAAGCTTGCCTGGAGGTGAAAGTAGTGAACGTAGCGGAGCAGAAAACTTCGCAGGGTTGGGCTTGTCAAAAGCGCCTTGGTGAAGAGGCCCGCATCGATAACAAAGGCTCGGGCCTCTAATTGGACGTAACAATCGTGCGTTGACCGGTCATCGCCCATGATAAGCGCTGAGCCGGTCATACCCTCACAACCTATGATTCCGATCTCAGCTTCAATACCAGGCCGCAGTTCGCCCACCACTGACCCGAGACCGCTCTCGAAGAAGTACACGGTTCTGATTGGAGACCCCGCCACTTCGAGATGCGTCTTCAGTCCAAGGGAGACGCTTTCCAAATGAGGTTGCAGCAAGGCCAAATCTGCCGAGCACATTCGAAGCAGCAGCGAATTGCGATAGATGGAATTTTGGCGGGTGTCGCATTGCGCGGCAGTGTGAGTTCGTGAACTGGAGTCTGTCATAGCTCCCTCTCCCTATTGGGGCGGAAGCATGTTGATCGCTCACAGCCGACGGACGCCCTTAGAGTTGCCGTCGATGGCACACTGTATGCCTGCCGACCGCGGTTGTCCCATTTTTTAATCAATTACGTTAATCGGCCCGAGCCAAGCTTTGGCGCACCCGCTCTAACGCGGCATTCAGATGCTCCAGAAATTCGTCATCACCTTTCGTTGACAAATTGCGTTGTCGAACGCGAGTTACAATGCGCTCCTGGAGTGAAACCGCTGTCTCATAGTGGTCCACGATCATCTGAAATGAAGCTCTCACTGGGGCGGATTGAAAGGGCTGTGCCATAGCACAACCCTAGCTCCACGAGGATGAGAGTTCCATGCCGGCCGCCGCTTGGGTAACAATCGTACATATACCCAAGACTGACCGCGCTCTTTGGTTATCCTCCCAGAAATCCGGTAGCCTGCGTGGCGCAGCTTCTCTTCGCTCTTCGACCTCCTGACCCGGCCGACCAGTCCCGGCTTCAGCCATTCCGCCTTGTCCTTCTTATGCTCCTTCGGGACCGGGACGCCGACCTCGCCCTGCACACGATCCCACAGCGTTTGCCTTTTGTCGGCCTTGACGGCTAACATCGCCCGCCCTTGTAGGACCGCTTTCAGCCATGATCACCTCGGGGGGCTGAACGAAGCGCGTGGTTGTCGACTCTGTCAGTCGTCGCAGACGCTTACGGAGGCCTCACCGCAGAGGGAGATGCGCACTCCGGCTCGACGACGGCTGTCGAAAATCAGACTGATGTGGATGCACTACCATCGATCTGCACTAAGATTCTCGACCTCGGCAATAAGCTCCTCTGTACAGCAAGCGACCTTCCTGCCTCGCAAAATCAAAGTCAAACCCCGCCGCAGATGCATATGCCTGGCAGCACGCGTCGGTCTTTGGCCGCGCATCTGGCAAACCGAAATCAAGTAGCCCGCCATCGCGCGACCCTCAACGCGATCTTGATCATTGCAGTGGGGCAATAACTTGTCTCTTTGGAGCTTGGTGGTGATATATAGGCGCCCAAGCCAGCGCTAATATTGCATGGAGCTAAAATGCCCGCTAAGATTTCTTGGGTGTTGGCTGGCGGGTGTTTGATGCGGTTTCATCGTCTAGGCGCGGTCGCTCTGGGTCTGGCGTCCTTCATCAGCAGCGCTCATGGCCAAGAATCCTGCGACCCTAACTACACAGGCGCCTGTGTTCCAATCGCCAGCGATGTCGACTGTTCCTCCGGAAAGGGCAATGGTCCCGCATACGTACACGGGCCGGTCTCTGTCGTGGGCACCGATATCTATGA
The DNA here is from genome assembly GCF_000503155.1 of Mesorhizobium sp. LSJC285A00. Classification (NCBI taxonomy): domain Bacteria; kingdom Pseudomonadati; phylum Pseudomonadota; class Alphaproteobacteria; order Hyphomicrobiales; family Phyllobacteriaceae; genus Mesorhizobium; species Mesorhizobium sp. LSJC285A00. Next base: position 1,807 of record NZ_AYVK01000062.1, read on the forward strand.
TCTTGACCGAGACGGCGACGGAATAGGTTGCGAAAACGGCTAGAGGAGGCAAGTCGCCCTCCAACTTCATGACGGCACCAGCCCATCCGCTGTTGATGGTAACGGTCACCTCCGAGTTGAGGGTGAGCAACGTTCCCAGCCATTTGCATCAAATATTAGGGCCTCGTAAATGCGACTTATGGCGACTCTGCGGTACGACGGTCGAACACCTTCCACGTCTCAACCGTCTCCTGCCTTACGTTTTGTCAATTGGTAGCTGATTGTAGAATGTGCCAGTAACTGGGATGCTCATCTCGTTCCACATGCGCGAGCCCTGATGCGCGTCAGTTATTTTTACTCTCCGGTCACGATTGAGACCACTGGCCCGGGCGATGTTCCCCGAGAAGAACAAAGAGGTAGATGGTGCCGGCATGGTCCTACCAATGCTCTCCCCTTGTGAACGGCATCCAAATTTTTCGGCGGGCTTGAACAGCGGCCACCTTTGGCGGCTGTCGAGGGCTGATGATAGATTCCATTCCAGCTCTTTCTAATGTGTCGTCCGAACAGTGAACGAAAGTAGAACATATAGTTCAAGCGCGAATCGACTGTGAGAGGGATGAGCTCCAATTTGGGTCATGCCTGACGCTGGTGGAAGACGAAATTGCGGTGGCGACTGGAAGCTCAGCGATGCACCAAATGAAACTGGGCAGCTGGTGCTGTCCGCTGCGGCGCTATGACGACAGACGATGGTATCTGCCGAATGACCTGGGGAATCTTCGGGGACGTCGAGGCCGACGTGGTCGGAAGCAAACTGAGTTGCAGGCGGTGCGGCAGGAACGACCATATGCAAGCTGAGATGCCTGTCGCCGTCTCCGCGTTCCAGGCCGACGTTCTCTGCATTCCGAGGCCTGGTGAGCGATACGGGTGCGCCTGAGTGTCAATGGCGCATTTAGCAACGGCCTGGTACACGATTCACCGCGGTGCGCGCTGATCGAAACTGGCTTGGTCGATTGCATCGTAATAGCGCCGCCCACCAGGAAAGATTTTCTATCGTTTGCGGTTGGGGTCGCATGACGCGATTGTCGGACGCAACAAGCCAGCTTGGCAATAGGCAGAGGCTGTCCACACTGTACTCCCTAATGCCAATCCATACCTAACGAGACCGCCATGCCGTCACCTCCAGATTTCACCGACGATTTTCGCTCCGAGCTGATCACGCTGCTGCGCTGGCGCAGGGATGTGCGGCGCTTCGAGCCGACGGCTCTGCCAGAGGGTACGCTGGAACGCCTGCTCGAGCTCGCCAGCATGGCGCCCTCCGTTGGCCTCAGCCAGCCCTGGCGCTTCGTAGTCGTCGAGAGCCTCAAGCGGCGCACTGCCGTGAGAGACTGCTTCGAGCGCTGCAATGCCGAGGCGCTCACGCGCTTTTCGGGAGAGCGCGCCGCACTCTATGCCCGGCTGAAGCTTGCCGGGCTCGACGAGGCGCCCTGTCAATTCGCGGTCTTCGCCGACCGCACGACCCGACAAGGCCATGGGCTCGGTCGCATGACCATGGCGGCGACCATCGACTATTCGGCCGTCATGGCAGTGCACACACTGTGGGTGGCGGCGCGGGCGGAGGGCATCGGCATGGGCTGGGTGTCGATCCTCGATGCGACCGAGATGGCCGAAATTCTCGACACGCCGCCCGAATGGACGCTGATCGGCTATTTCTGCCTCGGCTATGCCAGCGAGGAGCACGACATGCCGACCTTGGAACGCGAATGCTGGGAACATCGGCGGCCGCCGGTGGTGATCAGGCGATAGTGGGGCTGCTCATCATTCGCCTCTTCCCTGGCGATGAGCTTGACGCAGATCGGGTCGCCCTTCGCCACATTGCATTCCGACCGAAGCCGAGGTTCGTGTTCTTGCAAAGGCCAGGAAAGAGCAGCATGACAAGCGCGACCGCAGCGAAGATGGCGCTTGCGACAACCGGGCTGAAGCCGGGCATGGAGGTGGTCGACCTCTGTTGCGGGGCGGCTGTGCCGATCGCCACGATCGCCCGCCTGTCGTCGCACTACGCCGACCAGCTGGAGGCCGCGCACCGCCGGCTGACCGGCGCCGGCGCGACCAATTGCTATTGGTCGCCGGCTACGCGCTATGAACTCGCTACTCTGGTGTCGCGCCCCGTCGGTTTCGTCTTCACGGCCAACGCCTTCGACGGCGTCCCGGACCGACCGCGGCTGGCACGTGCGGTGCGTGAGGCGCTCGCCCCCGGGCGGACATTTTGTTATCGTCAACTGACACTGGCAGCCGCGCGAGACGACGACGGTCCTGAAGCGAACTCTGTCGCCAAGACAGACCATCGCCGATGCCCAAGTCGGCGGCACCATGCTCCTAGATGCCGACTGCCTGACAAGGGGTCGCAGGCCCGTCGTCCGTCCACTGTCCAAGGCCTCCTGGCCTTTCCGAGGCCGTGATCCTGCCGCGGGTGTGAGTTTGCGATCCTCATAAGAGCGTCAGGCGCGAATAGAAGTTTGGGTCGTGGCTCCACAGCCGCCGACCTATCCATCGGGTGGATGGTAGTTATCACAACAATCAATTTTACCAATATTATGGGATTCTACTACAAGGCCGCCACTTAAAGCGGCCGGACGGGTATCCGTCTCGCGTGGGCTGGTGCTGCCCGCAAAGTGCGGAGACGAACATGTGCGGGATTGTTGGCATCGTTGGGCAACAGCCGGTGTCGGATCGGTTGATCGGCGCGTTGAAGGGTTTGGAATATCGCGGCTATGATTCCGCCGGCGTTGCGACGATCATCGAGGGTGCCTTGCACCGCCGGCGCGCCGAGGGCAAGCTCGTCAATCTCGAGACGCGACTGAAGGAAGAGCCGCTGAGCGGCAACGTCGGCATCGGCCACACGCGTTGGGCAACCCACGGGGCCTCGACCGAACGCAATGCGCACCCGCACTTGAGCGACGGTGTCGCCGTAGTCCATAACGGCATCATCGAGAATTTCACCGAGCTGAAGGACGAATTGGCGGCGGATGGCGCCGAGTTCCAGACCGACACCGACACCGAGGTCGTTGGGCATCTCTTGGCAAGATACCGCCGAGAGGGCATGAGGCCGCAAGAGGCCACGCGTGCCATGCTGAAACGCGTCAAGGGCGCTTATGCGCTTGCCATCCTCTTCGAAGATGAACCGTCGACCATCACGGCGGCGCGCAACGGACCACCGCTCGCGATCGGTCACGGCGACGGCGAGATGTTCCTGGGCTCCGACGCGATCGCCCTTGCTCCCTTCACCAATGAAATTACCTATCTCATCGACGGCGACTGGGCCGTTGTCGGCAATTCGGGCGCCCATATCTTCGATGTCGACGGCCGTCCCGTCGAGCGTCCGCGCCATATCTCCACGGCCGCGGCCGATCTCGCCAACAAGGGCAACCATCGCCACTTCATGGAGAAGGAGATTTACGAGCAGCCCGAGGTCATCGCCCATGCTCTCCGTCATTACATTAACATCATAGACAGTCGCGACATGGTTCCTGGCATTGATTTCGCCAAGGTCCCGAGCTTGGCGATCTCTGCCTGCGGGACCGCCTATTTCGCCGGACTGATCGGAAAATACTGGTTCGAGCGCTATGCGCGCCTGACGGTTGAAATCGACGTTGCGTCCGAATTCCGTTACCGCGAGATCCCGTTGCCGCCGCAGTCGGCGGCTCTTTTCATCTCGCAGTCCGGCGAAACCGCCGATACGCTTGCGTCATTGAGGTACTGCAAGGAGCGTGGGCTGAAAATTGGCGCCATCGTCAATGCCTGCGAATCGACCATCGCTCGGGAGGCCGATACGGTTTTCCCGATCCTTGCCGGACCGGAGATCGGCGTCGCCTCTACCAAGGCTTTTACCTGCCAGCTTGCCGTTCTAGCAGCACTCGCCATCGGCGCGGCCAGAGCCCGCGGGACCGTCCCCGAACACGAGCTGCAGGCGCTCGTCAGGAGCCTCGCCGAATTGCCGCGCGTGATGGGCCACGTACTCGAGTGCATCCAGCCGGAAATCGAGTTCTTGTCGCGCGAACTGTCAAAGTGTCGTGACGTCCTGTATCTCGGCCGTGGCACCAGTTTCCCGCTAGCGATGGAAGGTGCGCTGAAGCTCAAGGAGATTTCCTACATCCATGCCGAGGGCTATGCAGCGGGTGAATTGAAGCACGGGCCGATCGCCTTGATAGACGAGAACATGCCAGTGATCGTCATCGCGCCCCATGACCGTCTTTTCGACAAGACCGTTTCCAACATGCAGGAAGTGGCTGCCCGTGGAGGGCGGATTATCCTCATCACCGATGAAAAAGGGGCAGCCGTATCGAAACTCGAAACCATGCACACGCTCGTGCTGCCGGTTGTCGACGAGATTATCGCGCCAATGATCTTCTCGCTCCCGATACAGCTTCTAGCCTACCACACGGCGCTCTTCATGGGGACGGATGTAGACCAGCCGCGCAATCTCGCAAAATCGGTCACGGTCGAATGATTGTGAACCTGTACAGGTGGCGATGCGCCTCCAGGAAAGCGGTACCCCTTGTCTGGATCCGAAGCCCGGATGAAACCAGATGACCATTGTTTGCTGCAATTGCGAAACTCGGTAACGGTTACGAGCGGGTCTTTCGCTGCCTCGCCGGTGGAGATTGGCCGAAGGAAGCAGTGTCCTGCCGAAAGTTCGAGTTGCTGTTCAAGAAAGCCATCGGCGAGAATGGTCCACGAAGGATAGCAGGTCGCATGCGCTACGCCGACCAGGCTCTCAGCACGGGCAGCCTTGATATTTGATCAGAAGCAGGTGAGCCGCCATATTCCGAATCGGCCAATTCAGCGGCCCATCCCATGCATGAGGCCGGTTCGGCCGAATGGACGACCATTTTTTTTATTTGCTAAGTGTGCGCCTCGGGGAGGAATCTCCGAGGGAGCTCCCAGTTCTTGGAGATGTTTATGAAGGATTCGCGCATTCCCGAACCAGTCTTGACGGCTATGTCCCAGGGAACCCACATCGTCCGCGCTTATCGCGAGCACCTTGGATATTCGATCGACGACCTGGCGGTCGCGTGCGGGCTGGCCGCTGAGGAAATCCAAAACATCGAGCGAGGTCTGAGGTACAGCAAGGGCTATCGGGATCGGATAGCGAAATCGCTTTCCATACCTGTGGGAATTCTTGAGTCGGAGTTGGACATTTCGGACGCCGCCTGAACAGTCGGATGATCTGCAATGGGTGGACTAGCTGTTGTGATGTGAAGCTTGCGGCTGATGTCGACGCTTGATTCGATTTGATGCGATCCCTTCTGGCGCAGCTCGCCGAACAACAAAGCGATATAGCCGCCCGGAGTGCTACGAAACGTGCACGACGGCATCGGCTCGCGACGAAGGACTAACGGCGAACTCTTCCTAGTTCGGCGAGGCGATGCTGGCTTGAGCATCAACTCGGCCTACGAGAGTGGCTAGTCCTAGGCTGAATCGTCCACCATGGCGAAGTCGCGCCGCTCTGAAAGTAACATGGCGGGCATCCTGACGTTTCCGGTTGACTATGGGCGTTCGAACCACGAAAAGGGGCCGCTCTTCGTGAGTGGCGTGCGCCGGCAGTCTGACCCCCAAGCCCCCGCCCAGGCTGCCGGCGCGCTTCTAGAAAGATCGAAGCGTCGGCCAAGACAGGCAAGGTCCGCAGGTTCAAGAAGTTCGTTGACGGAGCCCGCGGCGCGGCCGGGCCGGCAGCACTCAGGCGACTATAACGGGCGCAGAGCCGACCCTGCGGCTTCCAGACATTGTCGTGTACAGCTTCAGACCCTCAAGCCGAGCCCGCATGGCTTCGCTTACCTTTTACGGGGCGGCGGTACGTCCAAGCCGGTTCAACAGTTAAGAATTTCGCAAAGACGATACCCCCGGATCCTCGAGCTTCCGCTGCCACTTCCCGCATTCGCCGAGGCGGTCAATGACCCGCCCTTCACAAGGTTATCCCGGCAAGCATCTGGATGCGAGAGATAATGTTGCCGGAAGCATCTTTCATGGCTTCTACACCTGCCTGAACGCCAGAACCGCGTTCGTGCCGCCAAAGGCGAAGGAGTTGCTCAGTGCCACGCGCACCTTGCGCTCGCGTGCCACATTGGGCGTGACGTCGAGATCGCAATCGGGGTCCAGCTCACGATAATTGGCAGTCGGCGGGACGACGCTCTCGCGGATAGCCATCACGCAGGCGATCAACTCGAGCGCGCCGGACGCGCCGAGGCAATGCGCGTGCATGGACTTGGTAGAAGAAATGGACATTGAGAAGGCGTGCTGACCGAAGACGCGCTTGATCGCCGCCGTCTCGATCTGGTCGTTGGCCTTGGTGCCGGTGCCGTGCGCGTTGAGATAGTCGACATCCTCGGCGTCCAGCCTGGCATCGGCAAGGCAGGCCCGCATTGCTGCCTCCGGCCCCTCGACAGTCGGCGCGACGATGCCGGACGCATCGGCGGAAAGGCCGACACCGGCAATTTCGGCAAGGATGGTGGCGCCCCGAGCCAAGGCATGCTCGTAGCTTTCCAGCACCGCCATGCCGGCGCCTTCACCAAGCGACAGGCCCTGGCGATCGGCCGAGAATGGCCGGCAAGTATCGGGCGAAAGCACGCGGATCGCTTCCCATGCCTTCAGCACACCCCATATGAGCGGCGCTTCGCTGCCGCCGGCAAGCATCACGTCGGCCCGGCCGAGCCTGATCTGGTCCACCGCGCAGGCAATCGCATGGTTTGCCGAGGAACAGGCGGACGTGACGCCGAAGACCGGCCCGCGCAGGCCGAGACTCATGCTGACCTGGCCGGCAGCGGCACCCGGCATCGCCTTGGGTACAGTCAAGAGAGCGGCACGCTTACCGCCCAGAAGGATGGCGCGGTAGGTTTGCTCGATCGCATCCCACCCGCAGCCGCCAACGCCCACCGCCGCACCGAAGCGATAGCTATTTCCCTCTTTGGAGGAAAGTCCGGCCTGACGCATGGCTTCGCGCGCCGCAAGCACAGCGAGCAGGCTGAAGCGGTCCATGGAGATGAGTTGCTTGCTGTCGATGTCATGCTCCGGCAGGGCCTTGATCTCGGCACCGATCCTGACCCTCAACTCATGGAACTCGGAGTTGACGATTGGGCCGATGGCGGAGCGGCCTTCTCGCATCTCTGTCCAAATGGCGGCGGCGTTGGTTCCAAGCCCGCAAATCCCGCCAATCCCAGTAATCACGACGCGCCTGTCCATTCACACCCCCGTAGGGAGCAAGCTGCGCACGGCTTCCACCATGCCCCCAACATTCTGGAGATCCGACCATGCCTCGGCCGTATTCATCTCGATCTCGATGCCGTAGGCCTGCTCCAGGTCCCAGAGAACGTCCGCCAATCCCAGTGAATCGATACCGAGCGAAGTCAGTCCCGTGGCAGCCGTTATTTCGCCGCCCGTGGCAGGCGCTATGCCGCCCTCCGACGCGGCGCGCTTCTTGATCATTGCGATTATTTCGTTGGCGAGTTGATCTGCCATCTTGTTCCTTTCCAGCTTGCGTTTTCGGCGTCGTTCAAAACCCGAGTCGCGTCGCGTTGCCAAAATTGCCCCTCATAGAGCCTGTGCGCCGACCAAGCCCAATGCCCATAGCAACCGGACGAGTTCCGGCTTCTGCGGCGTCAGCCCGATGACGAAGAAAAGTCGCCGGCCTCCCGCTTTTGCGCCAGCACATCAAGAATCTGCGTGTAAATGGATAGGAACCGTCGTCAAACGTCAGCTAAACGCTGCGACGGTGGGTGCTGTCAGCGTATTCACTCGGCACCTCATATGTAATCGAGATGTTTCATAGCTCCGGACCAGTTGCGATCAACTATGTACCGGTCGCCATTCGTCGGAGAGTTCGACATGATTTGGAGCGCTGCCTCTCATTCCCAGTACAATCTCCACCGCACGCGACAGATTTCCTCTTTCGGGCTCTTCTCAAGGGACTCGCCACGCGATAGAGGCAGTCATCGGCGCACGTGAGGTCCTGCCAGGTCCATGCGACATTCCGGAAAATTGGTAAAATCGTTTGTTTCAATCAAATTCATCCACGCTATGGATAGCTAAGACATGCGTTTCAAAGGGCTCGATCTGAATCTTCTCGTCGTTCTCGACGCGCTGCTTAGCGAGCGCGGCCTCACGGCGGCGGCACGCAGCATCAACCTAACCAAATTCATGTGGGTTGGTGGATGTGGCGCAAGCCCGTTGAAATGACGTAGGATTTGGTTGCTTAAGCCGATCCGAAATTTCCCGGAGACCACACCCGCCATGAACGATCTTGCGCTGCCGCTGAGCGGTTTGTCATCAGTCGGCGGCTAGTCCGTCGTCGCCCGTTTCGACGGCGGCATGCTGTCGTCCAACAGCGGCGTTCTGGCCTTGGCCGAGGTGGAAAAGCGGTTGCGGGTGGCCGAGCGTCTGGCGCGTTGCATCGACGATCCGTGCTGCCCGGACCAGGTCGTCCACAGCCTGGCGGACATGATCGGCTTTCGCATGAAGATGATCGGCGCCGGCTACGAGGACGGCAACGACGCCAACCGGCTGCGCCGCGATCCGGTCTTCAAGATGGCCCAGGATGCGCTGCCGTCGGGTCGGGATCTGGCGTCGCAATCGACGCTGTGCCGGCTGGAGAACCTACCCGAGGTGCGGGAGCTGGTCGCGATGGGACGGGCGATGGTCGATCTCTATTGCGCCTCGTTCCGGCAAGTGCCGAAGCGGATCGTACTCGACATTGACGACACCTTCGACGCTGTGCACGGAGGCCAACAGCTTCGCCTGTTCAATGCCCACCATACGAGTACGGCTTCCAGCCGATCGTCGTGTTCGATGGTGTGGGACGGTTCGTCAGCGCGATCCTGCGACCGGCCAAGCGGCCGAGTGGGGCTGAGATCCGCCCCCACCTGCGCCGTCTGGTGCGGGCGATCCGGATCAACTGGCCGAACATTCGAATCCTGCTCCGCGGGGATAGCCATTATTGCAACCCAGGTCATCGACTGGTGCTGCGCGTCGACTTCATCTTTGGCCTCGCGCCCACCACGACCCTGCGCAAGCATGTGGCGGATCTGGAGGCCAGCACGACAGCACGCCTGGAAGCGTCGGCCAAGAGAGGCAAGGTCCGCATGTTCAAGGAGCTCATTGACGGCGCCGCTAGTTGGAGCCGCGTCGAGCGCATCATCGCGCGGGTCGAGGTCGGCGCCCACGGTGGCGATATCCGCTTCGTCCCCCGCCTGCCATCACGCCGCAGCAATCCCGGCGCCTGACGAGGCGCGTGGAAAAGCACCGCAACGGCGACCACAGCGTCGCTTCAGGCCGTCAAAAGCTTATCGCCGTGCATCAAGGCGGCTAGATGGCAACGAGGCTTATGCCGCCCGAGCATCGCAGCTAAGTATGCATGAGGGGTCGTCCCTTCAAAATACTTGATAGATTTGCGCTTGCGTAGCTCCTTGCATGCGCTCGATGCCAGGAGGAGACCTCTGTTCTAAACGCTCGCATCGATGCAACGCCGTTGACACCATCATCGCGGCGACCGCTTTGCCGCGGCCGCCGCAGCCCTTTTCGAGCATGACGATCATGCCGGCGCCATCGCAGTGATGCACTTGCGGATGCACTCTGGCCAAATGCTAGGTGCCCAGCATATGTCCGGCATCCCGCAACGCCGCTACGAAGAGACGGGCATTGCCGTTGGCATCCATCTTGGCCTGCATCGACAGGGGCATCCTGTGCCAGCTCTCCAAGGCCGCAATGTAATGTGAGAACATACCGTTAACGATGCAATAGTGGGTAACTAGGCCGTGTCCGTCTAACGCCAGCACGCCGAATTGGCCGCCGTGATATCGGATGGCTGCGACCCGCTGGACTTGCGCGTCACCGTCGATCCGCACGTTGAAAAGCAGGCTGCCGCGGCTCCTGGTGGCTATCTCGGCGGCTTTTTCAGCGAAGCTCAACGAGAGCGAGCGGACGCTTTCGACTGCCATCTGTAAAACCATCAAGTTCAGTTCATCCACTGCCATAAGGTACCTGTGCGCAAGACATGGGTGATTGCAATCGACCACACCGCTTGTTCACAGATGTCGGCTCACGACCGGTTATTCAGGGTTCGCCGGTTATCCATTGAGGGCGTGCTCATCAAAATGATCCTGACGTGGAATGCGCTGCATCTACGAAGCGCGACGAGCAGGCCAGCCAAAGCTGTCGCGACAATTGATCTCATAATCCACCCCGATATCTGGATTTCGGCATCGCTGAACATCCCTGGTAAGTGAGCTGTTTGCGGCAAGCCCATCTCGGCTTTGTACTCCGAAACCGTGGCAATGGCGTCGCTCGGCGGACCGACAGGCTCTGCTCGTCGAGAACTTTGTCCCCGAGAAGCGTTCGACTTTGAGCATTCCGCTGAAGGGTGACGTCTCGCCAGTCCGTGTCCTTGCAGCTCACCGCGAAGGCTTTTTGCGCATCGCACGCAAGCGCACGAATTGGTCTCCGTTCACTTCACAAAATGGTTTTCCTGAAGTACTGGAGCGCAGAGAAATCTCCGGTCGCAGCCTACCCGGTTAAAACAAGGACCCAACGATGAAGACTCTCGTCGTCTGCTCCGGCGGATTGGATTCCGTTACTCTTGCCCACAAGGTGGCAGCGGAGCACCAGCTGACCGGCCTGCTATCGTTCGATTACGGCCAACGGCATAGGAAGGAATTGGGCTTCGCCACCCTTTGCGCGGCGCGCCTGAGTGTCCCGCAGCGAATCATCGATATCCACGAGATCGGCGGCGACCTTTCCGGCTCCGCGCTGACCGACAATGTGGACGTGCCCGACGGGCACTATGCCGAAGACACGATGAAGATAACGGTGGTGCCCAACCGGAACGCCATCATGTTGGCCATTGCCTTCGGCCTCGCCGCAGCGCAAGACGCTGACGCAGTGGCGACGGCCGTGCATGGTGGGGATCACGTTGTCTATCCCGATTGCCGTCCGGCCTTCATCGACGCTTTCCAGATGATGCAGGACCACGCGCTCGACGGCTACGCGCAGATTCGCCTTTATGCACCCTATGTGAACCTGACGAAGGCGGACATTGTTACGGATGGAGCCACATACGGCACGCCGTTTGCGCAGACCTGGTCCTGTTACAAGGGCACCGAGCGTCATTGCGGGAGGTGCGGGACCTGCGTCGAGCGGCGTGAGGCGTTTCACATCGCTGGGCACCCGGACCCAACCGAGTATGAGGACTCCGACTTCTGGCTCGGAGCGCTGCGAAGGACCACCGCGTAATGTTCCGCATCACCAAGGAATTCCACTTCTCAGCCTCGCATCAGCTCACCTCATTGCCACCCGATCACCAATGCGCGCGCCTGCACGGACATAACTACATCGTCGAAGTGGAGCTTTCAGCGGATGGACTGGACGATCACGGCTTCGTGCGCGACTACCACGACTTGGCGCCATTCAAACGCTACATCGACGAGAGCTTCGACCACCGGCATCTCAACGACGTGCTGGGACACGAGCAAGTCACGGCGGAATATCTGGCCAGACATTTCTACGACTGGTGCAAGGCACGCCTGAGCGAAACCGCGGCCGTGCGGGTGAGCGAAACGCCGAAAACCTGGGCGGAATACCGGCCATGACGAATACTCATCCCGCAATCCGCGTTAGCGAGATTTTCGGGCCGACGATCCAGGGCGAGGGCGTGCTCATAGGTTTGCCGACGATCTTCGTCAGAACCGGCGGGTGTGACTATCGCTGTTCCTGGTGCGACAGCCTCCATGCTGTGGACAATCAATTCCGCCATGAATGGGAGATGATGTCCGTTGGGGCGGTGTGGGAAAATGTGCTTGCCCTTTCCGGTGGCCGCCCGCTGATGGTGTCGCTATCAGGCGGCAATCCGGCCATCCAGCCGCTCGGCGCGCTCATCGACCGGGGCCATGGTGACGGTTACCGTTTTGCGCTGGAAACCCAAGGGTCGCTTGCCAGGGACTGGTTTGCGCAGCTTGACGTGCTGATCCTCAGCCCAAAGCCGCCGTCAAGCCGAATGACGACAGATTGGGCCGCTGTCGAGGCGTGCCTCCAGGCGGCACAAGGCAAGCCCCAAGTCGTGCTCAAGCTCATTGTTTTCGACGAAAGGGACTACACCTACGCGAAAGACGCCGCTGCGCAATTTCCGCAACTTCCGATCTATCTGCAGCCCGGCAATCACACGCCGCCACACCCCACAAATGATGACGCGCCTGTCGACCTTGACGGAATATTGAAGCGCATGGAGTGGCTGGTTGACAGCGTGACCCGCGACAGATGGTTCGAGGCCCGCGTGCTGCCGCAGCTGCACGTTGTGCTCTGGGGTAACAAGAGAGCCGTCTAGCCCAGGCCCTTTCCACTGGAACTGCGCCGGCAGAATTCGGGTGAACGGGTGGTTCAGGTCGAAGGGAGCTGTCGCCGACAACCATGATCCGACAGGCAGGGCTCGAGCGGACGATATCGTCGCTGCGCCAAGACGCGTCTGGTCCGCTCAGAATCTTGTCTCGATAGACGGTCGCCGATCAACAAACGTACCGCGGTCCATGATCGACTGAGAGGCATGACCGTTCCTCTGAGTGCTCAGACTGCCGCCGAGTGCCTGGCCGTTCCAGCTTCGAAATATTTGTCGAACCTGGCCGCGATGCTTCGGACGAAAGGGCGACTTTCAGCCGGCACAACGAATCTGTCGCCATCAAGTTCAAGCAATCGAACCGGATCGTGGAGGGCCATGGAACTTGACTGAAGGAGGAGCCTCTGGCCGGCCTCGCCGAAGCGTTCCACCAGATCGATGGCCGAGAAGGCGAAGTCGCACATCAAACGTTCGATGATCCAGCCGCGAACGCGGTCGTCGTTGGAAAGTGCGATACCCCGAACAGCGGCCAGCCCACCGTCATCAACCATGCGTCTATATTCGCTGGTTGAAGGCATGTTCTGCGCATAGCCTTGCCGAAACTGGCTAATGGATGACGGGCCGAGCCCGATCAAGATTTCGCAGCAATCGTCCGTGTAGCCCTGAAAGTTCCGGTGCAAAGTCCCGGTGTGTGCCGCAATCGCCAGCGCATCGCCCGGTTTGGCGAAATGGTCGAGCCCGATTGCCTCATATCCATTGTCTACAATCGCCTGTGCAGCCAGTTGCGACTGGGCAAAGCGCTCCGCGGGACCCGGCAACCAGGCCTCGTCGATCATCGTCTGATGTTTCTTGAACCACGGTACATGCGCGTAGCCAAACAGTGCGATCCGATCCGGTTCCAGGGTCAGTGCCTGCGTGACCGTAGAAGCGACGCTTTCCCTGGTCTGGTGCGGCAGACCGTAGAGCAGGTCCAGATTGACGGATCCGACGCCGCGCGAACGAACGCCGTCGACGACCGTCTTGGTCTGCAGGAAGCTCTGTTCGCGGTTGATCGCCTTTTGCACCTTCGGATCGAAATCCTGGACGCCGAGGCTCGCACGGGTCATGCCGATTTCGGCAAGCGCATCGAGGCGGGCATCGTCCATATCGTTGGGTNTCCCAGCGCCACCATATCTTCGGGCTTGAGCATCGTCGGCGAACCACCGCCGAAATGGACGGCACGCACACGACCTTTGCCTCCAACAAGACTGGCGACGGTGGCGATCTCGGCATGCAGTGAGCGCAGATATGTGGTCACCGGTTCGTAATGGCGTGTCTGCTTGGTATGGCAGGCACAGAACCAGCAAAGCTTGTCGCAGTATGGGATGTGCAGATAGAGCGAGATTTCGTCGCCCTCGTCGAGCCCCTGTAGCCAGCCACGACAAACGGTAGCGTCAACGCTTGCATTGAAATGCGGCGCGGTCGGGTAGCTCGTGTATCGCGGGACGTTCTCGCCAAATCTGGCAACTAGCTTTTGTCGCATGTCGTGGTCCACCGTGTTTGCGTCGCCCGAACTGTGGATGCTTGGATGAGCCTAAGCCCTGATTTCGATCAACCTTCAGCACGGACAAACTGCCGCAAGGATTTTTCTACCGTGGATGCTATCCTGCCCGCACGGACCGGTAGAGCGATCGAATGACATTACGGCAGGATATTCACAGTTCCGGCATCCCCGTTCTTTGCCTGTCTTGCGAGGCACGGCGCCGCGGTGTCTGTGGCGCGCTAGAGCCAGACCATTTGGCTCAGCTCGCCAAGACGTCGTCGCGGCACAATATCGAGCCGGGGGTCGAACTGATCGGCGACGCCGAGGCGGTCGACTGTTATTCGAACGTGCTTTCAGGCGTGGTGAAGCTCACGAAGAGCCTGTCAGATGGACGCCAACAGATTGTCGGCCTGCATTTCGCCCCGGATTTTCTGGGTCGGCCCTTCAAGATGAAAAGTGCGATCAATGCGGAAGCGGCAACAGCTGTCTCGCTATGCTCGTTTCCCAGAGCGGCCATCGAACGGATGATGAAGCAGTCACCCGAATTTGTGCATCGCCTGCTCAAGCAGGCGCTGAACGAACTTGACGAGGCACGCGAATGGATGGTGACTCTGGGGCGCAAGACCGCACCAGAGAAGGTGGCGAGCTTTCTCCTCATGATTGCCCGGAACATCGACTCCAATGTTGACCCGACGGCTAGCTCGACGTGCTTCGAGCTGCCGATGACGCGTGCCGACATTTCTGATTTCCTTGGAATCACAAACGAGACCGTGAGCCGTCAGCTGACCAGCCTGAGAATGGACGGCGTGATTCGGATCGAGAACAACCGCCGCGTCACCGTGGACAGCATGAGCCGGCTGGAACGGCGCTGCGGCGGCCGAGGCGCTACAGCCGTTTGAATGACGCAGAAGCTGCATGGCCCCCGTCACTTACTTCATCCGGGGCAGGGCATGCTCGCGTTGGGCTCAGAAGAAGTCGCGTAGCGACAGCCCGTTCTCCATCCGATCGTATGCGCCAGTTGCCTTTCGGCTCGTCGGCGAAGCATCCACACTTGGCCGAAGTCAATACGCCTCATCCGCAGGGGAAAATCGCCGTCTCCCCAAGCCACGAATGTCACGACGGCAGCGTAACGCTGGCGCTGGCTGTTCCAAGGCATTGAACGCGGGGTTCGGTAAGGCGTCGACCTGCTTTCCAGCGTCGCAGAAGGTGCGCTCCCCCACACGCCCGCGGTCGCCTCCGCACCCGGGGCCCGACCGGGGACGCCAGGTCCCATCCATAAACGAGCGGCCGGTGGTGCGCTTCCACATTCGATTGTCGCAGTCTGATCGCACCGAACTCGATGCTGCTCGAGCAAAATGGTGCGGCTCTGACATGGATCAGGGCGAGCAGGCGACGGCTGCGCAATAAGACACCGCGGTTTGGCATCCGCCGGAATTGGAAATCGGGGCTTGCGATGAAATTCGGCAAAGAAATCGTGCTTCTAAGCCTGTTCGCATTCGCGGCTTTGGTGGCGGCTGGCGCTGGGGTGGATGAACCCTTTCGCCAGCATATGTGGGTCTTGTTCTTCGCCTTGGCTGGCTTCACTGCGATCCTACTGCGCAACACTGAGTTCAAGCCTGCCGCTCCGATCGACCCGTCCGCTTACATGGACGGGCCAATCCGCTACGGCGCCATCGCCACCATGTTCTGGGGTGTGGTTGGCATGCTGGTCGGGGTGGTCATCGCGCTNCGATCTCAACATCCAGCCCTGGTTCAACTTCGGCCGCTTGCGGCCTCTGCACACCTCGGGCGTCGTCTTCGCCTTCGGCGGCAACGCGTTGCTTTGCACGTCTCTCTATGTCGTCCAACGCACATGCCGCGCCCGGCTGTTCGGTGGCGATCTCGCCTGGTTCGTGTTCTGGGGCTACCAGCTCTTCATCGTCATGGCCGCGACCGGTTATCTGCTCGGCATCACCGAGAGCCGCGAATATGCGGAACCCGAATGGTATGTCGACATCTGGCTGACCATCGTCTGGGTCGCCTACCTGATCCTGTTCCTGGGCACGATCCTGAAGCGCAAGGAACCGCACATCTACGTCGCCAACTGGTTCTACCTTTCCTTCATCGTGACCATCGCGATNATCCTGAAGCGCAAGGAACCGCACATCTACGTCGCCAACTGGTTCTACCTTTCCTTCATCGTGACCATCGCGATGCTGCATGTGATCAACAACCTGTCGATGCCGGCCTCCTTTCTCGGCTCCAAGAGCTATTCTGCATTTTCCGGAGTCCAGGACGCCCTGACGCAATGGTGGTACGGCCACAACGCCGTCGGTTTCTTCCTAACCGCCGGCTTCCTCGGCATGATGTATTATTTCGTGCCCAAGCAGGCCAACCGGCCGGTCTATTCCTACCGTCTGTCGATCGTCCATTTCTGGGCAATCATCTTTCTCTACATCTGGGCTGGGCCCCATCATCTGCACTACACGGCCTTGCCCGACTGGGCGCAGACGCTCGGCATGGTGTTCTCGATCATGCTGTGGATGCCGTCATGGGGCGGCATGATCAACGGCCTGATGACGCTGTCGGGCGCCTNATCCTGAAGCGCAAGGAACCGCACATCTACGTCGCCAACTGGTTCTACCTTTCCTTCATCGTGACCATCGCGATGCTGCATGTGATCAACAACCTATCGATGCCGGCCTCCTTTCTCGGCTCCAAGAGCTATTCTGCATTTTCCGGAGTTCAGGACGCCCTGACGCAATGGTGGTACGGCCACAATGCCGTCGGGTTCTTCCTCACAGCCGGCTTCCTCGGCATGATGTATTATTTCGTGCCCAAGCAGGCCAACCGGCCGGTCTATTCCTACCGCCTGTCGATCGTCCATTTCTGGGCAATCATCTTCCTCTACATCTGGGCCGGGCCCCATCACCTGCACTACACCGCCCTGCCCGATTGGGCGCAGACGCTCGGCATGGTGTTCTCGATCATGCTGTGGATGCCGTCATGGGGCGGCATGATCAACGGCCTGATGACGCTGTCGGGCGCGTGGGACAAGCTGCGCACCGATCCGATCATCCGCATGATGGTGATGGCCATTGCCTTCTACGGCATGTCGACCTTCGAGGGCCCGATGATGTCGATCAAGACGGTCAATTCTCTGTCGCACTATACCGACTGGACCATTGGCCACGTCCATTCCGGCGCACTCGGCTGGGTCGGCATGATCTCGTTTGGCGCAATCTACTTCATGGTGCCGAGACTCTGGAACCGTGAACGCCTCTATTCGCTCAGGCTCGTCACCTGGCATTTCTGGCTGGCGACGCTCGGCATCGT
>NZ_AYVK01000063.1:0-18825 GCF_000503155.1 Mesorhizobium sp. LSJC285A00
GCCGAGCGTGCCGACCGGCCGCCCCGCAACCGTCAGCTCCGTGCCGGGCGCGGGTAAGGCGCGGTCGGCCGAAACGATCAGCACGCGGCGCCTGGCGGTGCCGCGATGCTGCATGCGCGAGACCACTTCCTGGCCGACATAGCAGCCTTTCTTGAAGCCGACGCCGCCGGTCTCGTCGAGCAGCACGTCGTGAGGGAAGGCATCGCCGAGCTGATAATCGGAACCGCTTTCGGCAATGCCGTTGGCGATGCGGAGCGCCTGCCACGCAGCCGGGTCGCCACCTACGGATGCGCCGCCATAGGAGCGGCTCACAGCCACCTCGCGGAAGCGGGCATCGGCAAGTACCGTTGAATCAGACTGTGAAGCGCTTGAATCATCGCCCCAGGCAACCGTCACAAGCACTTGATCCTGCCTAGCAATCTCGGCCTTGGCGCGCAGCTTGTAAAGCATCAGCCGGCGCAGGAAGTCGTCTGCGATGTCGGCACGGCAATCCAGCCGGAATGCGTCTTCGCCGCTACGCGAGATCAGGAAATCAAACAGGATCTTGCCTTGCGGCGAAAGCAGCGCACCGGGCTTTGCCGCGTCGACCAGCGTGTCGAGGTCGGTGGTGAGGATGTTCTGCAAAAAATGCTCGGCATCCGGGCCTGACACGGAAATGAGAGCGCGGTCTTTGAGCAGGGCAAAAGGCATGGGCGGCAAAGAACCTGATCTTGCAAAACGGTCGGCCTTTACGTAAGCCGACGATACTCCCCCCGCAAGAGACCGAACGCCCATGGCCACCACCTACGACCTCATCCTGACAGGCGGCACGGTGGTCAACCATGATGGCGAGGGCGCGCGCGATGTCGGCGTCAAGGGTGGTCGCATCGTCGCAATGGGCGATCTTCGCCAAGCTTCGGCCGGCGAAGCGATCGACTGTCGCGGGCTGCACGTCCTGCCCGGCGTCGTTGACAGCCAGGTGCATTTTCGCGAGCCGGGGCTGGAGCACAAGGAAGATCTCGAGAGTGGATCTCGCGCCGCTGTTCTGGGCGGGGTCACCGCCGTCTTCGAAATGCCCAACACCAATCCGCTGACCACCAGCGAGGCGGCGCTTGCCGACAAGGTGCGCCGCGCCACCAGCCGGATGCATTGCGACTTCGCCTTCTGGGTTGGCGGCACACGCGAGAATGCCAATGATGTCGGTGAGCTCGAGCGGCTGCCGGGTGCTGCCGGGATAAAGGTGTTCATGGGCTCGTCCACCGGCGACCTGCTAGTCGAGGACGACGAGGGTGTCGCATCGATCCTGCGCAACACCCGCCGCCGCGCCGCCTTTCACTCGGAGGACGAGTTCCGGCTGCGCGAGCGCCTCGGCTTGCGCGTCGAGGGCGACCCGTCCTCACACCCCGTCTGGCGCGACGAGATCGCGGCCTTGCGCTGCACCGAGCGGCTGGTGCGCATCGCGCGCAGCACCCGCGCCCGCATCCATGTCCTGCACATCTCCACTGCCGAAGAGATCGTGTTCCTCGAACAGCACAAGGATGTCGCCACCTGCGAGGCGACGCCGCACCATTTGACGCTCACCGCCGACGACTATGCGCGGCTGGGCACGCTGATCCAGATGAATCCGCCGGTTCGCGCGGCCCGCCATCGCGACGGCGTCTGGCACGGCATTGCGCAAGGCATTGTCGATGTGCTCGGCTCCGACCACGCCCCCCACACGCTGGCCGAAAAGGCAAAGCCCTATCCGGCCTCACCGTCTGGCATGACCGGGGTGCAGACGCTGGTGCCGATCATGCTCGACCACGTCAATTCAGGCCTGCTGACCCTGCAGCGCTTCGTCGACCTCTCCAGCCACGGCCCGCAGCGCATCTTCGGCATGGCCCGGAAAGGCCGTATCGCCGCAGGCTATGACGCCGATTTCACCGTTGTCGACATGAAGTGCCGCGAGACCATCACCAATGCGCAGGCCGGCTCCAAGGCCGGCTGGACGCCCTATGACGGCAAGGAAGTCACCGGCTGGCCGGTCGGCACCATCGTGCGCGGTCGTCGCGTGATGTGGGAAGGCGAGATCGTCACGCCCGGGCAGGGCAGGCCGGTAGAGTTTTCCGAGGCGCTGCCGGCTTAGCGGTTTCTTGCTGCGTTGGATTTTTTAAGCGCTATCCACTACGTTAAGGGCATTATGAACGCAGATATCGCGCCCATGATTGTCCCTGCGGAGTTTCCGGAGCTCCAGGCGCTCGCCTGGAACCGCGATGCGGCACGCCCGATTCCGGCCGAAGAGGCATTTGCGCTGTATGAGCGTAATTGGCGGTTTGTCGATCAAAAGCGTCTTACTGTGCGTGAGAAGATGCTTATCCAAAGTTTGGCAGACAAATTCGGTCACGGCGTGCTCTTGACCGCCGGCTGATTTCCCTCACCTGATCGTTCCTCGCAGCCGGAATATCAACAGGACACACCGCGAGCGTCATGATGGAATTCAAGAGGCCCGAGCACCAGATCATTGCCGAAGCGCTCGGATTGATGGATCGCCATTTCCTGACCGCAAACCAGTGCTGGTTCGGCGGTGGCACTGCGATCGTTATGAAATTCGGGGAATATCGCCGCTCACTGGATGTGGACTTCCTGTGTGCCGACAGTGATGGCTATCGCGAATTGCGGACCTCCGCAGCCGAACGTGGCGTCAGAGCATTCTTTCCTGAGCCGGTCGAGGCTGTTCGGGACTTCCAGATCGATCAATATGGCTTGCGGACGATCGTGCGGTTGAAAGGCCAAACGATCAAGTTTGAAGTCATCCGCGAAGGCCGCATAAAACTGCGAGGCCATTTCGACGACGATCTGAATGTATCCGCCCTGGTCCCGGCGGATATGTTTGCCGAGAAGTTGCTGGCGAACGCGGATCGATGTCAGGACCGTGCAATTGCATATCGCGATGCCATCGATCTTGGAGTGCTGGTTGGCATCTATAAGGAAATCCCGAGCGACGCTGTTGGCAAGGCGAAGGCGGCCTATGGCGTGGATATCGAGCGCAAGGTGGCTTGGGTGGTAAACAGGCTGCGGGACAAGGAAGAATTGCGGCATGCCGCCGAGGTGCTGCAAATGGATCCCAACGCGGCGGTCGAAGCGATTTCGGCCCTTCGAAATGAAGGTATCCGCATATGGCCTGACACAGGCCTCGAGCTTTCTAGCCCTAGCCAGTAGCCATCCCAGGGGAACCGCCGTTCAATCCCCGGCGACGAAAAACGTCCACTGCCCGGTGGGCGTAATGCCGACGCGGTAGAAGATGTAGGCTCCGAACTGCTTCATGTCGTCATAGTCGCCGGCGGTGACGATCTTGAACAGTTCGACCCGCTGCCTGGCGTTGAGCTTGTCCAGCGGCAGGGCGAAGAAATATGGCCAGACATAGAGTTCCTGCGGTGTGCCGACGTCTACATGGACATAGCCGGCATTGAGCACCTCTTCCAGGATAGCGAGGATTTCCTGACCTTCCTTGTCGCCCGATAGCCCTTTCAGGAAGGCGATCGGGTCGCCCTCGATTTCGCCCAGCGACAATTGGGTCATGGTGTCGCCCTTGCCGATCAGCGGCCGCAGCTTCTCGATGTCGCCGCTGACGCAGGCCTCGACCATCAGATCGCGCATGCGCCTGACGGGCTCGGGCAATTTGGAAAGGTCATAGACGACTTCGGGCACCGGCGCTTCTGGACCGGCACGCGGGTTGGCCACGCCGCCATCGTTGGCGGGGGCTTCCGGTTGGCTTTGTTCGGGCTCCGTGGGCGATTTCGGCTGGCTGGCCGCCGGTGGCGCCGTGCGGGGCAGATCGGGCATTGGCACTGAATTTTCAGACGGCGCCGTCTCACCATTGGCTGGTGGCCCGGCAGGAGCTGGAAGCTCCTCGCGCTTGATCTCGCTCAGCGCATAGGCAGGGTTGCTGGTCAGGACAAGCGCCAGCGGAACCGCGGCGCAGGAAGCGGCAAGCCAGATGCTGAGGACCACGCCGCGAGGCCGGCCTGACATCGAAAAATTCACCGCTTGTCTCTCCTCGGGCCTAGGCTCTTCAGGCATGATGCCCAAACGACTCGCCGTCGTCAAAGAACCGGTAAGCTGGCAGTGCACCCTCTGAGACGCGCGACGCCTAGTGCCGAAACCGCTCCGGCTCGAAGGCGCCGGCGATCACCTTTTCACGCATGCGATCGAGCAGGGCAAGGGCCGAGGTTTCGCCATTGGCTCGCAGCATCTCGCCGAACGCGGTTTCAAGCGCTGCCTCGGCGATGATTTCAGGTTCTATGCCGGCCGACAGACCTTCCGCCCAGGCCTCGCTATGGCTTTCCACCGCGGTCAGGCGCTTTTCTTCCCTGACCAGCGCGTCGATGTCGTTGACGCCATGTTCCATTTGCGATGTCCACCTTTCAAGCGGCGGTCCGACGGGTCGGATCCGGCTTGGCTGCCCCTATCTCACGCAGGCTAAGTAAGTGTCTGTAAATACGACATTTTTTTGATCGTCTTTACAAACTTCGTCGCCTGCGTTCGGTCCGATTCAAACTTAGCCGATTAGACCGGTGAGCGGGATGAAAACCTTCAGTTTGAGTTAATTCCGCATTCGCGCGCTAACGTTTCGTTAATACTGTTGCGCAAGTGCAACACCAAGATTGCATCAACGTGCCGTGGATACAAGGCGGGTGCTCGAAAAGGCGTGGCTAAACGCCGTCTGGCGCTCGTCAGTTGCCGTAACGCGAGGCGATGTCGCGCGACAGCGTCTCGCCTTCCTTCATGTAGCGGCTGATGGCTTCGGTCGCTGACGGCGTGCATTGGGTATAGGTGCCGCCGAAGGAACGGTAGCCGCGGTTGAAGCTGGCGATGAAGCGGGCGCGCCGCTCGGGATCGGGATTTTCTGAATCGATCAGCTTTTCCATGTCGGTGCGCCACTGGTCGCCCTTTTCGCCGCACAGATTGCGCAGGAAATGCAGCGATCCCAGCACCTCGGCCAGTCGCATCAGCCCGGGCTCGAACGGCGACTCGGCGGCCAGCGCCGGCTGCACGCCAACAGCCGTGGCGGCGGCGAGGCATGCGGCAAGGAACAGCGAGGTGCGGGTCATAAGTCTATCTGGCGAAACATTTTGTCGCCTGCAAGGCGATTCTCGGAGGGGCGGATACCGGTTTGCTTCAGGCCAAAAGCTCTTCAGCCACCTCCACGACGTCACCCGCGAGCGGCAGCGTCGCCATTTCATCAAGACTATAGAAGGCGGCGGTCTCGGCATCGTCGCTGGCCGTCGCTTCGCCGCCGGCATAAACGGCGCCGAACACGGTCAGCAGATAGTCGACCGGGTGATTCTCGCCGCTGCCGTCGATGTGGATGTCGCGAAGCGGACGATAGTCCTGCGCCCGCAGCCCGGTTTCCTCCAGCAACTCGCGCACTGCTGCTTCTTGCAGCGTCTCGCCGGGCTCGACCTTGCCGCCGGGAAAGGCATAAAGCCCCTGCGACGGCGGCCGCGCCCGCTTGACCAGCAGCACCGTCCTGCCGCGCACGACGGCGACCGAGACTGCGGGAAGTGTCTTGCGCTGCTCGTTCATCGATCTCGTTTTCGCCTATGTGAGGCCAGACCCTTGTGGACCGGCCGGCGGCATTGAGCTTTAGCGGTTGCGCAACGCCGGTTCCATCGCCACTTTCGCGATCGGATCATTTCATCGAGCTTTCCCATGTGCGGACGCTTTGCCCTGACGGCCACGCCGGACCAGACCGCCGCCTTGCTCGGCCTGGCGGAGCTGGAGGATTTTCCGGCCCGCTACAACATCGCGCCGACGCAGCCGGTGCTGATGGCGCTGTCGGGACCGCCGCGCATGCCGGGCTCGAATTTCCCGGATCGCCAGGCGATGCTGGTGCGCTGGGGGCTGATCCCCACCTGGGTCAAGGACACCAGGGAATTTCCGTTGCTCATCAACGCGCGTTCGGAAGGCGCTATTGAAAAAGCCTCGTTCAAAGCCGCCATGCGCCATCGCCGTGCCTTGGTGCCGGCCTCCGGCTTCTATGAGTGGCAGCAATCCGGCAGCGGCAAGAAGGGCCAGCCCTACTGGATACGGCCGAGGCATGGCGGGTTGATCGCCTTTGCCGGGCTGATTGAAACCTATGCCGAGCCGGGCGGTTCGGAAATGGACACCGGCGCCATTCTTACCATCAACGCCAATGCCGGCATCGCCCATATCCATGACCGGATGCCGGTGGTGATCGCGCCTGAAGATTTTGCCCGCTGGCTGGACTGCCGCACGCTCGAGCCGCGCGATGTGGCCGACCTGCTCAAACCCGCGCTGCCCGATTTCTTCGAGGCAATTCCGGTCTCCGACCTCGTCAACAAGGTCGCCAACACCGGGCCGGAGATACAGGACATGGGCATCGTCGAGCCCGGCAAGGTCAGGCGCCAGAAGCCCGGCGCGGACGACAGTCAGATGACGCTGTTTTAGAGCGCGCTCCCAAGAAGCCAGGTCCGGTCTTCGGGAAGAACCTGCTCAATAGGAAGAGCTGTTGTTTTCAGGCGCGCTATGGGCGCCTCAGCCTTCCGTTCCGGCGCACGCCTTGTCGGCGGCCGGCACGATGCCTGTTCAGGCAGCGCGGGGCGAAGTGATTTTCGGCGCCGGCTTTTTATTCTTCGCGGTATGGAGAAGGGCGGCGACGATCGCGGCCGGGCCGATCGCACGGTAGTGGTTGGCGAGCGCCGGTTGCTTGGCGCGGCTCGATTCCTGCTTGGTTCGTGACATCGATCTCTTCCCTGGTAACATTTCCGTGTCTGCGTTTGCCGGCCGAATCTGACCGAATCGTGACCTATGGTGGACTAGCCGGCGAATGTTTCATGACTGTGCCGACATGTTTAATAAAATGTTTCAGCGGCTCCTGACCTATGATCCAGCGACGCTTTT
Organism: Mesorhizobium sp. LSJC285A00; assembly: GCF_000503155.1. NCBI lineage: Bacteria > Pseudomonadati > Pseudomonadota > Alphaproteobacteria > Hyphomicrobiales > Phyllobacteriaceae > Mesorhizobium > Mesorhizobium sp. LSJC285A00. The sequence continues at coordinate 6,883 of NZ_AYVK01000063.1, forward strand.
GCCGGAAGTTGCGACTTGACGGCAACACCGGCCAAGGCGATAAAGCCGCCGATGAAAACGTTTTCCGCCATTTGTGGCATTTGCATTATTGGCTAGCTTCGCGCTGGTCCGGACGTTTTCGCCTCATCTTTCCCCAGAGTGGACAAACGCCCCGGCCAGCAGGCTGGAGCCGATTTGTGCCTTGGCACAGGTTAGACTCCATCCAGAACTTAACGGGCCGGAAGGGCACGCATGTCTGACGCATCGAAGGGTCTCAGCCTCTACAACACGCTAACGCGGACGAAGGACGTGTTCCTCCCGATCGACCCGTCGAATGTGCGCATGTATGTCTGCGGCCCAACCGTCTACGACTTTGCCCACATCGGCAATGCGCGTCCGGCGATCGTCTTCGACGTGCTGTTCCGTTTGCTGCGTCACCTCTATGGCGAGGCTGGTGTCACGTATGTGCGCAACATCACAGATGTCGACGACAAGATAAACGCCCGCGCGCTGCGCGATTTCGGCGCCGAGATCGCGTCGGGAAGCCTGACGCTCAACGAGGCGATCCGCCGCGTCACCGAAAAAACCGCCGATCAGTACCACAAGGATGTCACCGCACTCGGCTGCTTGCCGCCCACGGTCGAGCCACGCGCCACCGAGTTCGTCGCGCGCCGCGCCGACGGCAAGGTTGACATGATCACCCTCATCGAACGTTTGATCGAACGCGGCCACGCCTATGTCGCCGCCGGCGAAGTGCTGTTCGACACCGCCTCGATGCCGGATTATGGCGAGCTGTCGAAGCGCAATCTCGACGAACAGCAGGCCGGTGCGCGAATTGCCGTCGACGCTCACAAGAGGAGCCCGGGGGATTTCGTGCTGTGGAAATTGTCGTCACCGGAGGAGCCCGGCTGGGACAGCCCATGGGGCAGGGGCCGGCCCGGTTGGCATATCGAGTGCTCGGCCATGTCGGCCGCCTATCTCGGCGACGTCTTCGACATCCATGGCGGCGGCCTCGACCTGATCTTCCCGCACCATGAGAACGAGATCGCCCAGTCGCGTTGCGCCCACGGCACCGACGTCATGGCCAATGTCTGGATGCACAACGGCTTCCTGCAGGTCGAGGGCCAGAAAATGTCGAAGAGCGTCGGCAATTTCTACGCCATCGCCGAACTGCTGGAAACCGACACTTTCGGCGGCCGCAAATGGCCGGGCGAGGTGCTGCGGCTGGCGATGCTGATGACGCATTACCGCGAGCCGATCGATTTTTCCGTACGCAAGCTGGAAGAGGCCGAGAATACGCTGCGCAAATGGAAGCGCGCCGCCGATCTCTCCCCGTCGGCAGGGCAAGTTCCGGCGGAGGTTGTGGCGGCGCTGTCTGACGACCTCGCCACCTATGCCGCCTTCCAGCAGCTCACGCAGCTTGCCGGTGAGGCCGCGGAGGGCAACGAAGCGGCCGCATCGCTGAAGGCATCGCTGTCGTTCCTCGGCTTCGATATCGGCGCGGCCAAGGTCGACGAGGCAGCGATCGCCAAGGCGATCGCCAAGCGCTTGGAACTGATCGCAGCGAAAAACTGGGCCGAAGCCGACCGCATCCGCGACGAGCTTCTGGAGCAAGGCGTGCAGCTGAAGGACGGCAAGGATCCTGTCACCAACGAACGCGTGACGACGTGGGAGGTGAAGCGGTGAGGGTGGCGCGAGACACCGTTGTAAGATTGGCGAAGGCGGCAGCGACAGCCAATCTCCCCCGCAAGGGGGGAGATCAGCCCTCGCCTCGGTTTTCGCTAATCGCCAGCGCGGAGTGGCCTGAGCATGGGTCACGACCTCGTTCCATCGCGTCAGCGCAAGAATGCAAAGTCCATGCGTCGCGTCATGGCCGATGCCGAGCTGAAACTGTGGAATGAGTTGCGGGCTCACCGGCTGATGGGGATGAGCTTTCGCCGACAGGTACCGATTGGACCCTACATTGTCGACTTCGCCTGTTCGGCCCATCACCTCGTAGTCGAGGTTGATGGCAGTCAGCATGCCGACGTAGAAGATGCAGAACGCGACAAGGCACGCAGCGCTCAATTGAGTGCCAGTGGCTGGACCATCCTGCGCTTCTGGAACGACGACGTCATCCGCGATATCGACAATGCCTGCCAGCACATCGTCATCGGGGCCGGCTTGGCCGGCGCCGACGTGCCGGCGCCAGCAAGGGAGGAGCTTGTTTCATGATCGACCATCTCGGCATCAATGTCGCCGACTTCGACGCGTCGAAAGCCTTTTATGACCAGGCGATAGCGCCGCTTGGCGCTTCGCTGATCTACATGGTGCCACTGGAATATACCGGCGGCGCCAAGGTCGGTGGCTATGGCCGCGACCGGCCGGTGTTCTGGCTGCAGGCCAGCGATGACAAGCCGAGGACCCATCAGCACGTCGCCTTCACCGCGCGCAGCCGCGCCGAGGTCGACGCCTTCCATGCCGCGGCGCTCGCCGCCGGCGGCAAGGACAATGGCGGGCCGGGGCTGCGCCCGCATTATCACCCGGACTATTACGGCGCCTTCGTCTTGGATCCCGACGGCAACAATGTCGAGGCCGTCTGCCATGCGCCCGAATGACTATGAAACGGAGTGAGACGCCATGAGCCTCGACAACCGGCCGATCTACACCGGTGGCTGCCAGTGCGGCGCGGTGCGCTTTCGCGTCGAGGGTGCGCTGGGTGACGCCTCGATCTGCCATTGCCGCATGTGCCAGAAGGCGTTCGGCTCATTTTACGCGCCCCTGGTCTCGGTGCGTGGCGCCAAACTCGACTGGACGCGCGGCGAACCGAAATATTTCGCCTCGTCCAGCCATGTCGATCGTGGCTTTTGCGCCAATTGCGGCACGCCGCTGACCTTTACCGCGCCCGACGGCATCGGCCTCGCCATCGGCGCCTTCGACAATCCGGCTGATATCGTGCCGCTGATCCAGTGGGGCACGGAGGCAAAACTTCCCTATGTCGATACCATCCCGCAATTGCCGGGCGAGGACACTATGGCCGACATGTCGTCGGCGCCTTATCTCGCCGAGCTCGTCTCCTACCAGCATCCCGACCATGACACCGAACAATGGCCGCCAGAGGAAAAGTTATGACCGATGAAGTTCGAACGGGCGGCTGCCAGTGCGGTGCCGTGCGTTTCCGCATCAAGGGCAAGCTCGGCCGGGCGTCCATCTGCCATTGCCGCATGTGCCAGAAACAGTTCGGTTCGTTTTTCGGCGCGCTGGTGACAGTGCTCAAGGATGGCGTCGAATGGATGCGCGAAGAGCCCACCTATTTCCAGTCGTCGGTCAACATCGATCGCGGCTTCTGTGCCCGCTGCGGTACACCGCTGACCTATCGCCAACCTGGCGCACTGGAGATCGCCATCGGCGCCTTCGACGACCGCTCCGATCTGGCGCCGCAGATCCAGGTCAACTACGCGGTCCGATTGCCTTGGGTGGAAACGATCTTTGACCAGCCCATGCATCAGGATCCGGATTTCTACTCCCGCCAGGAGCAGATCATCTCCTTCCAGCATCCCGACCACGAAACCACGGACTGGCCCGCGCACGGCCTGAAGATATGAGCAATGAAATGAACAGTGAACTTCGTACTCTTTATCCAGAGATCGAGGCGTTCGAGTCCGGCATGCTCGATGTCGGCGACGGCCATCATATCTACTGGGAGCGCTCCGGAACCAGGGGCGCCAAGCCGGCCGTTTTCCTGCATGGCGGTCCCGGCGGCGGCTTCTCGCCAAAACATCGGCAATTGTTCGACCCGAAGCTTTACGACGTCATCCTGTTCGACCAGCGCGGCTGCGGGAAATCGACACCCAACGCCTCGCTCGAGGCCAACACCACCTGGCACCTGGTTGCCGACATCGAGCGGCTGCGTGAGATGTGCGGCTTCGAAAAATGGCTGGTGTTCGGCGGCTCGTGGGGCTCGACGCTGGCGCTGGCCTATGCCGAGACGCATCCTAATCGCGTCAGCGAGCTTGTCGTGCGCGGCATCTACACGCTGACCCGCGCCGAACTCGAATGGTACTATCAGTTCGGCGTCTCCGAGATGTTCCCCGACAAATGGGAGCGTTTCCTGGCGCCAATTCCTGAAGCCGAGCGCGGCGACATGATGGCCGCTTACCGCAGGCGGTTGGTCGGCGCCGATGGCAAGGCGCAGCTGGAACCCGCCCTTGCCTGGAGCCTGTGGGAAGGTGAGACGATCACGCTGCTACCGGAGCCGGAGACCAGCGACAAGTTCGGCGAGGACGACTTCGCCATCGCCTTTGCCCGCATCGAGAACCACTATTTCGTCCACGCCGGCTGGCTGGAGGAGGGGCAGCTTCTGCGCGATGCCCATAAGCTCGCGGATATTCCCGGCACAATCGTCCACGGCCGCTACGACATGCCGTGCCCGGCGCGCTATGCCTGGGCCCTGCACAAGGCCTGGCCGAAGGCGGATTTCCACCTCATCGAAGGCGCCGGCCATGCCTATTCGGAGCCGGGGATTCTGGATCGGCTGATACGCGCGACGGATGGGTTTGCGGGGAAATGACAGCGCGCGACACCCCCCTCTGTCCTGCCGGACATCTCCCCCTCAAGGGGGGAGATTGCCTGTCATCGGGCCTTTCGCAAATCTCCGTCGCTGCGGGAAAAGATCCGACGCTAAAGCTGCTGATCTCCCCCCTTGAGGGGGAGATGGCCGGCAGGCCAGAGGGGGGTGCTCGCGCGCCAACAGAACAATGACAAAGCAACGCCTCTATCTCTTCGACACAACCCTCCGCGACGGCCAGCAGACGCCGGGCATCGATTTTTCCGTCGAGGACAAGATCGCGATTGCCAAGCTGCTCGATGAGTTCGGCATCGACTATGTCGAAGGCGGCTATCCCGGCGCCAATCCGACCGACACCGGCTTCTTCCAGCAGAAGCGCACGGCGAAGGCAAAGTTCGTCGCCTTCGGCATGACCAAGCGGGCAGGCGTGTCGGCGTCCAACGACCCGGGCCTGGCAGCGCTCGTGCAGTCCAAGTCCGACGCCATCTGCTTCGTCGCCAAGAGCTGGGACTATCATGTCCGCGTCGCGCTCGGCTGCACCAATGAGGAAAACCTCGACTCGATCAACGCGTCGGTCGAAGCAGCTGTTGCCGCCGGCAAGGAAGCGATGGTCGATTGCGAGCATTTCTTCGACGGCTTCAAGGCCAATCCCGACTATGCGCTGGCCTGCGCCAGGACCGCCTATGATGCCGGCGCGCGCTGGGTGGTGTTGTGCGACACCAATGGCGGCACGCAGCCCTCGGAAGTGCGCGCCATCGTCGACAAGGTCATTGTTTCAGGCATTCCGGGCGGCCATCTCGGCATCCATGCCCATGACGACACCGGCCAGGCGGTGGCCAATTCGCTCGCCGCCGTCGAGGCCGGCGTGCGCCAGATCCAAGGCACGCTGAACGGTATCGGCGAGCGCTGCGGCAACGCCAATCTGGTCTCGATCGTGCCGACGCTGGCGCTGAAGCCGGCTTTCGCCGATCGCTTCGAAACTGGCATCTCGGTTGAAGCGTTGACCGGTATTTCACGGCTTTCCCGCGCCTTTGACGAATTGCTGAACCGCGCTCCGGAAGCGCAGGCGCCCTATGTCGGCGCCTCAGCCTTCGCCACCAAGGCCGGCATCCACGCCTCCGCACTGGCCAAGGAGCCGGCGACCTATGAACATGTGCCGCCCGAGGCGGTAGGCAACCGCCGCCGCGTTATGGTTTCGGACCAGGGCGGCAAGGCCAATTTCCTCGCCGAGCTGAAGCGGCGCGGCATCGATGTGCCCAGAGACGACCATCGTCTCGATGCGCTGATCTCGGTGGTCAAGGAGCGCGAGGCCGAGGGCTACGCCTATGAGGGCGCCGATGCCTCCTTCGAGCTGTTGGCGCGCAAAATGCTGCACGGCCTGCCGGAGTTCTTCAACGTCACTTCGTTCCGCTGCATGGTCGAGCGCCGCTTCGATGCCAACGGCCAGTTGAAGACGGTCTCCGAAGCCATCGTCAAGGTGATGGTCGAGGGCGAGGAGAAGATGTCGGTGGCCGAAGGCCACGGCCCGGTCAACGCGCTCGACATCGCGTTGCGCAAGGACCTCGGCAAATTCCAGAGCGAGATCGCCGACATGGAGCTCGCCGATTTCAAGGTGCGTATCCTCAATGGCGGCACCGAGGCGATCACTCGCGTCCTGATCGAATCGCATGACGGCACCGGCGCACGCTGGTGGACGGTCGGCGTGTCGGAAAACATAATCGACGCCTCCTTCCAGGCGCTGATGGATTCGATCGTCTACAAGCTGATGAAGAACCGCGACATGGCGGGATTGGTGGCGGCGGAGTAGGGTTGCAAGACGTGGGTTTCCTCGCCCCCCGAAGTGGGGCGAGGAACTGGCGCCGCCCCTTGAGCCATCAGCGGAAGTCCATTGATCCATCATAATTTTGCGATGGTTTTGGATGGCCCACTGGGCCATAGCGTTTGCCATGGCCAGCGACACGATCCAGCCCGACGCCGACTCCAAAGCCCGCAGCGGCTTTCTCCTCGCGCTCGGCGCTTATCTGCTATGGGGCCTGTTGCCCTTCTACATGAAGGCGGTTGCGCATCTGCCGCTGATCGAGGTGATCGCCCACCGCATCGTCTGGTCGGTGCCGATTGCTGCTGCAGTGCTGGTCTGGGCCGGCCGCACAGCCGATTTCAAGGCGGCGATCCGCTCGCCGCGCAGCATCGCCATGGCGGCGCTGACGGCGACCCTGATCTCCGTCAACTGGGCCATCTATGTCTGGGCGATCTCGGTCGACCGCACCGTCGAGACCGCGCTCGGATACTACATCAACCCATTAGTTAGCATCGTCGTCGGCGCGTTGTTGCTCGGCGAGAAGCTCGACCGGCTGCAGATCGCGGCCGTGTTGCTGGCGGCGGTCGCAGTTGCCGTTCTGACCGTCGATGCCGGCAAATTGCCTTGGGTGTCGTTGGCGCTGGCGTTTTCCTTCGCTGCCTATGGGTTCTTCCGCAAGACGCTGCCGATCGGCCCGAGCCAGGGCTTTCTGCTCGAAGTGCTTTTGCTGTCGGTGCCGGCGCTTGCCTACATCGTCTTCCTGGTCGTCAACGGCCAGGACCATTTCATCTCCAGCAACGGCACCGATATGGCTTTGCTCATCGGCTGCGGCCCAGTCACCTCGGTGCCGCTGCTTCTGTTCGCCTTCGGCGCCAAGCTTCTGCGCCTCTCCACCATCGGCATCATGCAGTACATCGCACCGACCATGGTGTTCCTGATAGCCGTGCTGATTTTCGACGAGCCGTTCGGCACCACGCAAGCAATTGCCTTCGCGCTGATCTGGGCGGCATTGGCGATGTATTCCTGGTCGATGTTTCGTGGCCGTGAAATCCGCCCGGTGGCGTTGGCCCCGAAGTAGGGAGCCTTTCGATGTACGTGCTGCATATCGCCAACAAGAACTATTCGTCATGGTCGCTGCGGCCATGGGTGCTGATGCGCACCCTCGACATTCCGTTCGAGGAGCAATTGACGCCGTTTCCGACCGGGCCCAGTTTCGATCTCTACCGGGCGTTCTCGCCCAGCGGGCGCGTGCCTTGCCTGGTGGATGACGGCTGGGCTGTCTGGGATTCGCTGGCTATTGCCGAGTATCTCGCCGAGCGCCACCATGGTGTGTGGCCTGCCGAGGCCAAGGCGCGAGCCTGGGCGCGCTCGGCCGCCGCCGAAATGCATTCTGGTTTCACGGCCTTGCGCGGCGCATGCCCGATGAATTGCGGCTTGCGGGTGAAACCGTTGCCGATGTCGGACGCGCTGAAGCAGGATCTGTTCCGTTTGGGCGATCTCTGGAACGATGGCCTTGCCCTGTTCGGCGGGCCGTTCCTTGCCGGCGGCCATTTTACCGCCGTCGACGCCTTCTTTGCTCCGGTGGCGTTCCGTGTGCTATCCTATGGGCTGTCTTTCGAAGGGGCAGCTGCAGCCTATCCCCCGCAATTGCTTGGCCTGCCGGCCATGCAGGAATGGTATGCGGCGGGTCTCGCCGAGACCTGGCGGGAGCCGGACCATGAGGCGGAGGTCGCTGCCGCCGGCACCATCGTCGAGGATCTTCGCGCAACGGCGTGATGGGCATTCCAGGAAAAGCGCGTCGCGTTCCCTTGGGAATTGCGTGAAAACAAAGGGATCGGGGCGTTACGTCCGCCCGAGCCGCCTTACGAACATGTAGGTCGCCGCGGCGATCACGATCGAAACCGCCGAGACCACCCAGAAGCCCATCGGCGTATTGACCATGGGCAGGCCACCGACATTCATGCCGAACAGGCCTGATATGATGGTCATCGGCAACAGCACCGCCGTCATCACCGACAGCACATAGAGCAGCTGGTTGGACTGCATTGTCAGCTTGGCCATCAACTCGTCCTGCAGCAACCTTGCGCGTGCCTGCAACTGCTCGCCGTCGTGATAGAGCGTGTGTGCCCGGTGCGAGAGCCTTGTCGCCATGTCATTGATCCGATCGGGCAGCTCATTGCGATGCGAATGGTCGAGATGGCGAAAAAGGTTTGTGAGCGTCGCCATCTGCCGGTGGATGACCACCAGTTGACGGCGCGCCTCGACCAGCGACTGCCGCTCGCCGTGCCAGGCATCGCGCACGATACGGTCCTCGATGCCGTCCAGCGTATCGCCAAGACCGTGGAGCTCGGCCGCCATGCCGTCGAGCGACTGGCCCATGACCGCTTCGACCAGGTCGGCGGGGGAGCGGAATTTGCGCGAGCCGCTCTCCACCGCCTTGCGGATGAGATCGACCGATTCCAGTGGCTGCTTGCGCGCGCCGATCAGCGTCTTGTCGTTGAGCGCAAAACGGAAATGGCCGAGCCCGCGCGCTTCCGCCGAATAGTCGTGGCGCAGATCCGGCAGGTCGCCATAAAGCCAGGCATCCTCGAGATCGATGTGGCAACCCTGGCTGGCGCCGAGGAAAGCTTCGCGCACCGGCCCGGGCAGAGCCTGCTCGGCGGCGATCTCATGACGGGCGCGCAGGTCGGACAGCTGGTAGCTGCGCCATGTCCATGCAACCTCGGCCGCGTCCTTGGTGCGCAGGCCCTCGGCGGTGAAATGGTAGATGAAGAACAGCCCGTGCTCGTCGGGCAGGCAAGGCGACAGGCCTTCCGCGTTGAGAGCAATGTTCACGGCTCGCCTCGCCAAGAAATTTCGACCAGGTTCAGATTTCGACTATGCCGACGCGCGGATGCCGACCCGTCCTTCGTAACACGAGGGAGGCGGGTTCCGTGTGACGGTTTCTTGACAGGCGATCACAGTTTGTCGAGCAGCGTTTAGAGTGTTTGCTGCTATCGCCGACGAATGGAGCTCACCCATCGCAACGGTCCGGTCAATCGCCATCTGCGTGACGCAAGCGCCGCATCGCGCTCCGCCACCAGGTCGTCTCGGATCCTGGCCAGCGCGCTACGCTCGGCTACGAGGCCGTCTTGGCCCAGGGCGAGCGCGTCACGCTCCGCCATGAAGCTGTCTCGGGCTTGGATGAGGTCCTGCTGGGCGTGAGCAAGCGCATCACGCTCCGCCATGAAGCTGTCTCGGGCTTGGATGAGGTCCTGCTGGGCGTGAGCGAGCGCGTCACGCTCCGCCATGAAGCTGTCTCGGTCTCGGATGAGGGCCTGTTGGGCGTCAGCGAGGGCGTCACGCTCGACGATGCCCTTTTCCAGTTCGCCGTGTAGCCGTTTAGCGCCCAGGTTCCCTGCGGTAACGGCCTTGCCAACCACATCGCAGCTCTCATCGAACGTCGCCCGCACCCTGTCGAGCTGGTCGCGCAAGTCCTGGCTGTCGCCTTCAGACGCCATACTGCGCAAAATGGCATAGGCGCTGCGGACTAATGGCGTGGCATCCGGATGGTTTTGCAGATCAGCGACCGAGGCCCGCTGATGATGCAGGTCCTTGTCCAGGAACTCGGCGATTGCGGTGTCGGCCTGATCGGACGTGACAGGCCAGACGATTCCGGTCTCCCTGGCCGCGCGGTCCATCTGATGTCGCCAGTCGCTCAACAGGTCTTCGTGGCGCAGGATACAGCGCGGCATGTGTCGCGAATGATGCTCCGCTTCGAGCACGTGCCTGAGCCACAGCATGAACGCTGTCGGCAGTTCCATTTGATCCCGTTCCTGCAGCGAACAGGCGACTTCGAGCGGGTTGCGGACAGGCAGAAATGCGATCGGGTCAATCCTGAGATCGGCCAGGATCGAGGCTATGAAGGGGAGGAAACGGCAGATCCGCGGATCCTTGACGAAAAACAGGGGGGCATCGCCGAACTCGCTGGCAATGATCGCCGTCATCATGGGCCGAAATCGCTCGGCTGCCGGCGACTGCAGCCACTGCCGATCTAGCGGCAGCCAATCTTGCCAGGAGGAGGCGGCCGCCGTGAGCAGGTGGTCGTCGGCGATGGTGAGTAGGGTACTTTCCCAATGTCCCTTGGGATTGTGGAGGCTCCCGGGCAGCAGATGTTTCGGCGGCGTGGCTCCATGCGCGGCGACGAGGGCGCCGAGCGCCGAGGTGCCGCTGCGGTGCATTCCGAGGACCAGGATCGCCGTCCTTGGTTCCGACGCGATCTCGCCCTTCGCGGCCTTCAATCGCTCGCGCGAATTCATCTCCCCTTTGTCTCGCTCTCCAAATTTCCGTTCCCGCCCAATGTTCTCCGTTAACCAACTGCGAAGCGGGCTGCAAATGGAAATCGTCGCCAACGTGCTTACATTGCGCACAAGACGGAGCTCAAGAAAAGCTGGACAGATCGAAGTCAGCTGCCCCAACGCTACAGATCCTTGCCAAGCAGATGCAGTCGATCAGTGGCTTCGCATTGGACTTCTGCTTCTGGGCCAGGCTGGCCTTGTTGCTGTCGCCGATCCAGGTGTTGCCCAGTGTTTCGTAGCCGGCAGCCTTGAGCGCCAGCACGACGCGGCGCAGTTGATGCGCCAGGCCGACGACACCAACCGGGCTCAATTCCTGGCCGCCTGCGCCAAGGCCGGCTTCGTCCTCACATCTTGTCAATTACAGACTGCACGCCTTCCGTCGGCGCATCGACCGACGACCCCGCCACCATGATGGCGGCGACGATGGCCTCGGGGTCTTCGACCACCAGCGGCTTGACCCGTTGCGCGGTGTGGATGAAGCCTTCGCTGGCCATATGGTCGAGCAGCGCCAGCATCGGATCCCAGAATCCTTGAACGTTGGCGAAGACGATCGGCTTGCGGTGATGGCCGAGCTGGCCCCAGGTCATGATCTCGACGATTTCCTCGACCGTGCCGATGCCGCCGGGCAGCGCCACAAAGGCGTCGGATTTCTCGAACATCTTGTGCTTGCGCTCGTGCATGTTGTCGGTGATCAGCAACTCGTCGAGCCGGTCAAGCGCGGTTTCGGTCGCCTCCTTGTTGATGAGGAAGCGTGGAATGATGCCCGTTACCTTGCCGCCGGCCTTGAGCGCGCCTTCGGCGACGGCGCCCATGATGCCTTTGGTGCCGCCGCCATAGACCAGCCGCAGGCCGGCTTTGGCGAGCGAGCGGCCAAGCAGGTGCCCGGCCTTGGCATAGATTTCATCGCGGCCCGGAGACGAGCCGCAATAGACGCAGACGGATCGAATCGTGTTCATGCGTGATTGGTGATTGGGTCTGAATGCGGGGTCAAGCCCCAAGGGCTGACAAGCCCGGGCTTTTTCTTGTCGGTGCCGGCAAAACACGCTAGACCGGCTTCAGGTGGCTAAGGGGTAGGGGAAATATGGCTGTTAATCCATTGAAGGCGTTTCTGTTCGCGGCGGGTGGGACCGTCGCGGTCGTCGGAACCGCCTATGTATCGGGCGCACTCGACCCGTATCTCAACCCCAAGCCGCCAGCGGAGATTGCAGCGCTGACGCCGCCGGCTGAGAAGCCGGCCGATTCCGGGACCGAGGGAAGGCTGCCGCCGGCGCCTGGCGCGCCCG
>NZ_AYVK01000064.1:0-17975 GCF_000503155.1 Mesorhizobium sp. LSJC285A00
GTGTGGTCAGCGCGGCGACGGACTCGCCCTCGCCGATGCCGCTTTGACCGGCCGCGGGACCGGGATCGGTCTCACCGCCTTCGGGCGACAGGCGCTGGGTGAACTTCGTTCCCTCGCCGGCAGCAGCCGGTGCGGGTGCATCGGCCGCGGGCTTGGCCGGCGCCGGCTTTACCAGCGGTTCGATCGAGACCGTCTTGGTGTCGCCGCCGAGGCCCAGCATCGAGCCAAAGGCATCCTTGTTCAGCCAGATGCCATAGCCGCCGCCGGCGACCACCAGAAGCGCGACGACAGCCGCGATCAACCCGCCATAGCTGCGCCTGCGCTCGGCGGGGCGCAGGCGCTGGAACGTGTCCGCCGCCGGCTGCTCGTCATTGGCAAAGACATCGGCGCTATCGTCGTCGGCGTCCAGCTCCGCGGCTTGCTTGTCGATGGTTTCTGCACGCCCTGCAGGCGGTGTCGGCGCGGGCCTCTGCCAGCTCGGCTCTGTCCTGGCGGTCGGCGCCGGCTGCACGGGTTTCGCCGGCTGCCAGGCCGGCGCAGGCGTGGCGGAAGGCTTTACATGACTGGACTGGTTCTTGTTGCGGTCGATGGAGGAGAAGATGTGCTCCAGCTCCGCCAGCGGATCGGATGCCGGCACCGCCCTGGCATAGTCGCGCTCGACGCTCGAGATGGCATCTTCCAGGGATCGCTTCTGCGTGCTTATGGCTTCGGCGGCCAGCGGCGGCGAATACTCCGCAAGCTTCTTCGCCAGCATGGTACGAACGCTTTCATAGATCCGCGTACGCTTTTCGGGCGTTTCGTCGCCGTGCTTGTCGAGCGCCTTTTTCAGAATAGCAACGAAATCTGCCATGCTTCAGTCGACCTGTATTTGTTTCCGCGCCGGCCCCCACAAATCGGCCGCGATGCCCGGAAAGGCTTCAGAAAACTAGTCTTGAAACGGATCGGTCACAAGTATCGTGTCGTCCCGTTCCGGGCTGGTGGAAAGGAGCGCGACGGGTGCGCCGATTAGCTCCTCGATGTAACGGACGTATTTGACGGCCTGCGCCGGAAGGTCGTTCCAGCTGCGCGCGCCGGCGGTGGTGCCTTTCCAGCCTTCGAGCGTCTCGTANGACGGCCTGCGCCGGAAGGTCGTTCCAGCTGCGCGCGCCGGCGGTGGTGCCTTTCCAGCCTTCGAGCGTCTCGTAGACCGGCTCGACACGCGCCTGCGCGCCCTGGCTGGCCGGCAGATAGTCGATCGTTTCGCCGTCGAGACGGTAGCCGGTGCAGACCTTGATCTCATCCAGCCCGTCGAGCACGTCGAGCTTGGTCAGCGCGATGCCCTTGATACCGTTTACGGCGACGGCCTGGCGCACCAGCACGGCGTCGAACCAGCCGCAACGGCGCTTGCGCCCGGTGACGACGCCGAATTCGTGGCCACGCGTACCGAGAAATTCGCCGATCTCGTTCTTCTGCTCGGTCGGGAACGGGCCTTCGCCGACACGCGTCGTATAGGCCTTGGTGATGCCCAGGACATAGCCGATGGCGCCGGGGCCCACCCCCGAGCCGGCGGCTGCCTGGCCGGCAACGGTGTTGGACGAGGTGACGAACGGATATGTGCCGTGGTCGATGTCGAGCAGCGTGCCTTGCGCGCCCTCGAACAGGATGCGTTCGCCGGCGCGGCGCTTGTCGTCGAGGATTTTCCAGACGCGGTCCATATAGGGCAGGATCTCATCGGCGACCGAGGTCAGCTCGGTCATGATCGCCTCATGCGTGACTTCGCCATGGCCAAGCCCGCGACGCAGCGCATTGTGATGCGTCAGCAGCCTGTCGACCTTGAGGGGCAGCGTTTCCAAATCCGCCAGATCCATCACCCGAACCGCGCGCCGGCCCACCTTGTCCTCATAGGCGGGGCCGATGCCACGACGCGTCGTGCCAATTTTCGTCCCGGAATTGGAGGCGGCGTCCTCGCGGAATCCGTCCAGCTCCCGGTGCAGCGACAGGATAAGCGCGGTGTTTTCGGCTATTTTCAGGCGGTCCGGCGTGACCTCGACGCCTTGCGCCTTGAGTTTTGCCACTTCCGCGACAAAGGCGTGCGGGTCGAAGACGACGCCATTGCCGATGATCGACAGCTTGCCTTGCCGCACCACGCCCGACGGCAGCAGCGACAGTTTGTAGACCTTGCCGTCGACGACCAGCGTATGGCCGGCATTGTGGCCGCCCTGGAAGCGCACGACCACGTCGGCGCGCTCCGACAACCAGTCGACGATCTTGCCCTTGCCTTCGTCGCCCCATTGCGAGCCGACGACCACCACATTGGCCATGTTTCTTTTCCCTTGAGATGCCGCCCTGGCGGCCTGGATATGGTTCGAAACGACAGGCCTCTATAGCGTCAAGACCTCGCAAGCGCGACCTTTCTTTGCCGCCGAAAATGCCCTGAGGCACAACAATTTTCGGCTTTGACATCATTTACTTGCGTCGGCGGGGGCAATAGGCCGGCAAACACAACTCCCCAAGCGGCCGGAATCCCGCAATGCATCGACGCGCCTACCTGTTCCTGCTGCTGACCACCTTGTTGTGGGGCGGCAATTCCGTCGCCGGCAAGCTGGCGGTCGATCACGTCTCGCCGATGACGCTGGTCTTCCTGCGCTGGGTGCTGGCCGTTGCGATCCTGCTGCCGATCGGCTGGCGCACGATCAGGGAGGACTGGCCGGTGGTGCGCAAACACTGGTTCGTGCTGGCTGCACTTGGCGCCAGCGGCTTCACTCTGTTCAACACCATTTTCTACACCGCGCTCAACTACACGACCGCGATCAATGTCTCGATCGAACAGGCGGCGATGCCGGTCTTGATCATCGTTGCCAATTTCTTCTTCTTCCGCCTGCGCGTGAGCTGGGCTCAGATTGCGGGCGTGGTGCTGACCATCTTCGGTGTCATCTTGACTGCCTGCCACGGCGATCCGCGCCGGCTGCTCACATTGGAACTCAATTTCGGCGACGCCATCATGCTGGTCGCGGTCGTCCTCTACAGCGGTTATTCGGTCGGGCTGCGGCTGAAGCCGGTCATGCGCTGGCAGACCCTGATGTTGTCCCTGGCGATCGCTGCCCTCATCACCTCGCTGCCGTTCTTCCTGTGGGAGGTCGCCGCAGGCAAGGTTATCGTCCCCGATATCAGCGGCTGGGTGGTCATCGTCTATACCGCGATCGGCGCTTCGGTCATTTCGCAGATCACTTACATCAGGGGCAACGAACTGATCGGCGCCAACCGTGCCGGGCTGTTCATCAATCTGGTGCCGATCTTCGGCACGCTGCTGTCAGTGCTGATCGTCGGCGAGACATTCCAGCTCTACCAGGCGCTGGCGCTCGTCCTGGTGCTGGGCGGCATTTCGCTCGCCGAATACAGCGGGCGCAAGATGGCGGCACCGAACCGCCGCGGATAACATTTGGCTGCTGCCGCGCTGCGCCGCCGTCGCGATAACTGCTGCCGCGCGCCGACCTGGAACATTTTACCTCTGGCGGAGTTTGCTTGCGTGGGAGGCAACAAGATGAGCCATAACCCTCGCAGCACGGCAAGCATTGCCGGTCACCCCATTCATCCAATGCTGATTCCGTTTCCGATCGCCTTCTTTGTCGGCACCTTCGTTTGCGATCTGATTTTCTGGCAAACAGCCGATCCCGGGTGGGTCACCGGATCGCTTTGGCTTCTCGGCGCCGGCCTGATCATGGGCGCCTTGGCCGCTCTTACCGGCCTGACGGACGTTCTCGGCGATGTTCAGATCCGCAATCTCACGACGGCATGGCTCCATGCCGGCGGCAACGTGCTCGTCGTGCTGATCGAGCTTTATAACTGGTACTCGCGTTATGTCGGTGGAGCGGCGGCTGTGATCCCGACCGGCTTTATCTTATCGCTGATCGTGGTTCTGATCCTGCTGTTTACAGGGTGGAAGGGCTGGGAACTGGTCTATCGGCATCGCGTGGGCGTCTCCGACGGCTCAGACGAATTGACCTGAACCGGCCTCTGCGACGGCCGCCCAATGATGGGGGGGAGGACCGCCGCATCCGTTCGCCGTCAACTACATTGCGTTGACGTCGAACTGCAGCCGCTTGGCCGAGTCGATGGACTTGTGCGCCTTGACCTGTTCCAGCACTTTCTCCGGGAACGGCGCGTCGAGATAGAGCAGCGCGATCGCGTCGCCGCCCGGCCGGTTGCGGCCGAGCTGGAAGTTGGCGATGTTGACGCCGTTCTCGCCGCACACCGTGCCGAGCAGGCCGATAATGCCGGGCGCATCGGCATTGGTTGTGTAGAGCATGTGCTGGCCGACCTCGGCGTCGAGATTGATGCCCTTGATCTGGATGAAGCGCGGCTTGCCGTCGGAGAAGCAGGTGCCGGCGATCGAGCGCGTCATGTGCTCGGTCTTCACCGTCAGCTTGATGTAGCCGTCGAACACGCCCGACTTGTCGCGCTTGACCTCGGCGACGATGATGCCGCGCTCCTTCACCATGATCGGCGCCGACACCATATTGACGTCGGCGACCTGCGGCCGGATCAGTCCGGCAAGCGTGGCACTGATCAAGGCACGCGTGTTCATCGTCGCGGTCGAGCCGTCGAACAGGATCTCGACCTCGTTGATCGGGTCCTCGGTGACCTGGCCGACAAAGGCGCCGAGCACTTCGGCGAGCTTGACGAACGGCTTTAGCCGCGGTGCTTCCTCGGCCGTGATCGAGGGCATGTTGATGGCATTCGAAACCGCACCCTTGATCAGATAGTCGGCCATCTGCTCGGCCACCTGGAGCGCGACATTTTCCTGCGCTTCCGCTGTCGAGGCGCCGAGATGCGGCGTTGCCACCACATTCTCCATGCCGAACAGCGCGTTGTTTTCCGCCGGTTCGACCTCGAACACATCGACGCCGGCGCCCGCCACCTTGCCGCTCTTCAGCGCCGCGACCAGGTCGGCTTCGACGATGAGCCCGCCACGCGCGCAATTGATGATGCGCACGCCGTTCTTCATTTTGGCGATCGCCGCCGCGTCGATGATGTTGCGCGTCTTGTCGGTCAGCGGCGTGTGCAGCGTGATGAAATCGGCGCGGGCGAAAAGCTCGTCCAGCTCGACCTTGTCGACGCCGAGTTCCTCGGCGCGCTTGTCCGACAGGAACGGATCGAAGGCGACGACATGCATCTTCAGGCCGACGCCGCGCGTGGCAACGATCGAGCCGATATTGCCGCAGCCGATGACGCCCAGCGTCTTGCCGGTGATCTCGACGCCCATGAAGCGGTTCTTTTCCCATTTGCCGGCATGGGTCGAGGCATTGGCCTCCGGGATCTGCCGGGCGAGTGCAAAGATCATCGCCACCGCATGTTCGGCCGTGGTGATCGAATTGCCGAAGGGCGTGTTCATCACGATGATGCCCTTGCGGCTCGCCGCGGGGATGTCGACATTGTCGACACCGATGCCGGCGCGGCCGACGACCTTGAGTCTTGTCGCTGCGTTGATCAGTTTTTCCGTGACCTTGGTCGCCGAGCGGATGGCAAGGCCATCATACTGGCCGATGACTTCGAGCAGCTTTTCCTTGTCCTTGCCGAGATCGGGCAAATAGTCGACCTCGATACCGCGGTCCTTGAATATCTGGACGGCGGTGGTGGAGAGTTTGTCAGAGACGAGAACGCGGGGCGCCATGGCGGCCTCCTTGAACTGGATTGTCGGGAAAGGGCGGCCCGCAGGCCACCACGAAATCTCAGGCTGCGGCCTTCAGCGAAGCCTTCTGCGTGGCGAAGGCCCAGTCGAGCCAAGGCAGCAGCGCTTCGAGATCGGAGGTCTCGACGGTGGCGCCGCACCAGATGCGCAGACCGGGAGGTGCGTCACGATAGGAGCCGATGTCGTACGCGACGCCTTCCTTGTCGAGCACAGAGACGATCGCCTTGGCGAAAGCCGCCTGCCCGTTGGCGTCGAGCGCCGCGACATCGGCGTCGGTGAAGGACAGACATACGGACGTGTTGGACCGTGTCGCCGCATCGACCGCGAGATGGCCGAGCCAGGACGACTTGTCGACAAACCCATCGAGCACGGCGGCATTGGCATCGGCTCTGGCAATCAACGCATCGAGACCGCCGATCGACTTCGCCCAATGAAGCGCATCGAGATAGTCCTCGACGCACAGCATCGACGGCGTGTTGATGGTCTCGCCCTTGAAGATGCCTTCGATCAGCTTGCCGCCCGAGGTCAGGCGGAAGATTTTCGGCAGCGGCCACGCCGGCTTGTAGGTTTCCAGTCGCTCGACGGCGCGAGGCGACAGGATCAGCATGCCGTGTGCGCCCTCGCCGCCCAGCACTTTCTGCCAGGAGAAGGTGACGACGTCGAGCTTCTGGAAATCGAGCTTTTGCGCGAATGCCGCTGAGGTGGCATCGCAGATGGTCAGGCCCTTGCGATCCGCCGGTATGAAATCGCCATTCGGCACGCGCACGCCTGAGGTCGTGCCGTTCCAGGTGAAGACCACATCGCGGTCGAAATCGATCTTGGTGAGATCCGGCAGTTCGCCATAGCCTGCCTCGACCTTTCTGATATCGGCGAGCTTCAGCTGCTTGACGACATCGGTCACCCAGCCCGAGCCAAAGCTTTCCCATGCCACCATGTCGACACCGCGTTCACCGAGCAGCGACCACAGCGCCATCTCGACAGCACCCGTGTCCGACGCCGGCACGATGCCGATACGGTAATCGGCCGGAACCTGGAGAATCTCGCGCGTCAACTCGATGGCCTGTTCGAGCTTGGTCTTGCCGATCTTGGCGCGGTGCGAACGGCCGAGCGCAGCATTGTTCAGCGCCTCGACCGACCAGCCGGGGCGTTTTGCGCAGGGACCTGAGGAGAAATTGGGGTTTGCCGGACGGAGTCCGGGCTTCGTATGCGTCGTCATCGTGGTCTATCCTTCCAGATAGTGGCCCCTCGTTGGGGAGGGGTGGCCCACGGACGGCGATATGCGTTCAGCCCTCAGGCGTCAAGAGGAAAGTTTTTGTCGCTGACAAGATAGAAGCAGTCCGGGATCAGGATTTCGTGAGCCCAAACGCAAACGGCGGATCGAAGAGATCCGCCGTCGGGTTTCGTATCTGCAGCCAGCCTACCAGAGGTCGTAGCGCAGCCCGAGCTTGACCGTCTGATAATTGATGCCCTTGTGGATGTTGAAGGCGCCGCTGTCATAAGCGACGTATTTGGCGCCCGGCACCGAGAAATATTCGTAGCCAAGGTCAACCGACACGTTCTTGGCCACCTGATAGGAAAGACCGCCGCCGATCGAATAGGCAAGGTTGAATTTGCCCTCCTTATCCGTTGCACCCTCGTAACCGGCCGGATCATCACAAGAGAACCCGCCCGTGCCGGACGAATTGGGGGCCACTTCCACGCAATCCTTCGCCCCAATGCTTCTGTAATATTTATTGTATGCGACACCGACCCCTCCGCCAAGATATGGAGTGATTCCAACATAGGTGCCGAGATCCACATAGCCATTGGCCATGATGCTGTAGCCTTTGTTGGAAGCATTGTCGGAAAGATCGCATGCCTGGGTAGCCGCGACGGAATTGATGGTGCCAAAACCGTCGTCCACAAGCGTATGGCCGTCGCAAGTGGCTGCTAACTTGGCGTGTTCCCCGAATTTGTCGGTCGGAAGAATCCCGCCGTTCAGCTCGACCCGAAGATAGTCGTTGACATGATACCCCATACCGAAACTGCCTGTGAAAAGGCTGCTCTCATCGGTAAAGCTGTTAAGCGGGCCGGTTGTCGCTTCCTCATGCTCGAAGGGATGGCTGAACGCGTAGCCGACATCCCCCCGCAGATACCAGCCCGAGCCGACCTCGACCGCTTGATAGTCCGGCGCCTGATCGACATAGATCGGCGGGTCGTAGTCCGCGGCTTGCGCCGGCGTCAGCAGCGCTAGCGCGAGTGCGGCAAGTGCCGGCGCTGTCAGCAATTTGAAATTCATGGGTCCCCGGCTCCTGAAATTGGCGCTCTTCATTTTGATCGCAAGCGCCGTTTCAGTGGGCATTGTTAACCATAGTGGTTAAGTGCGGGTTAAGGATAACGCGACGTTACCGATTTGATTTCGATAGGCTTTCTCCTCCGCACGCCGCGGCCTGGAAGTGCACCGCAATCGGCAAACAAAAACCGCCCGGCATGGCCGGGCGGTTCGCAAATTCCTGGATTTCGAAGCGACTACTTGGTGTAGACCGGCTCCGGTTCGGGAACGTAGGGCTCCGGCGGCGGGGCGCAGTCCGACCGGCCGAACTGGTAGCGCAGGCCGCCGCGCACTTCGTGCACGTTGATGCCGCGATCGAAGCCCGGGCCGACATCGCTGTCGGAGGCGTAGTTGAACATCTTGCCACCATTGATGTGGCTGTAGCGATAGCCGAGATCGAGCTTGACCCGGTCGGTCAGGCAGTAGGAGGCGCCGGCCATGAGGGCATAGGCAAAGCGCCAGCCCTTGCCGCCGCTGTGCTCGAAGGAGCCATCGAGATCGGTATTGTGCAGCGTATCCCACTTGACCCAGGCACCACCGATGCCGGCGCCGACATAGGGCGTCACGCCGTGCCAGGTGCCGATATCGACATAGGCATTGGCCAGGAGCAGCATCGCCGAATAGGACGATGTGTCGACGGAGGTACAAGCTATGCCGCCGCCGCAGAAACCATTGGTCGAGCCGCGGAAATTGGACTTGCCCATCCAGTCGAAGGTCAGATCGGTGCGGAAGTACCGGTTGACCTGGTAACCGACACCGGCGCCGGCCGAAAAGGAACTCTTCAACTTCCCGGAGGCGAACGAACCGGGGAGTTGGGGCGGTGCCGGGCTGTAGGTGGTGTAGTCACCACCGCGGAACTTCGACCAGTGATAGTCGATATCGCCGCGGATGTACCAGCCGCCGAAATCGGCCGGCTGCTCGTAGGCGATCGGCGCCGGCGCCTCTTCGACCACTGGCGGCTCCGCCAGATCGGCGGCGAATACTGGCCCGGCCACGCCTGCGAACAGCGCGGCAAGGAAAGCCATTTTTGCTGCATTGAACATGTTTGTCACCCCTGAGAACCCGTCGGAACTTTGAATCCGCTCGAATGTGTTTGACCTCAGTTGTGGATAATGGATTGCAAAAGTTAAAACGCGTTTAACCCTGTCGATTAACCACGAATTCTCGACATTTTAGCGAACGGCCTCCGCCGGCATGACGCTGGGACCAACCCTGGCCGAAACAAAAAGCCCGCCTGCAGGCGGGCTTGAAGTCTTGAGCCGGCAGTTCGCCCCTGCCGTTGGACGCAGCGCAATCAGGCGGCGCTGCGCGTTTCCGAAATAATGTCGACGATGTCGTTGACCACGGCCTCGACCAGCTGTGGGTCGTCGCCCTCGGCCATGACGCGGATCAGCGGCTCGGTGCCGGAGGGCCGTATGACCAGGCGGCCGGCCTTGCCGAGACGGTTGCGCGCGTCTTCGATCACCGCCTTGACCGTGGCTTCCTCAAGCGGCTTGCCGCCGGCGATGCGGACATTCTTCAACAGCTGCGGCACCGGCTCGAATTTCTTCGACAATTCGCTGACCGGCCGGTTCTGCCGCTTGATGCAGGCCAGCACCTGCAGAGCCGAGACCAGCCCGTCGCCAGTGGTCGAGAAATCGGACAGCACAATGTGGCCCGACTGCTCGCCGCCGACATTCAACCCGTGCGCGCGCATATGTTCCACGACATAGCGGTCGCCGACCTTCGTGCGATGCAGCTGCAGCTTCATGTCGCCAAGGAAGCGTTCGAGGCCGAGATTGGACATCACCGTCGAGACGACGCCGCCGCCGGCCAGTCGCCCGCTCTGGTGCCAGGACTCGGCGATCAGCGCCATGATCTGGTCACCGTCGACGATGGTGCCGTTCTCGTCGACGATGACGACACGGTCGGCATCGCCGTCGAGTGCGATGCCGATATCGGCGCGCACTTCATGCACCTTCTTCTGCAGGCCGGCCGGATGGGTCGAGCCGCATTCCTTGTTGATGTTGAAACCGTTCGGATCGACATTGATGGCAATGACCTCGGCGCCCAGTTCCCAAAGTGCTGCTGGCGCCACCTTGTAGGCCGCGCCGTTGGCGCAATCGACGACGATCCTGAGACCCGACAGCGACATTGAGCGCGGCAGCGTGCGCTTGGCGAATTCGATGTAGCGGTCATGCACGCCGTCGACGCGCTTGGCGCGACCAAGTCCGTCGGAATCGGCGAGCGCCAGTTCGATATCCTTGTCGAGCATGCTCTCGATGCGCTCCTCGATCTCGTCGGAGAGCTTGTAGCCGTCGGGACCGAACAGCTTGATGCCGTTGTCGTAATAGGGATTGTGCGAGGCCGAGATCATGACGCCGATATCGGCGCGCAGCGAGCGTACCAGCATGGCGACCGCCGGTGTCGGGATCGGGCCGAGCAGGAACACATCCATGCCGGCCGCGCACAGGCCGGACACCATGGCGTTTTCGATCATGTAGCCGGACAGCCTGGTGTCCTTGCCGAGCACGACGCGGTGGCGATGGCTGCCGCGCTGGAACGACAGGCCGGCGGCCATGCCGACCCGCATCGCGATCTCAGCCGTCATCGGAAACTTGTTGGCGCGCCCGCGAATGCCGTCGGTGCCAAAATAACGTCCTGCCATGCTTGCCAGAATCCCCGTCGGTTTTCAGCCGGCTCGTAATGCCACAATTGGTCCGAGCCCGACTATCACATTGTGTGATTGTATATTACCAATTCTTAGAAAATCATTGTAGCAGGCTGTTCGGAGCGTTGGCAGCGTATCATGACACGGTGTTGCCGCAATATAGCATTCACACTGGGCCACACTGCGCAGATTGGGCCGGTAAGCCGGACTGTTGGAGGGGCAGATCGCAAGGGTCCATCACCTTATCGGGAGAACGCCGTTTAGCATCTGGCGCAGCCTAGCGTTGAGAGCTATTGATGACACAGGTACAACCTATGGGCGCAGCAACGGGAGAACGCCATGCTCATCCACCGACTTGCAACTTTGACGGGTCTTGCCGTCGCAACCTTGTTCATGGCGGCGCCCGCCAGCGCGCTGACCATGGCCCAGTGTAGTACCAAGTATAATGCCGCCAAGGACGCCGGCACGCTGAACGGGCAGACCTGGAATCAGTATCGGAAGGCCGAGTGCGGCACCGACGCGGCGGCCACCACCGAGACCGCAAAGCCGGCGGCCAAGAAGGCCGCTGCGGCCAAGATGGACACGACCAAGGCCGCCGCCGCTGCTGATGACGGCGCCAAGGCTCTGACGGCCAAGGAATGCAGCGCTAAATACCAGGCTGCCAAGGCCGCCGGTACGCTCAATGGCGCAAAGTGGAACGACTTCCGCAAGACCGAATGCGCCGCCGGGGCCTCGGCCGCGGCAGCACCCGCCAAGGCAACCACCAAGGCAGCTGCCGACAGCAGCGGCAAGGGCCTGAGCATGGCCGATTGCAGCGCCAAGTACCAGGCTGCCAAGTCTGCCAATACTCTGGGCGGCAAGAAGTGGAACGACTTCCGCAAGGCCGAATGCGGCGCAGGCGCAGATGACGACGACACCGTGCCCGCTCCGAGCGAGGCGACCTATACCAGCGAGCCCGAGAAGCCCTCGGTCACCGCTCCCAAGGGCGTGAAGTTCCCGGCCGCGATCTCGAAGAAATACGCCGGCGAGACGCCGGCCAAGGGCCGCATGCACACCTGCCTCGAGCTCTACTACGCCAACAAGGATGCCAACACGCTGAATGGCCTGCGCTGGATCCAGAAGGGCGGCGGCTTCTACAGCCTCTGCAATGCCAAGCTGAAGAGCTGATCGCGTAGCCATATTCTCCAGACAAAGGCCCGCGCATCGCAGCATGCGCGGGCCTTTTTATTGCGCTCGAACACACCCGGCGTTGATCGACGTCTACATATCGCGGAAGCTGTCGGCATCATCTATTCGCCCACACTGCCCACCCCAGACATATCGGTGGTTCGCAAAGATTCCAATTGAACATATGCAGAACAAATGGTATACAAAAAGACATCGAACTTTTGTCAACCAGGAGGGTCTTATGTCCAGATTGAAATTGGCGGCATTGGCTGTGACGGCATGGATTGCGTGGAGCGTCACCCCTGCAAGCGCACTGACAATGAAGGAATGCGGCGAGGCCTATCGCACAGCCAAGGAAGGCGGCACTCTGAACGGCATGGATTGGACCGCTTTCCGCACCGAGAAGTGTGCGACGTCAGCTGCGGAGAGTGCCAATGCGGATGCGGTCAAAACCGAGCCGCAGCCGCAGAAGGAAACCAGCGCGGCGGTCGCCCCCGCTGTAGCGCCGACGGGCGTGACATTCCCGACCACCCTCGCCGCCGAATTCAAGACCGAGAAGCCCTCGAAGGCGCGGATGAAGACCTGCCTGCAGGGCTACCACGGCAACAAGGACGCGGGTACGTTGAACGGCCTTCGCTGGATCCAGAAGGGCGGCGGCTATTACAGCCTCTGCAACGCCAAGCTGAAGAGCTGATCGACCAGCAGCGTTTGAAGATCGAAGGCCCTCAACCGCAAGGTTGGCGGGCCTTCTCTTGGGTCTTGCCCCGTCAAGCGCCTTGTTTCGAGAGCTGGAGCAGTGCGACCAGGCTTGTAAGATCGGCATTGGCCTGGCCGGCAGCCACCCCGCGCTTCATCAGGCTTTGCATCGGCAAGACGAGTTCGGTGCTGACATCAGCCGACCTGCTGGCATCGATGAGATTGACGTAGGCATCAGCCTGCATGCCCAGGTTGGAAACGACATTGCTGGTGTGATCGCCACTGTCGATCTGTTCCGCCCACTTCGGCAGCAGGCCTTGCATCGACTGAAGCCAGGAGGCCAGCAGCGGCATGAACTCGCCGGCCGGGATCCCTGCTGCGCCCGTCAATGCCAACGCCTGCAGAACGCCCGCGAACATGCCGTACATGCCGCTCAGAAGCGAGATATCATAGAGCGGCGCGAGGCAAGCATCCTCACCGAGGAATTTGCTGGTGCCGAGCGCTCCGAGCTGCCCCGAACAGGCATCGAACGCCTGGCGCGAACCGCTGTAGAGAATCAAGGCGTGCGGCCCGCCGATCATCGGCGGCACCGCCATGATGCCGCCGTCGATGTAGCTGGCGCCCTGGCTCACCGCCCAGGCCGACATCGCCCGCGCCTGCTCGGGCGTGCCGTTGGTGAGATTGACGAATGTGCGGCCCGACAGCGCGTCTCGGCTTGGGCCGAGCACCTCACGAACGGTGTCATAGACAAGCAGGCACGCCACGATCAGTGGACTCGATCTGACGGCTTCCTCGACACTCTTGGCCACAGTGGCGCCCTTGGCTGCCAAAGCCTCAGCCTTTGCCGGAGAACGGTTCCACACCGTCACCGCATGTCCCTGGTTCAGAAAGGCTTCGGCAAGCGCCGTGCCCATGGCGCCGAGACCGATCACTGTTATGTCGCTCATTCTGCTTCTCCTTGGTTTGGTTGCGCGGTTACGCCGGTGTCGGGCTCAGGTCCTGGCCAAGGCCACCGTCCACGGTCAGCCGCGCGCCCGTGGTGAAGGTCGCGTCGAACGCCAGGAACAGCACTGCGCGCGCCACCTCCTCCATCGTGCCGTGGCGCTTCATCGGCGTGACCGCGTCGCCGATCGCCATGAAGGCGGCCCGCTCCTCGGCCGAGGCGTCGGCCACACCCATCGTCGGCGTATCGATGAAACCAGGGCTGACCACATTCACGCGGATGCGGCGCGGCAGAAGCTCGGCGGCCAGGACCTTGGCGAAGGCGCGCAGTGCCGCCTTCGATCCGGAATAGACGCTCATGCCGCCGGTGCCGGATTCGTCGGCGATCGACGAGGTGAAGACTATGGCGCCACCATCCCTGATGAGGGGCAGCAGGCGCTGCGCGGTGAAGAAAGCGCCTTTGGTGTTGATGTCGAAGGTGCGATCGTAACTGTCCTCGGTGACCCGCTCCACGGGTTCGAGATTGGCCACCCCGGCATTGACGTGAAGGAAGTCGATGTGGCCAAGCTTCTGCCCCACTTCGGCACCGAGCGTGACGATATCGGCCATGTCTGAGATATCGGACCGCACGACATGAGCTCGCGAAAGCAGCTTGGCTCGCGCGGCCTCGATGTTGCGCTGGTCGCGGCCGGTGACCAGGACCTCGGCGCCGCTTTCGATCAGGGCTTCGGCAACGGCGAGCCCCATGCCGTGCGTCCCGCCGATGACAACGGCCTTCTTGTTTGCGTATCGTGTCATGATCCATCCCTTTTTGACAAAATCCGGCCGCCGACGGCCTTTGCAGGTCGAAGCGGGGTACCGATATGATGTTGTGGTGTTCGCCGATGCCGGCGAGCTGGTTTGAAGCTATGGACCGGCTTGGTTTTTCTCAAGTACCGACAAAAATGTAAGCTACCCACCGATTGCTCAGAATTGGATGAAACATGGGAAAGAAACAGCCAGATAGTTGCGGATTGGGGCCGGCGCTGGAGGTCATCAGCGGCAAATGGAAGGCGCTACTGCTCTGGCAGATTCACAAGGCGCCGGCACGATTCGGTGAGCTGAAGCGGCTGGTGCCTGACATCAGCGAAAAGATGCTGATCCAACAGCTGCGCGAAATGGAGGCCGACGGCATCGTCCATCGCGAAATCTTTCCCGAGGTGCCGCCGAGGGTCGAATACTCGATTACCGAATTCGGCATCGAGCTGGACAATGCCCTGATCCCGCTGGCCAGATGGGGCAAGCAACATGCTGGCCGGACTGACGGTGTGCGCCCCGGCAAAGCAAATGCATCCGTCCCGCATGCTCTTTGAGAGACCCTGAATAGCAAAACGCCGCGGATTGAGCCGCGGCGTTTTCTTGCATCAAGTGATGTCAGCTCAGCTCGATGGCTGAGGCTCCATGCCGCCTTCGGGCTCGGGACCCTTCTTGCGGCGGCCGGACTTCGGCACAGCCGAGCCGCGGCTTGTGGGGGTGTCATCCCCCAAATCTCGCGCGGGCTTCTGCCCGGCGATCAGCTGCTTGATCTCTTCGCCCGAAAGCGTCTCGTATTCGAGCAAGCCCTGCGCCAGAGCGATCCATTCCTTCTTCTTCTTGGTCAGAATGGATTTGGCCGTGACATAGGCCTCGTCGATCAGGCGGCGTACTTCGGCGTCGATGATCTGCGCAGTCTCTTCCGAGACGTTCTGCGTGCGCGCCACAGAATGGCCGAGGAAAACCTCTTCCTGGTTGTCGCCATAGGCGACGTGGCCGAGCTTGTCGGAGAAGCCCCAGCGCGTGACCATGGCGCGCGCCAGCTTTGTCGCCTGCTCGATGTCCGAGGACGCGCCGGAGGTGATGTTCTCCTTGCCGAACTTGAACTCCTCTGCGACGCGGCCGCCCATCATGATGGCAAGCCGCGAGATCATGTATTTGTAGCTCATCGAATAGCGGTCGCCTTCCGGCAGTTGCATGACCATGCCGAGCGCGCGACCGCGCGGGATGATGGTCGCCTTGTGCAGCGGATCGGCCGACGGCACGTTGAGCGCCAGGATGGCGTGGCCGGCCTCGTGATAGGCCGTGAGTTCCTTTTCGGCCTGGGTCATGGCCGACGAGCGGCGCTCGGCGCCCATCATGATCTTGTCCTTGGCGTCCTCGAACTCGGCCATGGTGACAAGGCGCTTGTTGCGGCGCGCCGCCATCAGAGCGGATTCATTGACAAGGTTCATCAGGTCGGCGCCCGAGAAGCCCGGCGTGCCGCGTGCGATCACCTTGAGGTCGACATTCGGTGCCAGCGGCACGTTGCGCACATGCACCTTGAGGATCTTCTCGCGGCCGACGATGTCGGGGTTCGGCACCACCACCTGGCGGTCGAAGCGACCCGGACGCAGCAGCGCCGGATCGAGCACGTCGGGCCGGTTGGTGGCGGCGATCAGGATGATGCTCTCGTTGGACTCGAAGCCGTCCATCTCGACCAGCAGCTGGTTCAGCGTCTGTTCGCGCTCATCATTGCCACCGCCGAGGCCGGCGCCGCGATGGCGGCCGACAGCGTCAATTTCGTCGATGAAGATGATGCAGGGAGCATTCTTCTTGGCCTGGTCGAACATGTCGCGGACACGGCTTGCGCCGACGCCGACGAACATCTCGACGAAGTCGGAACCCGAAATGGTGAAGAACGGCACATTCGCTTCGCCGGCGACGGAGCGGGCGAGCAGCGTCTTGCCGGTGCCGGGAGGTCCGACCAGAAGCACGCCGCGCGGGATCTTGCCGCCGAGGCGCTGGAACTTCTGCGGATCGCGCAGGAACTCGACGATCTCTTCCAGATCTTCCTTGGCCTCGTCGACGCCGGCGACATCCTGGAAGGTGACGCGGCCATGCGCCTCAGTGAGAAGCTTGGCCTTCGACTTGCCGAAACCCATGGCGCGGCCGGAGCCGGACTGCATCTGGCGCATGAAGAATATCCATACGCCAAGGATCAGGATCATCGGCAGGTAGGAGATCAGATAGCTGAACAGCGAGTTGGAACCGTCCGACTCAGGCCGCGCATTGATGGTGACGTTCTTGTCCTGCAGCCGCGAGACCAGCTGCGGATCGCCAGGCGAATAGGTCTGGAAGCCATTGGCGTTGTCGGCGTAGGTGCCCGTGATGCGGGCGCCGGCGATGACCACCGTCTTGACCCGGCCGGCCGCGACCTCTTGCAGGAACTGCGAATAGGGAACGTCGGTCGAGGCCCCGCGAGTCTGCGGCGTCTGGAACAGATTGAAGAGAGCAATGAGCAGGACCGCTATGATCGCCCAGAGCGCGAGATTGCGATAATTCGGATTCATCAATTGTCCCGTTGGTGCCCGCTGGGACACGCGTCATGAGAGGAAACTTGCGCCTAACATAGGGAGAGCGCCCCCCCTTGCCAAGCATAACAGCACGTCTGGGTTAAGCTTTCGCGCCATGATCAACCGGCACTGTGGCGGCCAAAGGGCAAGCCGGAACAGGCGGTGCGCCGATCAACTCGGCGACGGCCTGCGCCAACACCAGATCGAAGCACGGCAGGAAACGGGCAAAGGGGGCAGCGGCGGGGCTGACCGCGATTGCCGCCGCCGCCGCTACATCCCCTGCAAAACCACGGCATTCGCCGCCGCGCCACAGCGCCGGTTCCGCAGCCAGGGCGGCGCGCACAAGGCTTGGCGGCGCGCCATCCCCGGCAATCGGCGTTTTGGCGGCGGCAGCGGCGCCAAGCGGCGCGATCAACCATGCACCCGGACTGTCGTCCAATGTGATCGCCCCGGCTTCGATGTGTGGCGTGATCCGCCGGCGACCGTCCCAAAGCAGAGTGCCAGCTACCGGCGCGGAACGCGGCAGGTCGCGCGATTCACGGCGCAGGAAGATGCCGTTTCGCCTGATATCGACGACCGCCCGCGACAATGTGGCGCAAAGCCGACCGGCCCGCATTTGCTCGAACAGCGCTTCGCTGCGCGCCTGGTCCGGCAACAAGGCGGTGCCGCCCGTCACCGCCAGCAGAACACGCAGCGCATAGACCGCGGCTTGCGTGTCATCCGCTTCCGCCAAACCGAGATCGAGACGGATGAGACCCCTCGCCGGCCGGCTGGCAAATTCACCAATCAGGGCGGCAGCACGGCGACCGAGTTCCTCGCGATCGCCGGCAGCCCGCCCAGCCAGGCCGATTGCCTCGGCAAAACGCTGCCCGCTCCGGTCTTCGCCGAGCACGGCCCGGATGCGCGGGCGTTCGAAATTCGTGTCGATGTTGGTCGGATCCTCCGCCCAGCCGACATGTTCGCGCTGCAGGAAGGCGCGCAACGCCGCGCGCCGAGCGCCGAGCAGCGGCCGCGCGATCCAGATCCGCCAGTCATAGAGGGTGGCCGGCGCCATGCCGGCGAGACCTCGGCCTGCAAGCTCTCGCCCGTCATTCCGCGCGGCTCGCATCAGGACGGTCTCGGCCTGGTCGTCGGCGGTGTGGCCGGTCACGATCACACCAATGCCTTGCGCCTGCGCTGCCTCGGCCAGCAACC
>NZ_AYVK01000065.1:0-30936 GCF_000503155.1 Mesorhizobium sp. LSJC285A00
CGCGGGAATCAGGTGACGTGAACAATCACCAGCCTGCCATGACCGCCCCCTCTCAGCGAATTTGCAGAACTCTCAGCACACTACCACGGGCTGCCGGCGAGCTGCCCCGGCGTGTGGAAGCTCAAAGGCGCTCGGGGGTGGTTCTCACTGACCGGGTCTGGAATCTGCCAGTCCCAGGAAAAGGTCCCTTTGTCGACGACGACGTCGCACGGCAGGAGGATCATGAAGCCATAGGTCATCGCATCGATAACGGGCGGGCACTGCTTGAACGTGCGAATGTCGCGGCCGTGGATCGCCGAATAGGCAGTGGCGGGCATTGCGCGCAGCCAATCCGGTAGAGCACCGCGCGCGAGGATCGGGCGTGGCAAATGCTCGATCAACATCGGATCACATCGGAAAATGACACGCATCGTCGCCTCCCGGCGTTGCGGTACCACGATTGCCGATCACACTCCAAGCGGCGATAAGGTAGGGCAATGCTGCACTAACACCTTGGACAAATTGGCGAGTTTTTCTTCAATTCAGGCGAGACCCAGCCATTTGCTAGGCCAAGCTGTTCCAAAGGCTATCCGGAAGGGCGCAACGCAGTCAACAAACCGCCGCGTCACACATGACCAACGGCACAATCGCCACCAAGACTGCCGCGTTTGCGAGGATAAACGGAGGGCGCTGCCAAGCAACCAGGCAAAAGATGAAAATGACGACGCCAACGACAACAAGATGCAGGCGAAAAGTTCACCGTGTCTTTGCGAGAACGACAGTCGACATCGTAGCTTGCATTTTGTCGTCACGACAATCCGGGCATCCTGTCTCGCCTGATGCGCCCTCGTCGGCCGACAGTGTATACGCAGATCAAAATGAAGGCAGACGGCATGGCGCAGCCAGTCGTTCGGATGATTGGAAGCTGAACAGCTGATATCCGCAGATGCTGTCGAGCGCGACGCTTGATAGGCTACTGCTTCCGTGCAAATGCTCCGTCATGCGAATTCTCCTCGTCGAAGACACGCACGACGTTGGCGAGGCAATCAGCCGCCGCTTCGAAACGATCGGCCATGCGGTCGATTGGGAGACGGACGGTCGTGCTGCCGCAGAAATCCTCGGTTTCACCAGCTACGATCTCGTCATACTCGATGTCATGTTGCCCGGCCTCGACGGGTTCGAAATCGTTCGAAGGCTCCGGCAGGCAAGAAAGACGACCCCAGTTCTGATGTTGACGGCCCGTTCGGAGATAGAGGACCGCGTTGGCGCGCTCGATATCGGCGCCGACGACTATCTGGTCAAACCGTTCGATTTCCGCGAATTGGAAGCGCGCGCCCGTGTTCTGCTGCGGCGGAAAAGCGGCGAGGCGACCAACATCGTTCAGTGCGGCGATGTCGTGCTCGACCGCGCCAGCCGCTCGGTCCGGGTAGGCAGGCGCGAGGTGCAATTGAAACGACGCGAAATGACGTTGCTTGAGATACTGGCGTCGCGGCCAGGTCGCGTCTTCAGCAAGGATGAACTTATCGATCAGCTTTTTGGGTTTGACGAGCCGGTCAATCAGAACGCGATCGAACTTTATGTCGGCCGGCTGCGCAAGAAGCTGGAAGGCGCCAAGGCGCAGATCGTCACCGTGCGGGGCATGGGATATCAGCTGGCTTCCGATGATACCGGCTGAGCCTTCCCTTTTCACGCGCCTGGCGGTCCGCATCTCGCTGGTGCTGGGCCTGGGCGCGGCTCTTCTGGTGAGTGCGGCGTGGTACTACGCGCGAACCGCCGCCGATGACGCCTATGACCGGCTTCTGCTAGGTGCGGCGATCCAGATGGCGGACAGCCTTACGGTTGAATCCGGTTCACTCATCGTCAACTTGCCGGTATCGGCTTTTGAGCTCCTGGGCCTCGCCAGCCGCGACCGCATCTTCTATCGCGTGATCGATCCTTCCGGCGCGACGCTGACAGGTTATGCCGATCTGCAAACAGAAGTTGATCTGGCAGCAATACACGATGTCCCGGTATTGGAATCGGCGCGTTATCGCGGCGAACCGGTCCGCATAGCGGTGGTGGCTCGCGCTCTATCCGATCCCGCCGTATCCGGTTGGGCGCATGTCATCGTTGGGCAGACCACGGAAGCGCGCAGTGCGCTCGCGGGGGAGTTGACGCTCAGAGCGACCGTCCTCCTGGTTATCATGAGCATATTGGCATTGGCTGGGGCGATGGTGGCCATTCGCTATTCTCTGCAACCGGTCAAGCATCTGGGAGCGACGCTTCGCCGTCGTGATCCACAAGACCTTACGCCCGTGACAGTCGTCGTCCCGCGAGAATTGCGGCCTTTCGTTACTTCCATCAATTATTTCATGAGTCGGCTCGACGAGCGCGTGAAACTCCTGCAGCGCTTCATCGCCGACGCGGCGCACCAGATCAGAACGCCGCTGACGGCACTTACCGCGCAGCTCGATCTGTTGAGTCAAGCCAAGCTGGACAAGTCGAGCCGCCAGCATCTCGATCGCATACAGCAGCGCGCCGGCGAACTTGCGCGCCTGACCAACCAGTTGCTCAGCCACGCCATGGTCATCCATCGTGCCGATTCCGTGCAGCTTCAGCCGCACCACCTGGCAGACGTCGCACGGCGCGCTTTCCGTGCGGCGGTTCCGATAACTATCGATCCGGACATCATCGTCTCCTTCGAGGCGCCTGACGATGAACCTGTCGTGCTTGCGGACGCCGTCAGCCTGCGTGAAGCGATCGTCAATATCATCGACAATGCCCTGCGCCACGGAGTGATGTCGCGCCTTGAGGTCAGGGTACGCAGCGACGGTACGCTTGCCCATGTCGAGGTCGAGGATGACGGACAGGGCATTCCGCCGAGCGAGTGGGAGCGAGTCACGCAGCGCTTCGAAACGTCCAAATCTCACGACGGCAGCGCAGGTCTGGGTTTCGCCATCGCGTCGGAGGTGGCGGCGGCTCACGGTGGCGCGCTGACCTTTCGCGAGAAAAGCGAGGATGGCGGGAAGCGCACGCAAGGGTTCACCGTCACCTTGACGTTGCCCATCGCCAGAGAGAAGGCAGGATGATAGCGAGAGCATTGCGGGCATTCACTTTACTGGCTGCAATCCTTTTGTGCGTCGATCAGGCGGCAAGAGCTGCTGAAGGAAGCAGCGCATTTTTCCCTTCGCCACAGCCGGAGAAGGATCGACTGTCGATCCACGCCGCGACCGATCTGGTGGCGATGGAACCCCTGATCCGGGACTTTCAGTCCGTTTTCCCCAACGTTGCAGTCGACTATGTTGAATATGTCACCAACGACTTGCAAAAGAGTGCCAGCGAAGCCTGTCGGACGGGCGCGGTGCTGGGCGACATCTTGTTGTCGCCGTCGGTCGACCAACTCGTGAAGCTCGCCAATGACGGCTGCGCGGCGCCGCACGTGTCGGCGGAAACCGCGCATGTCGCCGACTGGGCAAACTGGCGCGACGAAGTATTCGGCTTTACCTACGAACCGGCCGTCTTCGTCTACAACGCCCGCCTCGTGCCGTCCGGCGACGTACCGCGCACCCACATCGAACTCGCCGATCTTCTTAGGCGGCGGATCGATTTTTATCGTGGGCGGGTCGGAACGTTCGACATCCGGCTTTCGGGCATCGGCTACCTATTGGCGTTCAGTGATGCGCGGCAGACGACCGCGGTCTACGGTCGGCTTCTGGAAAGCATGAGCCGAGCGGAAACCGTGGTTCGTTGTTGCACCGCGGAGACCCTTCAGGACGTTGCAAACGGGACCCTGTATATTGGCTACAATATGATCGGGTCATACGCCTATGCGGCGGCCAGGGACAATTCCGACTTAAGGGTCGTTGTCCCGCGGGACTATGCGCTGATACTCAGTCGTGGCGCGCTCATTCCGAAGACGGCACCGAGTATGGCCCTTGCCAAACGATTTCTCGACTACCTTCTGTCAGCCCGGGGACAGAAAGTCGCGAGGGAAAGTTCCTTTTTCTTCGCCGAGAATGGGCAATTGCCTGACGGAGCGGACGGCCCGGAAACACTTGGCGAGTCTGGTATCGCGCGCGCCATTCGCATCGGCCCTGCGTTACTTGCCGTACAGGACGAGGCGCTGCGCCGCCGCTTCATCGAAGATTGGAGCAAGTCGATGATCGGTGCCCAGGGCCAGCGACCGTGACCCCGCAGGATGCCGCTCCAAAATTTCAACAATCTCAGCGATATGTCGATGTGGCCGATCCGGCTGTCGTCGAGAAACTGAGCACGACCCATCGGGCCCAAGTCGGCTGAGCAAACCTCTACATTGCCGTGACAGGTTGGTGACAGGTCAGGATGATACTCGCCTTTTGTGCCTGGAGGATGTACGATTTAGGCGAACTTGGAGGAGACCTCAATGAAAAATCGTCTTGCGACGATGACGGCCGTGCTTTCGCTGTCAGCCGCTTTCGCGACGCTTGCCCCCGCTGCCGAAATTCCCGCCGGGTATCCGGACAACTACAAGGATCTGGTGGCCGCCGCCACCGCGGAAGGACACCTCAGCATCTATTCGACGACCGATGCGGCGCTGGTCCAGCCCTTGCTCAAGGATTTCGAAGCAGCGTTCCCCGGGATTGCCGTAGAATATTCCGACCTCAATTCGACCGAACTCTACAATCGCGTCATTGCCGAAACCGCTTCGGGCCAAGGCACGGCGGATGTCGCCTGGTCTTCGGCTCCGGATCTGCAGATCAAACTTGCCGCAGACGGTTATGCGCAGGAGTACAAATCCGTCGAGGCGGCTCACGTTCCGGCCTGGGCGTCGTACAAGGGCATGATCTATGGTGCCACAGCCGACCCGGTGACTTTCGTCTACAACAAGCGTCTCGTGCCTGAAGGCGATGTTCCCGCAAGCCACGCCGATCTGCTCAAGCTGATGACCGGCAAGACCGCCGATTACGACGGCAAGATCGCGTCCTACGATCCGGAAAAGTCCGGGGTCGGCTTCTATTTCTACAACCAGGACGCCAAGACCTGGACCGATTCCTGGGCGCTCAACAAGGCTTTTGGCAAGGCCCATATCAAGCTCTACAGCTCCGCCGGCTCGATGATTGAGAAGGTCACGTCTGGCGAACATTCCATCGCCTACGGCATCTTCGGCTCGTATGGCCTCGCCAAACAGGCCAAGGACGAGAACCTTGGTGT
The DNA here is from genome assembly GCF_000503155.1 of Mesorhizobium sp. LSJC285A00. Lineage (NCBI taxonomy): Bacteria > Pseudomonadati > Pseudomonadota > Alphaproteobacteria > Hyphomicrobiales > Phyllobacteriaceae > Mesorhizobium > Mesorhizobium sp. LSJC285A00. Next base: position 5,149 of record NZ_AYVK01000065.1, read on the forward strand.
GATAATCCCCAAGGATTATGTTTTAGTGACCACCCGCGCCACGATCATTCCAGCGGAAGCCAAGGATCCCAATGCGGCGAAGTTGTTCGTCGACTATCTGCTGTCGGCGCGCGCGCAGAAGCTGATCGCCAACGACATCAAGCTCTATGCCGTTCGTGATGACGTTGAGGGGGCAACCACGCTGGCGTCCATAAAGGCCGCTGCCGGCGAAAATGTTCATCCGATCGCGCTCGACGACAAACTGCTCGAAGGCCTGGACGAGACGACACGGCTGGCGTTCCTCAACGAGTGGCAGAAAGCCATGAAGGGCGAGTAATCGCCTGATCGGGAGTGCCGCCACAATCGGCTCTTCCGCCCTTCTTGCTGTTAAGAACCATCGGAACGGCGCGCTTGCGCTCTTGCTAGCGGACGGCCCCCGGCTTTGTTCGAGGCGATCATGCCCTTCCGCGTCTTTCGTGTCAGCACCAATCTCCTCGCCATCCTGGTGGTGTTGGCGCCGGTAACGCTGATCATCTACCAGAGTTTTCTGTCCGGCCCGTTCTTCCAGAAGACCGCGCATCTGTCGCTGAAGGCTTATAGCTTCATCCTTGCAGATGCGGATTTCTGGCTGGCGCTGACGACTTCGCTCAAGCTCGCGGTGGGGATGACATTGATCGCCGTTCCGGTGGGAATCCTGCTGGCGTTCATCATCGTGCGTACCGACGTGCCGGGCAAGCGCTGGCTGGAGCCGATCATCCTCATCCCGGTGTTCATGTCGGCGGTAGTGCTGGCCTTCGGCTATGTGATGACGTTGGGACCAGTCGGCTTCGTCTCGCTGGCGGTCAAGTCGGTGATTGGCTACGTGCCTTGGAATGTCTATTCGGTGACATCGATCGCGATTATCGCCGGGCTCACCCATGTCCCGCATGTCTATCTCTATGCGTCGGCGGCGCTGCGCAATGTCGGCGCCGACCTGGAAGAGGCGGCACGCATCGTCGGCGCCGGCCCCTGGCGCGTCGCCGCCAGCGTGTCGCTGCCCATGGTGATGCCGGTGGTGCTTTATGCGGCGGTTCTAGTGTTCTTCCTTGGTTTCGAACTTTTCGGCCTGCCACTGGTGCTTGGCGATCCGGAAGGGGTGTTGGTTCTCGCCACCTATCTCTACAAGCTCACCAACAAGCTCGGGGTTCCTTCCTACCAGTTGATGGCCGTAGTGGTGGTGGCGATCATCATGATCGCGCTTCCGCTGGTGGTGCTGCAGCGCTACATGCTGCGCAATGCCAGCCGCTATGTGTCTGTCAAGGGCAAGGGCAGCCGGCACAACCCCATTCGGCTGGGCGCGCTTCGCTGGCCGGCCTTCGCGCTCGTAGTGGCATGGTTCGCGGCCACGGTGATCATACCGGTGGGCGGCGTCGCAATTCGCTCGCTGGTGACAAGCTGGGGCGTCGGGGTGAACATCTTCGAGGTGCTGACGTTAGATCACTATCGCGATCTCGCTGACTATCCGAATGTCGTCAGCGCCATTGTCAACACGGTCGGTGTTGCGGTCATCGGCGGTGCGGCTTCGATCGCGGCCTATACCGCCGTGGCACTCGCCGGTCACCGCTCGAACGCACCCCTGACCAAAGTCGTCGACTACGTGGCCATGATACCGCGGGCGATGCCGGGTATTGTGGCTGGCCTCGCCATGCTGTGGATCTTTCTGTTCTTCAAGCCGATCGCGCCTCTGCGTGCCACGATGATCTCGGTGTGGCTTGCCTATACCATTGTCTGGTTCGCCTATGGCATGCGACTGATTTCCGGAACGCTCCTGCAGATCGGCAAGGAACTCGAGGAAGCCGGCCGGTCAGTTGGCGCCAGCGAAGGCCGGGTCGCCAGGGACATCACGCTGCCGCTCATCCGTGGCGGGATGTTCTCGGCCTGGCTGCTGATCTTCCTGATCTTCGCGCGTGAATATTCGACCGGCGTTTATCTGCTCGGGCCGGGAACCGAAGTGATCGGCTCGCTCATGGTTTCCCTGTGGGGCACCGGCGCGATCGATCTGGTCTCCGCTCTTGCCGTCATCAACACCGTCATCATCGTGACCGGTCTCGCCGTAGCGATGCGCTTTGGAGTCCGCCTCAATGACTGACATCATCATAGACGGCCTGCGCCTCAGTTACGGCACCCTCGAGATCCTGAAAGGTGTGTCCTTCTCGGTCGAACCAGGCCAGATTGTCGCCTTGCTCGGCGCCTCCGGGTCCGGCAAGACGACGCTCTTGCGAGCGGTCGCCGGTCTGGAAACACCCAACCGCGGCAAGATACTGCTCGGTGACAGGCCGCTTTTCGACGCGGAGCAGAACATCAATCTGGCGCCGGAAACGCGCGGTCTCGGGCTGGTATTCCAGTCCTATGCGCTGTGGCCGCACCGGACGGTGTCGGAGAATGTGGGTTATCCGCTGAAGCTGCGCAAAGTGTCTCGGGCGGATCTTGCCAGCCGCGTCCAGAAGGCTTTGGACAGCATAGGCCTCGGCAAACTAGGTGAGCGCTATCCGCACCAGCTCTCCGGCGGGCAGCAACAGCGCGTCGCGTTGGCCCGCGCGCTGGTCTACGAGCCGAACGTGATCCTGCTCGACGAGCCGCTGTCCAATCTGGACGCCAAGCTGCGCGAGGAAGCGCGGATCTGGTTGCGTCGCCTCATCACCAATCTCGGCCTATCGGCACTGTGCGTCACCCATGACCAGGTCGAAGCGATGGCGCTCGCCGACCGCATCCTGCTGCTCAATGGCGGCCAGATCGAACAGGACGGAACGCCCAAACAAATCTACAACAGGCCGAAGAGTCTGTTTGCAGCAGAGTTTATGGGCGCCAGCAATCGCCTTGACGGCGTGGTCGCCGCCATCAAGGGCAACCGTGCGGAAATTGTCGCGAACGGCATCCATCTCGTGGGCAGTGCTCAGGAGGAGCTGACCGTCGGCACCAAAGTCACCGCACTCGTCCGGCTTGAGCGGGTGACGTGGTCCGGGAAGGACGGCCCGGGGCGTATTGCCATGACCTGCGTCGAGAGCCTTTTCCTCGGCGACCGGCACGAGGTGATTTTCGAAGGCAATGACCTGACGGTCCGGACTTATTCCCGCGATGCCCTTCCGTCCGGCCAGTACTACGTTGAATTCCCCGTCGAGGACCTGATGGTTTTCGCGGCGGAACGCGGGAGCCGAACGCTGGGCACGACCAAGTAATTTGATGCGGGCATTGAAGTTCGACCACCCGCTACCGCGAACGGCGACCACAAAAATTCCGCCGGGAAGAAGAAGCCGTTCGCGGCAACGAGCCGGTCGTAAATCTCGTTCAGCTCGTCGGTCGTGACGCTTTTGACCGAGCGCTTTGTCTGGCCCTTGCCGACCCAGCAAGCGTCATAGACGCGCTGGGTGACGCCCTTCAATGTTGGGCCACCAGGATCATTCTTATTGTTTTGAATAGTCGCCTTCGTGCGCGAGCACCTTGGCAAGCGATTCCTTCTCACGGGAAACTGCCATTACAATTCCTCTTGGGTTGTGTTGATGCGTGTTTTCCGGCTATGCCATTCGGCAGAGGCGGATCGAAGAATGTCGGCTATTTCGAAGTGGATTCGGGACGCACGTGCGAAATTGCCCGAGCATGTTTCTGTCGGCCGCCACACCTATGGCGTCACTTGGCGGAAGGTGCTTTTCCCAACTAGTGAATCTCCCCTAGACGTGGGGAGCTTCTGCTCAGTTGCTGGCCAAGTCCTCTTCATGTGTACTGGTCAACACCAGACAAAGAGTGCCACTTCATTCCCGATTTATAGCCGCCTCCTGAAGCAGCCTGAGCCGATACCCAACGCCGGAAAGCCTGGAGGCATTACGATTGGCAACGATGTTTGGATTGGCCACGGCGCCATCATATTGCCAGGCGTGACCGTTGGCGATGGCGCCGTTGTGGGTGCCGGCTCCGTGGTCACCAAGTCTGTCGAGCCGTATTCAATAGTCGCCGGCAATCGTGCACGAGTCATCCGCAGTCGGTTCCCTACTGATGTCATTGCACAGTTGCTGGAAATAAAGTGGTGGCTATGGGAAGAAGATAAGATCAAGAGCGAGGCAGCTATTCTCACCGGTCCGATCGAGACTTTCATTGCTAAGCACGCGACCAGAACCAAGTCGGTGTCGAGCCGGAAGGTCTAGCGATCTGGGCCATCGGCGCGATGCGATGTCGTCACGCCTGAACCTTCCTGGGAACAAGGGATTGGTGTAGAAACGATCGATGAGAAATTTTACGCTGAAATTGCTCTACCAGTATGATGCCTATTTCGCGGGGCTGGCTGCAGCGGCGACCGGCCTATCTGCCTACAGATTGGGTGCCGGATACTGGCTCTCAGGCATTGCCGCGCTGGCTATTTTCCTGTTCGTCGCCATAGCGGTTGACCAATATTTTCTCTGGTCATTCGATAATTACCGCGACCGGCAAAACAGCAGGACCAGATAATCATCAGGCCCAAGCCCCTACAACAAATGGGTTGTGGAGCAAAATTAGGTATTGCTGGGCGGCCGAAAGGACTTGGTCGGGTACATCGCCTACGGCGACAAGGAATTATACCACCGCGGCGTAGGCGCGAAGATGATTGCAGGATGGAGCGCTCGGACCAGGCTGAGGGCATCCGCATCGTCACTGTAAACTTCCGAAATCACCAGCGATCCGATTGAATGTCTTCATCATCGCCCCTGGCGATCGCATGACTTTTGGAAGCTCCTCTGGCCCGAAAACAACCAGCGCCACCACAAAGATGACCACCAGGTGGGTGATGCCAAATCCGAACATCGGTTCGGACTCTCGCGCACATCGCCGGTAGCGACAATCTCTCCGCGGTTTTGCGACCGATCCGGTTGAACGCCTCGATCGACACCGCCAAGCCCGGTCATCAAACCGCTCGCATGGGCCATTCCACCATGAGGCCGCGCGATTGCCGTTCATATTTCGGGCCATGTGGACCGCCCGTCAACCCCTGCAAAACCTTGTGGTGAAGCCGGAGCTTGACGGCGAAAGTGCGGAAACCGGCTTCCATTTAGTCAGCATCTGGCGAAGGCCGCAGGGTCGAGCAGTTGCTTCGCGTAAAAACGCAAGCAGATCAAGATGACCGAACCGATCCGCTGTGTCATCGACACCGTGAACGATCCGCACGAAATCAGCCTCGATGAGAATATCACGCGCGAGGTAACCAGCTTCAGGTGTTGTTCGTTCATCCGACGATTTGAGCAGTGGACGGGGTGGTTGTGCAAGCCTGCCGCCTACATCGATTGTGCGTGTCGTCGCGGCAGCTATGACGGGGAATCGTTCAAATCCGCTGCTTTAGATTGGCGATTTCGTCAAAGACTGTGTGTTACGCCACTCACCTGCCGCTAAAGATGAAGAAACCGCGCGATGGCAGTCAGGCAAAGGGCATAAAAGGGGCTTGATCTCATGAACAGAGTTGTTCTCATGGCGGTAGCACTTGCTGCGATGCTGTTCGGCACGTCTGTCGAAGGCAAGGCCGCGGGCCTGGTCGCCACCATTGATGTATCTTCGCAGACCATGACTGTCAGCCGCTATGGTCAAGTGCTTTACCGATGGAGCGTATCCACCGCCCGCAAGGGTTACATCACCCCGCGCGGCGCCTATCGGCCGCAACGGACAGCGCGGATGTGGTATTCGCGCAAATACGACATGTCGCCTATGCCTTATTCGGTATTCTTCCGTGGCGGCTATGCCATTCATGGCACCGGCGCGGTGAGATACCTTGGACGCCCGGCGTCGCATGGCTGTGTCCGCTTGCACACCGCCAATGCCGCGACCTTCTATTCAATGGTGCGGGAAGTTGGCTTCGGCAACACGCGGATCGTCGTCACCGACTGAGGCTCGGCGCCGACGAAAAGACACCCACGGCAAGCGGCCGTGCCCGCCTTTGGCTGGCTCTCGCCCGGCGAGATGGTCAACGACTTCACGGAGATCACGCCGGGGCCGTTGATGATGCGTGCTGCAGTTCGTCGGCCATATTGCGGCTTTCCGCGCACTAGGCGCGCTCAATCCGCTCGACGGCTTACCCGCAGTCGGGGCACGAATGGGTTGGGTCAGGCGTCCGGACTAAGCCGACGGCGTTGGAATCCACCGGTTGTGGTGGGCCAAGATCAGCTAGTAGTCATCCGTTTTGGGACAATTGCCCGTGCGAAAAGTTCCCGAACTGCATGACAGCGAACCGGCCGCGTTGACCCGGATAAAGCGTGTGGCTCAAGGGCAGGTCGTTCCAGCCAATTGACACGGGCTTCAGGGGCAGAAATGGCCAGTACGATCGCTCCAGCAATCGCTCTCGACAATCTCCCGTGGGCTGTCATCGTCAGCCTGTCGGCGCGACTTGATCCCTTCCGGTCAGTTCATGTACTCGACCATGCGGTCGTGGAAGCACTCGCACTTGTTGAGGGTGTCTTCGTCCTTGTAGTTCGTCTTGAGATAACCATAGGCCATGCCGCAGGCGACCTTGGCTTCCGACGCCCAGATGAAGGCGGGGCGGGACGAATTGATCCATTCCGAGCTGTTGGCGACGGCCACCGACTCGTCCATGAGCTTCACCACCTCGGTCTTGAGATCGACGATGTTGTCGTTCAACACCAAATTCGACGTGCCGACGGTCCGGCAATAGTCGGCCACCGGCCCTTCGATAATGTCGGCGGCCTGAAGTCCTGTCGCGCATATCGACAGCAGCCCGGCTCCGAAAGCCACTCGCAAAACTCTGTTCATGCTCCTCACCCCGTCCCTTTCGCCCCTTAGACCACGTCCGTCTTGGTGCCGTGGCTGTCATCGTAGAGTATTTTGACCGCATCGGCGGCGCTGTGGAATGTGTAGTTCTCAAGCACGGCGACCGTATGATAGTTGTCGCCGCCGCCGTCGGTATCGACCTTGACCTCGGCATTGGCCGAGGACTGCGCGATCTCCACGAAGCCGCCGCCTACGAGATCGGTGACGCCAGCCAAGCCTTTGAGCAACGAGGAAAGATCAAGCTGGTCGCCATCGTGGAAGTCTGCGATCAGGTCGGCTACCTCGAGCGAGCCGATGGTGAAGGTCCTTGTGCCATCGGAGGCAACGGACGTTTCCACGGGCGCAACAAGTGAGGTGTTGAGTTCGACCTCGATATAGTTGCCGGTCGTGCCGTCGGCCATCTGGAAGGTGCCGTTGCTTGCCACGGCCTGCCCATCGATTTCGCCGACAGCGGAGGTCGTTGTCGTGCTGATCGAAATAATACCGTTATCAGCAAGGTGTGACAATTCCCCAGAGTCACTGATGCCGTTGGCGTTGGCGTCCTTCCAGATCAGCAGGCTGCTGAAGGCATCGTCGTATTGATCGATGACGCCGTCATGATTGCTGTCGAGCGATGCAAGTGCCGCCGCGCCGCTGGCGAAATGGCCGCCGCCGAAACTCGGCGTAAACAGCTCGGTGCCATCATCGATCTTGCCGTTATGGTTGAGGTCGATCGCCAGCATGCCGTCGTTCGAGGTGTTCCAGGCAATTTGGTCTTTGGTTCCGTCACCATTGATGTCAAACTGGACGCCATGGCTGACGTCGGAGAAGGCGAAGCCATCATGGTTCAGATCCAGGATAATCGGATCGACCGATCCGCCGATCAGGGTGTTCAGGTTCGCTACCGTGACGTTCTGGAGATCGACCAGTGCTCCTACGCCGGCATTGGTGGTTGTCTGGGTATAGACGAACGTATGATTTACGCCCGAGATGGTTGCCGTGAATGCGAGCGTCGCCCCGGCGTTTCCGATGTCTGTGCCCATGAGATATTGGACAGCCGCCGCGAGAGCTGCGGTTGAGGTGATAGCCAACGGCGAGCCGCCGGCATCTGTTCCGAAGAAACTGGCGATGCCGTTGGTGACCGAATGAGATTCCACTGTATCTCCGCCGATCGTCAATACGGAGTCTCCTGCTCCGTCGACAAGGCCGGCGGTGGCGGCCACCAGAGTCCCTGGCAGGGCCAACTTGTCGGTCCCGGCGACGAAGTCAGTGATGATGTCATAGCCGGTGATCGTCCCGGCATTGCCGGTTCCGCCTATAACGGGTGTCGAATCCCCAGTCCCGATCAGGAAGGTGTCGGCGCCGGCGCCGCCCGTCAGGAAATCGTTGCCGCCCCGTCCGATAATGATGTCGTTTCCACCGCCACCGGACAGATGATCGACACCGGACGTACCATAGATCTGGTCGGCCAATGTGGCGTCGCCATTCACCGTGATGCCGGGATCGCCCGGATCATGCGAGAAGAAGGAGAAGCTGACCGAGCGCGCCTGGTAATTGCCACCACTATTGTCGAAGTAAGACAGCGTCCATGAGTCGCCGGCTGTAGGTGGGTGTGCGATCAAATAGCTGGCAAGCGTCGTGGAGGTGGCGTTGCCGCTGCCGTCCAGAAGGAAGATATGGTCGTAGTCGACAGTTGCCTTCATCAGGCCGGTGGCCGGATCGTAGAACCAGCTCTGTTCGAATGTTCCGGCGGTCAGATCGTCTTCGACAACTGCGAAATGGTTGGTGCCTATGACTATCTCGACCTGGACTTCCTGTTCGCGATGCGATCCCGCACTGCTGTCTCCGAACACGCCGGGATTTCGCTCCGCTACAGGTATCGGCGTTACGAAGGGCGACTCTTGAAAGTCGGTATAGACTACTAGAGTCGCGCTATGAGGATCGGCGATTATAGCATTTACCGTGGCTTGTGACAGGGCCAGGGTCGTGACCTGATCATTTCCCGAGGTAAGAGGGCTGCTGCCATTGCCCACCTGAGCAGTGTCGCTGGGCAGACTGGTCGGGGGCACTTCGTGGATGCCGACAGTCTGGACAGTCGTGTCGGTGCCATCGAAGACATTCAGCGTAAGGTTGGTGTTGACAGTATCGGTTACCGAGGCGGTTGGTGTGTAGACCAGGTTACCCAGCAGGTTGATGCCACCGGACGGATTGTAGAGCACGGTGCCGGTTGTCAGGGCGACATAGGTCACGCCGTTGTAGTAGAACACCCCAGTCGGGATCGTCCCTGTTGCGGTGACGATCAGGTTGTCGCCATCCGCATCCGTCGGGATCGAGACCAGCAGCGGATATCCATTGGGATAAGTCGGCGTGCCAAGGGTCTGCTGCCCCGGGTCGCTCGACATCCAGTTCTGGGTGCTGGCAACAACCGGTGCATCGTTGACGTCCGTCAGGTTGATGGTCAATGTCGTCGTCGAGAAGTCGCCGTCGCCGTCCTTGATTGTGTAGACGAACACGTCCGTGGTGTTCGCGTTAATGCTGTGAGCCGTCGACTGGTAGGTGTAGGAGCCGTCGACGTTGAGGTGAAGCGTGCCGTGCAGGCCCACAATGTCGGTGTTGACGCCACCCGATACTGCTGTCGTGGTGTTGCCGCCCGCCGCCCGTACGCCATCGATCGTGGCCCCGTCGGCGCCGGCGACGTCATTGACGAGCACGCCTGCCGCCGCCAATACGGTGAGCAAAGCGCCCTCGTTGACATTGCCGGTATCGGCATGCGCCGTCGGCACGTCGTCGATGATGTTGATGACCAGGTTGCCGGCCGGTGCGCTGTCGCCGTCAGTGTCGGTGACGACGACTGCGAAGCTGGCGGGGGNCGCCGTCCTTGATGGTGTAGGTGAAGACGTCGTCGTGGCCGCCCTGCGAGCCGGCATCGCGTACATAGGAGTAGGAGCCGTCGGCGTTAAGCGTCAGCTTGCCGTAGGTGCCCTGGATCTGCACGCCGAGCGAGCCGGTGAAGTCGGCATTGGTGTCGCCGGCCTGGACGCCAACCACCGCTGCGCCGTCTGCACCCAGGACATCGATGCCGGTCACCGGCGAGGTGGTGCCCACCGCCGTCAGCACGTTGCCGGCCTCGGCCGTGAACTGGTTGGAGGCTACACTGTCGGTATCGGCATGCGCCGTCGGCACGTCGTCGATGATGTTGATGACCAGGTTGCCGGCCGGTGCGCTGTCGCCGTCAGTGTCGGTGACGACGACTGCGAAGCTGGCGGTGGTGTTGTCGCCGGTGGTGTTGTCGACGAGCGTGTAGGAATAGCTGATCGTGCCGGCGCCGGTGGCCGGATTGTAGACATAGCTTGCCGTCAGCGAGCCGGTGGCGTCGGTGAAGGTCTGCGCGGCGCCGGTCAGCACATGGCCGCCGAGCGAGACTACCGACACGCCGTCCGGCGAAGTGAAGCCGATGGTGCCCGAGGTGGTCTCCGAGTTGGCGGCAGCGTTCGAGCCCGCGGACTCGCCGCCGCGTGCCGGAAGGCCGGCCTCATAGACGGTGGTCTCTCCTATGAGCCCAATCGATGGCGTGGAGTCCTTTCCCAAGACGCCGATGGTCAACTCGCGTGGCTCCAACTGCCCAAACTGCAGGTCCGTCGGGGGGAGCAAGGCCGAAAGGTCGAATCCGTCACCGATACCGCCTGGGGGAACCGTAAAGTCCCCACCAGCACTGCCCGGGGCACCTCCCGGACCAGCCGACATGGAACCGTCGGCGCCGAAGGCGACATCGACGTGGCTTGCTTCAAGGGCGGCCAGCAAGGCAACGCGCGGCACCTCGACGTCGCCGATGATGAAGGTCGGCACGTTCAGGGCGCCATCCTTGATCGCGATCACCGAGCCGTCGGCCTGTTCGAGCAAAAGGTTGTGGCCGTCGACCTTGATGTTGTCGATGGAAACGCTGGACGGAAGCCTGACCATGTTGCTAGCGTCGGCCACATATTCATGGGGCGCCGCCGCTGCGTTCGCCGCCGCGGGAGCCGCCGGTTGAACGGGCGCGCCGCTTCCGACGTCGACCGGCACCGGTTCGGACGCTGGCGGCGCGGGCGGCTGCGTCGAAGTTGCTTGCGCAACCTGGATCTCTACCGGCGTTGCCTGGCTGCTGTGTTCATTCGGCCCGGAATGCTCGTCGGCCAAACCCGAAAAACTGTCCAAATCGATATTGGTGGTCATTGCTGAAATCCCTCCGGCATTTCCCGGCAAGAGACAGGCACCTCCAAAGAATTGCAACCACTTGTAAGGCTGATTGATATAATCAGGTATGACGCTGCAGTTGAATGTTTAGGCTTAGTTAACTTCCGAGATATACTATGTTATGCGCGACCTGCCGTGAACGGGCGGTCGTGTCCCATCAGGTGGTGTAGCTCGGCAGTAGCGAAGCCGCTCACGAGCGCGCCGTTAGTAGCGCTGTAGCGAGCGAGCGGCGTGTGGGTGGTCATCGGCGCTTTCCGGTAGGGTTTGGTTGTTGACGCCAACCCATTTCGGAAGGACCACCGATGANACCTGCGCACGCTCGTGGAGAAGACCCCGGATGCCGATCTGCTGCGGGAGATGATCGGCTTTGCCGCCGAGCGACTGATGGAAATGGAGGTGGGCGCGGCCACCGGCGCCAGCTATGGCGAGAAGAACCCGCTGCGGCTCGCCCAGCGCAATGGCTACCGCGACCGGGACTGGGAGACGCGGGCCGGCACGGTCGAGCTGCGCATCCCGAAGCTCAGGAAGGGAAGCTACTTCCCAGGTTTCCTCGAACCGCGCCGCATGGCCGAGAAGGCGCTAACCGCCGTCATCCAGGAAGCTTATGTGCAAGGCATCTCGACCCGGTCGGTTGACGACCTGGTCAAGGCCATGGGTATGAGCGGCATATCCAAGAGCCAGGTCTTGCGGCTGTGCAAGGAGATCGACGGGAAGGTGAAGGCCTTCCTCGATCGGCCGATCGAGGGCGATTGGCCATACCTGTGGATCGACGCCACTTACCTGAAGGTCCGCCGCGGTGGGCGGATCGTCTCGGTCGCCGTTATCATCGCCGTCGGCGTTAACGCGGACGGCCGGCGCGAGGTACTGGGCATGGAGATTGGCACCTCGGAGGCCGAGCCGATCTGGACAGAGTTCCTGCGCAAGCTGACACGTCGCGGCCTGCGCGGCGTCAAGCTCGTCGTCTCCGATGCTCACGAAGGCCTCAAGGCGGTCGTCACCAAGGTGCTGTGCGCGACATGGCAGAGGTGCCGCGTCCACTTCAATGAGGAACGTGCTGGCCCATGCCGGCAAGAGCGGCCGCAGGGTCGTCTCAGCCTTCATCGCCACCGCTTTCGCCCAGGAAACGCCCGAGGCCGCGTCCGTACAATGGCGCGCCGTCGCCGACCAGNCCAAGCTCCACTCGACGAATCCGATCGAACGTCTCAACGGCGAGATCAAGCGGCGCACCGAGGTCGTCGGAATCTTCCCGAACGACGATGCGGTCGTGCGCCTCGTCGGCGCAATCCTGCTCGAACAGAACGATGAATGGGCAGTGCAGCGGGCCAGATATATGACTCTGGAAACGATCAGCCAGATGAGCGATGATCCCCTGATCAGCCTGCCAGCCGTGGCGCGCTGATCAGCCCGGCCCATGCCGGAGAGCACGGCGACTAATGCCGCCAGCTACACCACGCCGCGGGACACGATCTGACGGGCAAAATGGCCGGATTATGCCTTCTCAAAAAACAGAAAGGGAAACCATGGCGCGAATAGCAGTTATATGATCTCTGCCAGGGACTTTCGTTCACCGGGGCAACGAGAAATGACGATCCGAGGTGTCCAATGCAGAATGGCTCGGGCGGCGCTGGGACTGAAAATAAGCGAGCTGGCCAGCCTTGCGGGGGTCGCCCCGACAACGATCACGCGATTGGAAGCTGGCACTCCAATAGGTCCACGAACACTCAGCTCGATTGAAAAAACTCTTGAGGAGGGAGGTATCAGGTTTGTCTTCGCTGAGAATGGAGACTGCGGCATAATGCTGAGTCCGTTTCAAATTACCTTTGTTGTGGAGTAGTATATATAAGTACAGCAGGGCAACTGCTAAGAAATCACCTGTCAAGCCACGCAGGAGGCGGCTGATGGAATATTTTTGCGGACTGGATGTTGCGTGGACGAAACTGCGGTGTCCGTCGTCGACGAACATGGTGAGGTGCATTTGACGGTCAAGGTGGAGACCGATCCGGATGCGTTGTTCGTGGTGTTGAAGCCGTTCGTGGCGCGGCTGCGGCGCGTCGGCCACGAGGCCGGATCGCTGTCGCCCTGGCTTAATCCCGAGCTTCTGAAACGCGGCCTTCCGGCGATCTGCCTGGAGACACAGCACGTGGGCGCCGCGATGTCGGCGCAGCGCAACAACACGGATGCCGCCGATGCGCTCGGCATCGCCCACATCATGCGCACCGGCTGGTTTCGTCAGGCCCATATCAAGACGCAGGATTGCTATCGGATGCGGCTTTTACTGACCCACCGGCGCAACCTGAAGCGCAAGTTCGTCGATTTTGAGAACGCCTCCGGCACTCGCTGAAGGCGTTCGGCATCAAGCTTGGCGGCACGTCGCGTGGCGCTTTCGACCAGGCGGTGCTCGCGGCCGATCCGCTGTCAGCCGAGTTGATGGACGCCATGTTGTCGGGGCGCGCCGTTCAGTGGCGGGAATATTGCCGGCTGCACGATCTGGTGGTGAGATCGTCGCGCGTAGCGAGCTGTGCCGACGCTTCATGGCCATCCCCGGCGTCGGCCCGGTGACGGCGCTCTCCTTCATGACGGCGATCGACGATCGCGCTTCCGCCGCTCGCGTGACGTCGCCGCCTACTTCGGGCTGACCTCGCGGCGATGGCAGTCGAGCACATCGATCGACGTCCAGGGACGCATCTCGAAGGCTGGCGACGCGGCCGTGCGGCGCGCGCTCTACGAGGCGGCGTCGGCGCTGATGACGCGCCTCCGCGGCATGGACAAGGGCAAAAGCTTGGGCCGGGAAATCGCCAAACGCTCCTGCCATCGCAAGGCGTGCGTGGCGGTGGCGCGCAAGCTGGCGGTGATCATGCACGCCATGTGGAGCGACGGAACGTTCTACGTCGGCGATCCGGCGGCAAGCCCAACCGACGCTGCCCAGCGCGCTCATCTCAAGGACCGCAAGCTGCTCGGAGCCCATCGATGAGCAGGGGATCGTCAGTTGAAACGCAGGGCGTCAGCAACGTGAACGACGCCAGCTGAACACGAAGATCCGCCTTGGCGGATGAGGACCGATGCAGACCAGGAACGACGGAACGCACGTTATCTTGCCTGCGGCCGCGCCGATCCACAGACGGCCGGACCGCGCTCGATTGCCTGTGACGATGCTCCGCCAGTCCGATGGAAAAGTGCGCCACGACGGTTCGAGCGCTGCCACAGTGCAGCCGAAACACCCGTCGCAGAGCGCGTAAGACTGCTCGGCGCATCGGAACTCGACGCCAAAACGTGGAAACGTAGCGTGGAGAATAAATTCGTATATTATCGTAGATGGAAGGAGAAACGACGATGCGTACAAATTCTCGCCTAGCACGACCGATTAAGACGGCTAGATAAAAGGCCGCGAGGTGCGGGCTGTGGCGGTCGTGTTATTCCAATAGGTTATTCCCAATTTTCGCGAGGTGCCTGTTTTTCCTGCACCTCTCAAGATCGTCGATTTTCGTTCTTCGTCCGTAGCTTAGTGCGATGTGCGACCGCCCGGCTGGCCTTTGTGGGGCTCGGGCTTGGAAAGGAGGGCGTGGTGAGAGCCGCTCGTCGGTAGCTAACGAGCTGTTGGATAGACCACGTTAGAACCTCGCCGACCCAGCCTGTATTGGCCCGCGATCGGCGAACGACCCCCGCCGCAGAGACGCGTCACTTCGGCCCGTGGAGCCGACGTCGCCAGCGCCGGCCGTAGGATGGCGGCCGAGCGCAGGCTTGTCGGCAGGCGCCGTACTCGGCACGGCGGATACAAGGCTCCACGGCCCCAACGAAACGCGTACCGGTCGAGACACGTCCGCCAACAACATTCAAGCTTTCATCGGGTCCGGCATCGGTCCAGAGGCACTGTGCATCGCCCGGCCGCATTGGCTCTTGACTGCCAGAGATCTACCCATCCTGACACGAATACGCAAACCGTCGTGTTACGGTCTGATGGTTTTTACGCCACTTGCCTAATCGCCATCAAAGCAAATGGGAGAGGTTGCCATGTCTAGGATCAACCGCCGCGCCTTGCTTCTCCACTCCGGCAGCGCAGTCGTCGCGTCGTCGATGACGGCAGCGGCGCTCGGCGCGGAGCCTCCGACCCGAGACCAAGAGCCATCCAGTTATCTGCGAGCGCTGATTGAGGCGCACAAGACAGCCTATGCTGAGTTCGGCAAAGCTCTGCACGAGATAGGCGGTGGCAGCGACGACCGCGCCAGAGCCAGCCGGGAAGAGGAGAGGGCGCTGCTCGCCATCTGCGGCTATCCTGCCGTTGGAGGAGATCGCCTGGTCAAGGCCCGATATCTTTTAGAGATCGAGGCGCGTGGCGAACTCGACCTCGCAGAGCATATGCAGGCCATTCTCCGATCGACGATGTTGAAGGGTTGATGTGACCGGCTCGCGGATGGTCAGGTGATGAACGTCTGGCATGCGCCTTCACGTCAGACATTTGTCGTGACAAATTCCCAAAAGCTGCGCCTTGTGTAACTGCCGGATGGGACGGATTCTGGCTGGACCGCCTCTATTGGCCCGCTGCGTGAGAGAACGATTGCAAGTGGTGGAGCGCACGGTAGTTTTGTTTTCCGAGAATTTCGGGTGCTTTCGCTTCAGCACTCTCGTGAGGCAGAACCTATCCTTGGGCGCCTTCCGCACCCACTCGGAACAAATAAAGAACATAAACGCCGTTCAAGGAATATGCTCCGATCGACCAGGCGTTTGCGATTGCTTATGAATCAACATGGTTATGTGGTCCGGAAAGCTCAATCGATTGACGAATCGAGCGCTCAAGCCGAAACCATGGCCGACATTGGGGAATGGATAATGGTCGGTCTGAACTGGGATAAGCTGCTCAATCCACAACGCCGCAAGGATAAGGCCAGAGGAAAGAGCGTTGAGCGCTCCGCCAAGACCGCTGAGCATCGTACCGAGCTCGAACGCGATCACGACCGTATCTTATTCTCTACGCCTGTCAGACGGATGCAGGACAAGACGCAGGTGTTTCCTCTCGATCCGCATGACAGTGTGCGTACGCGCCTGACCCATAGCCATGAAGTCGCCAACATGGCCCGCAGCTTTGGCACCGCCCTTGTCTACGTTTATCCTGAAGAGTTGAAACTGCCGAAGAGCGTCGTGGCGGAACGCAACGTCCCTGCCTTGCTTGAGGCTATCGGCCTTGCCCACGACCTGGGTAACCCCCCGTTCGGCCACCAAGGCGAAGACGCCATCCAGTCTTGGATGAAGGCCAGAGCTCCGGAGATATTCGAGGGATTGGACGAGGCTGCACTCAGGGACGACTTTTTGCGTTTTGAGGGCAACGCGCAGGCATTCCGGCTCCTGACGCGACTTCAGATCGTCAACGACTCTTTCGGCCTGAACATGACCTATGCCTTCCTCGCGGCGCTCATGAAGTATCCCAGCCCGTCGGACAAGGTGAACAAGAAGGTGCTTGCGCGCAAGAAGTTCAACTACTTCCAGTCCGAAGCCGATATCGCTGAGGAAGTGTGGGCCGAAACGGGCTTGGGTGAAGGGATCCGCCATCCGCTGACCTTCATTATGGAGGCCTGTGATGACATCGCTTATTCCATCGTTGATGTGGAAGATGCTGCCAAGAAGGGCCTGGTGAATTTCGATCGGCTGGCCGGCTTCCTGGAGTTCGAAGGTGCCGGCGATGCGTGCATCGAGTCGGTACTTGCAAAGGCGAAGGAGCAGCACCATGAATTTCGGGCGCAATCATTGTCTGCCGCTGAACTCGACGACATCACCATGCAGATGTTTCGGGTCAACGCTATCGGCGTGATGATCGTGGCGGCGACCAAAGCCTTTGCCGAAAATCTGCCGGCGATGATGGTGGGTAACTTCGACAAGGAGCTTATGGCGGCATCGGAGGCAAATCGCTTGTGGTCCCTCCTCAAGAGCTTTGCCGCCAAGCATATCTATACGCACCGCCAAGTGCTCGAAGTCGAACTGCGGGGCCACCAAACGATCCACGGCCTCATGGATATCTTCTGGGCTGCGATCACCAACCGCAAGGACCCGCTCGACATCGGCTCGAAGCGTACCACGCCCTTGCATCAGTACGTCTACTCACGCATTTCGGAGAACTATCGGCGTGTTGCCGAATCTCCCGACAACCGCATGCCTATCCGGTATCGTGAGTTGCAACTGATGACGGACATGATGTCCGGCATGACGGATAGCTTTGCGATTTCGATGCTTGACGATTTGCGTAAGCG
Organism: Mesorhizobium sp. LSJC285A00; assembly: GCF_000503155.1. Taxonomy (NCBI): domain Bacteria; kingdom Pseudomonadati; phylum Pseudomonadota; class Alphaproteobacteria; order Hyphomicrobiales; family Phyllobacteriaceae; genus Mesorhizobium; species Mesorhizobium sp. LSJC285A00. The sequence goes on from NZ_AYVK01000065.1 coordinate 22,353, forward strand.
AGGAGCGGCATGAACGTCAGCCTTCATCTGCGCGACCGAGGCCTAAGCGACGACATCGCTGAATTCATCAGAGGATCGCAGGGTTCCGAGATCGGCGCGCTGGTCGATATTCTGGGTGGTGCAGGTGATAGCGCGATTTTCGGCGGGCTTCCGCGTGACTTCGCGCGCGAGGGTCGTGATGCGTTCAACTCCGACGTGGACGTTGTCGTCGATGCTTCGCCGGACGTGCTCGATAGCCTGCTCCGCACGCTTGGCGGTCAGCGCAATCGCTTCGGTGGGTATAGGCTCAAATACGGTCGCTTCGACTTCGACATATGGGCGCTTCAATCAACTTGGGCCGTGAGCCACGGCTACGTGGCAGTGCACTCGCTAGACGATCTCGTGAGGACGACGTTTTTCGACTGTGATGCGGTGATCTTTCACTGCCGAACACAGGTAATAACGCGCTCGGATCGGTTCTGGACGAGTATCGAGCACGGCATTGTCGATATTAATCTCGAAGCCAATCCTCATTATATCGGCACGCTGGCCCGCACACTGAAGATATTGCTGGATTGGCGGCAGGATCTTGGCCCCAAGCTCACGAGCTATCTAGCAGAAGGCATGGCCCGCAACAGCGGAGAGATCGTGGACTATGTGGCGCGCAATGGCTTGGGTCGCTGCCTTGCAGCCGGCAGTGATCCGCACGCCGTCATGTCGGAGCTTTACGAGCACGCGGCAATCAAATCGTTCACCGAGGGCTCTTCCCCCTTCAACCATCTCCAGTACGGACCAGGCGAGGTCGACGGGCAAAATAGTTGCCTGGAGCTTCTCAAGGTCTGGTGGCGGTAACGCTTGAGGGTCAGTCTTCGTAGCGCTCGCCGGCTGAACACCTGGATGGCACGACGGCTTTCAAAAGATTGCCGCCCCACTGGACTTCATTTTTTTTACCTGCTAGAAGGTGAAAAAAATGAAGTTGGATTCTGTCAATGAGCACTGTAGCGAGCGCCTCACTCTACCAGCATCCTTTTGACGCTCGCCGTCGTCTAATGGAACTGGGCATCTCTGTTGAGGCCTTGATCAAGGCTGTACAGGCTGGGCACGTGGCCCGGTTGAATTGCACTGACAATGACCCGCCGTTCATACCCGGTACCGAGGCCTGGAGAATGGTAGTGCGCACTCTGCGAGATGAATTGGTGCCGCTTGGTTGGCGCAAGGACGATCCGAGCAACTACTCGTTGGTGATCAACGATTCGAGTGAGATCAACATTGTCGTAGCAAGTGCCGACCACCTCACTTGCAGATGGCCTGGCGTGCCAAGAACAAAGTCACTCAAGGGTCTCTTTACGGAGGCGGCCGTCTTGAAGAACAGTGTGGAAGGCGATCTTTTTCCCGATACAGTGAAAGCTGATCTGCTCCGGGCTGTGACGGTCCTTAACTACAAGACCTATATGCTGCTTATAAACATTGATGATGAACAATGCCGGGCCGAGCTGTCCTTGCCGTCAGACTTCGACGACCAAATGGTGACCGATTGGGCTGAACGCATTTTCATCCCCATACCTGGTGTGGACGGCGGCGTGCCGCAGAAGAAAGATAACACGCCCGATATCGACGTGCCGGTGAAGCGCAAGGCCGCATAAAATGTTCAACAAATCGCGGCTGAAAGTAGCTCGTCAGCGGGCCGGGCTGACGATGCGAGAACTTGCGTCCAGAGTTGGTATCGAACCTCGTACTGTGACCGGTTATGAGGCTGGGGAATACCTGCCTAGCGACGACGTAGCTCGAAAATTCGCGCGGGTACTCGGCTTCCCTCTCGAATTCTTCATGGCTGACGACCTGGACATTCCACTGGTGGAAGGTGTGAGCTTTCGCTCTATGAGCAAGATGACGGCTCGGCAGCGAGACGGTGCGATCGCCGCTGGCGCTGTAGCCTTCCTTCTTTCGGACTGGTTGGATGGAGAGTTTGACCTGCCGGGCGCTGACCTGCCGGACATGCGAGATGAGTTACCTCAGACTGCGGCAGCCGGGCTGCGAGACTATTGGGGCTTGGGCAACAGACCCATTAAGAACATGGTTCATTTGCTAGAGTTGAAAGGTGTTCGAGTTTTCTCCCTTGGGGAAGATGGCAAAGAGGTCGATGCGTACTCGCTGTGGCGGGGAGCGCGGCCTTATGTGTTTTTGAACACCCAAAAATCGGCAGAGCGAAGCCGATTCGACGCTGCGCATGAGCTCGGGCACCTCGTGTTGCACAAGCATGCTTCGCCAAATGGGCTTGAGGCTGAAAAGCAGGCCAATGAGTTTGCTTCAGCCTTCTTGATGCCAGAGGCGCCGCTCCGGGCTGTGGGGCGGGTTTCCGGGCTTCCAAAAGTCGTGCAATTGAAGCAAGAGTGGTCGGTATCGGTTGCTGCTATGGCTTACCGACTGCACGAGACTGGCCTCCTTACCAAATGGAATTACCAGCAGATTTTCGTCGAGATCTCTAGGCGGGGCTGGCGGACTGAAGAGCCTTCGCCAATTCGACGCGAGCAATCCCAGATCTGGCAGAAGGTGCTAAGCGAGGTTCGCCGGGATGAACAGTTGGGGTTAGTCGGGTTGTCCCAGCTTCTTTCGTTGCCTGAGGCGGAGTTAGCGAAACTGTTGTTTGGTCTCGTGACCGTTGGTGTGCCGTCGGCCCTGCGGACGGAACCAATTACGCCTCCTCGTGGCCAGCTAAGGCTGGTGAAGTAATTCAAGTTGAACCACGATTATTTGGTGCACTATCTACTGTGCGGACGCAAATCGTATGCGCCCGGCGCGATCGAAGTTAACTTCCAGCCGCAGTTCGAATGGCAGCATTGAGATGCCGAAATGTGTGCTCAGACGTTCGACATTGAGGTCGGATGCTGAACGGCAGCTTAGTCCCGGATAGACACTTCAACCTACCAGTCCGTTTTCGGCCCCACTTGCGGCCATTTCTCAACTCGTCTGATTGGCGGCTACGCGTCTCGCCCCAACTCGACGCCAGCCCGCCAGATGTTACTTCATTCGTAGTCGATCACGGTCGCCGCAACCTCACGCCCGGATGATTGCCGTTCGTAAATTCAACACCCTCTGCCTCAAGAACAGCACGGATTTTGTCCTGGGTTTCATCGGAGACGACGGCGGCGCGCTCACTGTCGCTCTCACATCGTTTTACCGTCGGAATAGAAACACCCGCCCTACGGGCAAGCTCCGATTGTGAGAGAGCTATCAACGCTCGAGCCGCTCGCATTTGTGCTGCTGTGACCAATTTCTATTTGATCCCTTTAGATCATTGCGGTATGATCCAAAGGTATCAGTGGATACCCTTGGCCTTTGGTCCGGGGCGCGGCTAGACGCGGTGTTGACGCACCATGCCTAGCCTGACCACGCCTAAGCTTCTGGGAGCTCGGATCATGGCTGATTCCGACAATAACACGACTTTGCCTTTCGTCACCCGCAGGAAGGTGCTCGCGGGAACAGCAATCGCAATGGCGGCGACGCAGTCTACATCGTTTGCTCGCATTGACTTCGAGGGTGATGACGCCATTGATCCTGCGGTGGTGGTGTGGAAACGATGGCAGGCGGCTTGGGAGGAGGCTGAACAGCTTTGCAATCAGCAGCAGCGGCTGGAGAGGGTACTTATCGAGACCGTGGGCTTCCCGTGCACGACAGTTACCTTGTCCGACGGCGAGAGCGTGACAGTTCACTCCGTTGAAGCCCTTCAGGAATTGCTCGGTGTTCGTCCGGCTAAAGCAGTGGCCCGCACCCAAGCTGAAGCTGAAATCGTAGCCAATCAGGCGCGCTGGGATGCCGCCGCTAGGGAGATTGGTTATTCGACAGCCTTACTTGCTGAGCNAAGCAGTGGCCCGCACCCAAGCTGAAGCTGAAATCGTAGCCAATCAGGCGCGCTGGGATGCCGCCGCTAGGGAGATTGGTTATTCGACAACATTACTTGCGGAGTGCGAAGCTGCCGAGCGCGCGAAGGCATTGCTCGAAGCCTTATCCCAAGTTCCTGCAACGTCCCTCGCCGGTATAGCCGCTAAGCTAAATGCAGCGCTTAGGGAAGGGGAGTATTCGCTACACGACAGTGAGCCCCCGTGGCCGCAGATCCGCTCGGCTTTGGACGATATAGCTCGGCTCAGGGAGCAGAAAGTCACGAGCTGAAACCTCGTCACTACGGTTCCGAAATCGCGATCATTCGACGGTTTGGTAATTTTTCGCGGGGCTTACCGAATCAAAATCTCTATCCATGGAGTGACTGATGGAGTCCCGAAAGGTATTTGCGGAGCCAGGATGCCCCGGCGTCATCCAGGCATGGCCAAAGACTAAAACCGAGGGTAGCCCGCATCCCGCAGATCAGCACGTCGGCAGGCAGATCGCCATCGTTCGTCTGCAGTCGGACGTATCGCAAGCCCAGCTTGCCCGATCCATAGGCGTCAGTTTCCAGCAGCTTCAGAAATACGAGAACGCGAAAAACCGAGTTAGTGCCTCCATGCTCTACGAGATCGCTAGTTCACTGGCCGTCCCAGTCAGCCGTTTTTTTGGAGGGCTGCCGGGCAATGAGATTGACCGTGACGTTCCCACGCTACCGGTCGACGAGCGCATCGACTTTATTGCCAGCGCGGAAGGCCGACGCCTGATTGAAGGGCTGGTGCAACTTCATCCACGGGTGCGCGGCCGTGTGTCGGCCTTAATCGTTGCATTGGGGGAGGAACTGGCGGTCGTCGACCCAAAACAGGAGAGCGGAACGTCCGCCGAACCCACGCCGGTTGAGGGCAGGTTAGCTTAGGTGATTCCTTGCCGAAAGATCGCGAGTGCTTCTTTAACCGCTCCTCACATTGACAGGCGCCGGGAGTTCCAGAGCCCCGGAATGACTATCGGAAGCGAAGCGGGGTAGAAAAGGCAACGGGAGCGTACATAACGGGCATGCGAGATTACGCAGATTTCAACGATCCTTGCTCTGACCGCGCAGTCGCGCGTTCGAAACAGGGCAAGTGCGATGAAAGCAACACGCAGAGATGCCAGTCGGCAGATCGAGGCCGTCCCATATTCTCGGTCGCGCGCTGTCGACGAAGCCTTGCTGGAACGAACGGTTCAACTTTTCGAGGCACGCACCGGTCGTTTGTTGTCGAAGGAAGAAGCGCGCCAGATCGTGGAAAACGTCAGCGGGTTCTTTCGCATCCTTGCCGAATGGCACATGACGAATTGAGTCGAACCGACGCGCACGTGATATAGCGCTATGGCGCTCGGCCGCTGCAGATGACACGAGGAAAACCGGCTCCTCCGACTGCTTCACACGTTGCGGCCAGGCTTGACCGCCGACATGTTAATCACACGCGCCGTTCCGTGAACGCGAAGGAGCGGAGATGAAGCCGATCGACAAGAAACCAGCACCGAAGGCGAAGCCAGGCAGTTTCGTGAAAGCGCTGCTCTATGCGCGCGTGTCCTCGAAAGAGCAGGAGAAGGAGGGCTTTTCGATCCCGGCGCAATGCAAGCTGCTGAGAGAATATGCTCTTCAGCGGCAGTTTGGCATCGTTGAGGAATATATTGATGTCGAGACTGCGAAGAACACCGGACGGACCAACTTCGGCGAGATGGTCAAATATCTGCGCAAGCACCCTGGCGTACGGGTCATCCTGGTCGAGAAGACCGATCGCCTCTACCGCAACCTCAAGGACTGGGTGACGCTCGACGAACTTGATGTCGAGATACACCTGGCCAAAGAAGGCGTGATGCTGTCGCGAGACTCGCGATCCTCGGAAAAGTTCATGCACGGCATCAAGGTGCTGATGGCCAAAAACTACATCGACAACCTTTCCGAGGAAGCCCGGAAAGGGCAGATGGAAAAGGCGGAGCAGGGCATCTGGCCATCCAAGGCGCCGCTCGGCTATCTCAATGTCACGGCCAAAGACGGTAAGAAGGTCATCGAGCCGGACCCAGTGGTGGCGTCGGTTATCACCAAGCTATTCGAGCGCTACGCGACCGGCCAGTATTCACTCAAGGCGCTCACGAAGGCGGCGCATTGCGACGGCCTCATCCATCCAAGGAGCGGCAACCCAGTACCGGTCAGTACGGTGCACACGATTTTGCGCAATCGGCTCTATACGGGCCTGTTTCAATGGAATGGCAGGCTGCACCACGGCAAGCACGAGCCGCTGGTATCGATCGACCTCTGGGAGCGGGTCCAGGGCGTCCTGGCAGGCCGGCACGCGACCCCTATCCATTCCTATGGTTATGAGTTCGCCTTCTCGGGCCTCATGACCTGCGCTGAGTGCGGCTGTGCGGTCGTGGCGGAGGTCAAGAAGGGGAAATACATCTACTACCACTGCACGGGACATGCCGACAAAGGCCGGGGCGGCTATGCCGACTGTCGCCGCAAATATGTTCGCGAGGAGGTGCTGGATAAGACCTTTGCCGGCCTCCTGGACCAACTTCATTTCGATGCGGAGGTTCTGGAATGGGTACGCGATGCGCTAAAGGCGAGCCATGCAGACGAGCGGCGGGAACAGGAACAGGCGATTGAGCGGTGCCAAACTCAGTACAAGCGTCTCGAAGACCGCCTCAACGCCATGTACCTGGACAAGCTCGACGGTCGCATCGACAATGCCTTCTACGACCGCATGTCGGCGCAATGGCGCGTCGAACAAGCGCGCCTGCTGCGTGAGATAGAGCGCCATGGCGAGGCGCAGGAATCATACATGGACGATGGGATCCAACTGCTTGAGCTAGCCCGCAACGCCAGCCAAATGTTCACTCATCAGGCCCCAAACGAGAAAAAACGACTGCTGAATCTGGTGCTGTCGAACTGCGAATGGAATCGCGGCGAGGTCCGCGCGGTCTTCAGGCAACCGTTTGATTTACTTGCGGAAACGGCCGCGTCTGCGGCAGCTGCACAAGCTCGCGGGGATGTGTCGTTGACGAGGCATCCAATTTGGCTGGGGAACCTGGATTCGAACCAGGACTAACGGAGTCAGAGTCCGTGGGTCTACCGTTAACCTATTCCCCAGCAGGCGCTGTCGCGCTGGTGGGCCGCCGAAGCAGCCGCGCGTGCCTTGTAGCCGCCGCCGGAAAATAGTCAAGCCTGCGTTGCATTTCAATCTCGGTGTTTCATCAGCCAATTGCGCCAGGCGCGACCTCAACTGTCCGTCCGGCTGTATTGCGAGTGCTCGAAGAACAGCACCACGCCGAGCGCGATCAGCAGCGGGATGATCAGGTAAAACAGCCGGAACACCAGAAGTGCCGCCAACACGCCCACCGGGTCCATATTAGACAGGCCGGCGAGGAACACGACCTCGAACACGCCGAGTCCGCCCGGCGCGTGCGAGATCTGCGCAACCGAGAACGACACCAGGAACACGCCGAGGATGACGAAATAGCCGGGATTGCCAGCCACGGGCAGCGCAAAGAAGATGATCGCCGCCGCCGCCAGAAGCTCGATCGGGCCGATCAGCAATTGCCGCGCCACGATCGGCAGCGCCGGGTAGTGCAACTGGAAGCCGGCGATTTTCAGCGGCTTCAGATGCAGCCAGCTGCCGAAGATGTAGGCGCCGACCAGGATCAGCAAAGCGATGCCGGCGGCGATCGCCAGGCCGTGGTGCGGGGCGCCGGAAAAGCGGTCGATGATTGCAGGCTCGAACACCAGCACCAGGCCGCCGACCAGAATGCTGGAGAGCACGAAGGTGATCCAGCAGATCGCCACCAGAATGCCGACGTCCTGGCCCGTCAGCCCCCTGGTGCCGTAGGCGCGGTAGCGGATCACGGCGCCCGAAAACACCGAGCCGCCGATATTGTGCGACAGCGCGTAGGTGATGAAGGAGCAGAAGGTGACGAACAGCCACGACACCTTCTTGCCGATATGTAGAAGGGCAATGTGGTCGTAGCCGGCAAGCGAGGCGTAGGCGACCACCGAGCTCAGCGCCGCCAGCACCCAGCCGCGCGTCGGGATGGCTGATATGCCGTCCCAGACATCGTCGATCGAGATGCCGCGCAGTTCATGCCACAGCAACAACAGCGACCCGATGACCGCCGCGACACCGATGAGCGGCCACAGATAGCGCTTCCAATTCGTGGCCCCCCAATTCATGGAGTTGTCGTCATGTGTTGCTGCCATCGCCCCGGCGGGCGTTAAAACGTCCGCGATTCACCAATTCCCCCTCATTTCAGAAATGCCTTATTGAAGCCGGCTATTCAACCGGCAAGGGTGAGCAGCCGGTTCGCCAACGGCGAATTCGTCGTGCCAGTGGCAAGATGAAAAGGCGAGCGAACGCCGGGACGCTGCAAAGCAGTGGCAGGACGCAGCCGGCAAAATTTGAGTCCTTGCTCTTGGTGATCCGGTCCGGCGCTGCTACTCTGGCGGCAACTTAAAAGATTGAAGCGCCTGCTGCGTCCGGTTTTCCGGTTCGCGCGGCGCCGGAAGGAACTGAAGTGGAAGACCACGACACCGGCGCTGGCGCGCCGGAAGTGGGCGTGTCCAGGGCTTCGCCGCCATCAGGCGGGCCAAGCCCATCCGCCGGGCGGCCCCGCCAGGCGGGGCCCCAGTCCGGCAACGGACAGGCCGGCGACGCCCAGCATAAGCGCGGCAAGGCGAGAAAGCGGCGCAAGC
>NZ_AYVK01000066.1:0-16623 GCF_000503155.1 Mesorhizobium sp. LSJC285A00
TACGTCCAATTAGAGGCCCGAGCCTTTGTTATCGACGCGGGCCTCTTCACCAAGGCGCTTCTGACAAGCCCAACCTTGCGAACCTTTCTGCTCCGCTACGTTCACTACTTTCACCTCCAGGCAAGCTTCACCGCGCTCAGCAATGCCCGGATGAACATAGTCGACAGGCTCTCAAGATGGCTGGTGATGTGTGATGATCGCGTCGACGGGAACAGCTTTGCGATTACGCACGAGTTCTTATCAGTTATGCTCGGTGTCAGGCGGCCCGGCGTCACCATAGCGCTGCAAACCTTGGAGGGCCAAGGTCTGATACGNTCAGTTATGCTCGGTGTCAGGCGGCCCGGCGTCACCATAGCGCTGCAAACCTTGGAGGGCCAAGGTCTGATACGCTCAATGCGAGGAGAGGTAGTCATTCTTGATCGCGCGCGTCTAATTGCGCTGGCTGATGGGTCATATGGCAGGGCTGAAGCCGAATACGCTCGGCTAGTCGGCAAACTGCATTGATCGCAGGCGCCGCGGCGTCCGTAGCGCCGCGACGGTGATCGCCAACGAATGTGCTCGAACAGGAGATGGTCGATCTCCTGCATTGGAGTCACGTAAGCCGCCTAGACAGAGCCTTCACCGCCGACGTTGCGGAGCATCGGGATCCACGACGAAGCTGTCATGCCGGCACCGCTGCATGCGCCGCGCGAGGAACAAACCGCCCCTCGCCTTCGTTCAGGATCCCGAAGCACGATACGGCTGTGCACCACCTTCCGGCCACTCAAAGGAGACCCGAGACGACTCGGTCCGTAAAGGAGGTTTTCGAAGAGCATCTGAGGCTTCGCGCGGCAGGCGATATCGAGGAGGATCTCTTGGGCGCACTGCCATCTAACCTCGATTAAACAGGCACTGATGCGCTGGCTGGAGCAATGGCGAGACTCATTGCACCAGCCAAGTTCAGGGCATATGCAGACAACCGCTTTTGGCCCGGAACAGATCGATTGGCGGCATAGCCTTATCTTCCCTCACAACGGGAAGGCTGTTTCGGGACTTTTCGAAATCAGCGGATCACAGGCTCGCCATGGAAGCGGCGGCGCGATGGAGGAGAAACGCCGAAGCCAACTTCCATCATCAGCCGTGGCCTGTGCGACGGCACGGTGCCCATATGGAACCCGAACGGATCCTCGACGAAACCGAAACCGGCCTTGCCGGTCAGCGTGACCGGACTCTGCTTGCCGTAGACGTCCAGAATCTCTTGCGCTGGATGGCCGACGACAAGCGTAAATTGGTGCTTGAGGGCGCGGCGATCATGGCTGCCGCGAACATAGATATGCGGGCCGGTCCCCTCGTCGACGGGCACCAGATAGAAAAAGAACTTCAGCATCCGCCAGTCGTCCAGGTCGAAGTGGTATTTGCCGAGCGAAGCCAGGTTCTTGTCCGCGTCCGACGCCTGGCCGGTCGGGAAGCTCCACCAGACGCGCGTCGTGATCAGCGTCGCCTGGCCGCCGAGATAGTGCGCCGCGATATCCATGAGCAGCGGATCGTTTTGGATGGCAACGGCCGACTTACAGCCCAGAATGCGCTCGAAATAATGGCCGCTGAGCAACGGACGGCCAAATCGCGCCTCAGCCTCCGCATGCTCCGCCGGCATGAACTCGAGTCGGCGATCGAAATTGCCGAAACAAGGTGTGCACCTGGCGAATGCGGCTACATCTTCAGCCACCATTGCAGGCAGGACAAGGCCGGGAAAAAGCCCATCCATCCGCAGCGCGTCGACAACGTCGTGGCAATTGACACCGGCAAACATCGTGTCCTGGGCTCTTTGCGGCCTTCGGACCGGCTTTGCACCACGCCAGTGCATTCTCCGTGCCGGCATGGTGCGCGCCAACATGAACATGGGCAGCCACGCCGGGTTCTCGCGAATATCCGACAGGTAGGTCGGAATGCGTACGGCTATGCGACGCAGCATGCTGCCGTTTCGCGCGATTGTCTCAAGGCTTGCAGCGCCGGCTTTGTCGGAGTTCATAACGGTCATCGGGGTCCTCAGGTCATGAATGCACTTATCGACGAAGTTGGGTCCCGGTGTTTCGCCGAAACCCGATTCGCCGCGGAAGAACTAGGCGCTTGCCACGTTTTGTGCAACGCACCATTGCAGTGAGAAAATGGAGGTTGCGCGTTCGTATAAGACAATCGCAACCACTCCAATTACCTCAGGAACTGTCTGTAGCCGCCGCCCATCAGGTAGCGACCGCGTTGGATGGCGCGACGTACCTGATCGCGAAGATGGCCGCCTGGATGACGCCAATCTTCTTCGACACGGCGTCTCCCGAACAAGGCAATGGCGACCTCCTGATGAGATGCTCCCGCCAGCGAGCCATCCAAAGCCTGCAGTACAATACGCAGACGCGCTCCGCGGTGTTCCGGCGGAAAGCAAGCAGCTGACACGCGGCGGCAATCATTGATGTCGTTCAGGAACTGAAGGGCAGCGACATGGAACTTGAGGTGCTGCGGCTGAAGGATCGCGTCGACATATAGCCGCAACGGGCGGAGGACGGACGCACCGGAAACGGCGATCTGCAGACTCCGGCAGTTCTCCCTCAGCAGCACGTGCTGCATGCCCGCAGCTGTCAGCAGGATGTCCTTGCAGCATGAGAGCGAAGAAAGGTGAAGCGGTTCAAAATCGTGGTCGAGCCCCAGCGGCTCCGCGGCCGCTCGTAGAATACAGGCGCAATCGCGCGGATCCCAAAAGACCCTCGCCGATGTAGCGTCCGACTGTGGCGCGTCCGCGAAAAAGGAGGCTCCATTGTCTTAGGAAAGCTGATTCTGTCGTCAACTCGATTATCTTCATGTCGGCCTGGGTTCCGACAAAGCAGGCGGACGGTGCCATTTTGGCGTGGTCGCGCTGGAATTGTGGATTGCGCCGAAGAAACTCCCAGGCCCAGCCAGTGCGTGGCAATCGTCTGGCGTAGTGGTAAGCGTCCTGGCGACGCCAGTCCGGCCAGCATACAAGGCCGACCGTCGCTTCCTTGGGCAAACCAGCATCCTTCATGGCACAGGTGTCCACAATGGCGCTATGCTGACGGGCCTAGAACCGGTTGCCACAGTACCGGTCCGCTCAGACGTCCCCTGCTGCGGATGCGCAAAAGGCTCGCGTGGGAAATCTCGAGAAACCCAGCCACCGCCTCCGTTTTGCCGACGCACTTGGGTTCTCCGATGCGCGACAATGGCCACGTAGCAAGGCGGAGGATCCGCTCCATGCGCGTGTCCGTCACCGTTACGATCCGGGTCAGATCCTTGGCCAAGCCGAACTCGATCATGCCCGCGAAGAGCTCGTAGGTCGCCTGAGCCAGCCCGCCCGCTGCCTTGGGCGCCGACGGAGGAAGATCGAGCGCGAAACGACTGCTCTCCCATATGTCGGTGGTCGAGGGCACGACGTCAGCACCCAGCAGCACCGGGAAGGTGTCGCGCAACATTGTGGGTCCGGTGCTGGGCAAAAGACGCACGCAACCGCGAATTCGCCAGTCGGATCCTTTGAGGAGCAGATAGACAGGCTTGAGAGCATCAAACGGATCGGATTCCATCTGGTCTTCGGTATCAACTTCCCAATCGAGCCTTTCCTTGAACACCCGAAACCTGAGCCCGTGCATCTCTTTGAGCTCGCCTGCAAAATCACTGTAAAAGTCTGGTGCTATCAGTTGCATCATGGTCGCCTCCATGTGGGATGTGTTCCCGCCATCGAAGGGCAAAGCTGACAGCGATGCAGCCTGTAGAGGTTTACAGGTATCGTGGCTGAGAATCAGGATCTCGTCAGGCCGGAGGCAGCCATTCGTGCAACGGCTTGGTTGATCGTTCGAACGCCAAACTTTGCCTTGGCGTTTTCCAGATGAAAGGTCACGGTGCGCTTTGAGACGCCGAGAAGCTGGCTAGTATCCCAAGCCGACTTGCCGCGCGCCGCCCATTTCAGACACTCGAACTCCCGCGGGGTGAGCGTTACACCATCCACCACGCGATGATCGGCGAGCCTTCGCCGGACATGGATATGAAAGTTGATGGCCACCAGCTGCAATGCTTTTTCGTAACGTGCCAGTGACCGCAACAGAGGCGGACGGGACTCGTCGGAAGCAAAGGTCAGGGCAGCAAACCGGCCGAGATGATCATGCATGGACATCGTCAGGCCGCCGCAGATGCCAAACTCAGCCGCACTCTCTAGAATTTGTTGCTGCGAATTCGGCAGACCGTGCCGAGCGCGATCCACACCCCAATCGAATGTATCCCAGCCTTGCAGCCCGCGCAGGATGACCGGATCGAGACTGTGGTACCGCTGTTGCAGATAACGTGACGTCCAGGATGAAGGATAGTTTGAAATCAATTGGGGGGCGTCGCCGGAGGCTGACGGGTAGGTGAAATAGGCGAATAGCGGGAAGTCGAAGCCGGCTGCAGCGGAGGCCATTGCCTCACAGAGATCGGCAGCATCAACACTTGCAGACAGTTGCTCGACGAAGTTCTCAAACACGCGATGCATGTGTCCTGTGCGTAACCTCCGTAACGCTCAATGCTAGGCAGAGACCTTGTTTTAGATGATCCCGGACGAATACGGCGCGTGCCGAGAACGTGGCTAATCTGTTGAACCAATCCGAAATAGTCTGACGTTGTCTATGAGCCGTGTGCCGCCGAGCCAGGCGGCGGCAAGCAACCGTGCCGGTCGATCGAGGCTTGTTATCGGGTGCAGATCTGCCTCATCGCGAAGTTCCAGGTATTCGACCTCGCGATAGCCTGCAGCCAGAATTGCTGCGCGAGATTCTGCAAGCGTTGGCAGGATGGGTGAGCCGCGCTGAAGCCGCTCAGCCGTCTTGAGCAGGACCGATGATAGCTTGGGAGCAACAGCGCGTTCCGCTGGCGAGAGCCGCACATTGCGCGATGATAACGCAAGACCGTCGGCTTCGCGGACTGTCGGACAGGCAACAATGGTGATTGGAATATCCAGATCCCGGGCCATGCGCCTGACCAGGTGAATTTGCTGAAAGTCCTTTTCGCCAAAGAAGCCGAAGTCAGCGCTGGTCTGCAGGAAGAGCTTGGCGACGACGGTCGCCACGCCGTCGAAATGCCCCGGCCGGAATGTACCGCACAGGCCTTCGCTGACACCGCAAACCGAAACGGTGGTGGCGAAGCCCGCCGGATACATCTCCTCTGCATCTGGCGCATAAAGCAGGTGCGCGCCAACCGGTGCCAGTTTGGCGGCATCCTCGTCCTCGGTGCGGGGATACGCGGCAAGATCGGCCTGGCTGTTGAATTGCTTCGGGTTGACGAAGAGCGTCACTATCACACGGTCTGCCTTCTCGAGTGCAGCGCGCACCAGGCTGAGATGGCCCTCATGCAGGACGCCCATCGTTGGCACCAGGGCTATCCTCACACCTTCGCAGCGCCATGCGGCGACGCTTTCGCGAAGCTGGTCAACGCTCCTGACGATCGGCACGCTCACGCTGCTTCTCCGCTCTTGGTGGCGTCCGTGTCGGCGGGCTTGGGCGCATCGGCAAACACGTGCTCTGCGGCGGGAAACTGGCGCTCCTTCACCTCGCGCGCATAGGAAGCGATCGCAGCCGCAGCCGCCTCCCGGAGTTCAGCATAGCGCTTGACGAACTTGGGCCGGAAGTCGCCGAAGAGGCCCAGCATGTCGTCGACGACGAGAATCTGGCCGTCACAGGCTGCCGAGGCACCGATGCCAATGGTCGGGGTCGCCACCTCCTTGGTGATCCGGCGGGCGAGCGCCTCAGGAACCTTCTCCAGGACGACCGCAAAGGCGCCCGCTTCGCCCACCGCAATTGCGTCGCGCCTGATGCGCTCGGCATCCCCGCCCCTGCCCTGTACGCGGTAGCCACCGATGGTGTTGATGGCCTGCGGCGTCAATCCGACATGGGCCATGACGGGCACGCCGCGTGCGGCGAGGAAGCCGATCGTCTCTGCCATCGCTTCGCCGCCTTCGAGCTTGACGGCCGTGCAGCCGGTCTCGGCCATGACGCGCGCGGCATTGCGGAAAGCCTGCTCTGGGCTTTCCTCGTAGGAACCGAACGGCAGGTCGACCACCATCAGCGCCTGCTTGATGCCACGGCGCACCGCCTGGCCGTGCGTGATCATCATCTCCAGCGTGACACCGAGCGTCGAGGGCAGGCCGTGGAGAACCATGCCGACGCTGTCGCCGACGAGCACCACATCACAATGGGGATCGACAAGCCGGGCGACTGGGGTGGTGTAGGCGGTAAGGCAGACGAGCGGCGTCCCACCTTTGCGCGAACGAATATCCGGCGGTGTGATCGCCCTGGTGTCACCATAAGCGCTCATGGGACCCTCCTTCCCCTACGTTACCAGCTGCGGCTGTCGCCTTTGGCACATTTTTGTGCAGGTGCGAAGAGCAAAAAAATGGCCATGCAGCTGCGGGGTGTTGACGTGCCAATTGGCACGCTTACACTAAATCGATTAAGGTGCCCCCGAGTTGGCCAAATAATGGACGATCAGGCAATAGGACTCAGGAAAGACAGAGCCGCCGGCAAGGCCGACAACGTCAAAGTGGACTTGATCGCCTTTGTGGTCGCCGTAAACGGCAGTCAACCCTGTGTCCTCACCATCGGCCAGGCGGACACCTTGCCCTCCGGTCCCTTTGCGCTTGAGCACCGATCGCTGCAATCCGGCTTGAGGGGGTGGGTCGAGCAGCAAACCGGCCATCGGCTGGGGTACATTGAGCAACTCTACACGTTCGCGGATCGGGATCGCATCGGCGCCGAGCGCCAGCAGCGCGTCATCTCCATCAGCTATCTCGCATTGACGCGCAAGGAACAGGCAGCGGGCTCGCCCAAGTGCGGATGGCAGAGTTGGTATGAATATTTTCCATGGGAGGACCACCGCTCCGGCACGCCTGCGGTCGTGCTGGACGTTCTGCGGCCGCGCCTGATCGAATGGGCAAACGGGGTTGGCGATTCGGCCACGCGACGTGAACGCTGGCAGCGGGCGACGATAGCCTTTGGCTTCGACGACCGCCTTTGGAACGAGGAACTCACGCTTCAACGCTATGAGTTAGTCTACGAAGCAGGCCTGGTCCAAGAGGCCGTAAGAGGGCGGGACGCAGGACCCCCGCCGCTGGTGCCCAGCAAGTCCATGGTCGCCGATCATCGCCGCATCGTGGCGACCGGCATTGCGCGGCTGCGCTCCAAGATCAAATACCGCCCAGTCGTCTTTGAGCTGATGCCGCCGGTCTTCACGCTTTTGCAGCTGCAGCGAACCGTGGAGGCGCTCGCCGGCAGGCTCATCCACAAGCCGAACTTTCGCCGACTGATCGAACAGCAGGAGCTGGTCGAGGAGACCGGAGAGGCCACCACTGAGACCGGCGGCCGGCCAGCGAAGCTTTTCCGTTTCCGCCACGCCGTTCTCGACGATAGGCTCATCGCCGGGACAAAATTGCCGCTGGCGCGGGGTTGACATCCCTTATACTCACAGCAAGTATATGCTGGTTATTTTCAGTTAGAGTATAAGCGGGAGGGGGTCGATGGGCGCCATGCTGCCTACGGCCGCGTTGCTCTACGAGCGCGTCCGACGAGTGATCCCGCCGATTGAATGGCCGGCTTTCGCCGAGGATATCGAGGCGATCCTTGCGCTGAAGCGCGAGCGCAACGCGATCATCCTGGCGCACAATTATCAGACGCCCGAGATCTTCCACTGCGTGGCCGACATCGTCGGCGACAGCTTGGCACTAGCCCGCACGGCTGCGACGGTCGAGGCGCAAGTCATCGTGCTGGCCGGCGTCCATTTCATGGCCGAAACGGCCAAGCTCCTCAATCCGGGCAAGACCGTGCTCATTCCGGATCTCAGCGCCGGTTGCTCGTTGGCGGACTCAATCACGGCAGAAGACGTGCGCTTGATGCGCCAGCGTTATCCCGGCGTTCCGATCATCACTTATGTAAATACGTCCGCCGAAGTGAAGGCCGAGTCGGATATCTGCTGTACATCCGGCAACGCCAAGGCGGTCGTCGAATCCCTTGGGGTTCTCCGGGTGATCATGTTGCCGGACGAATATCTGGCCCAGAATATCGCCGCTCAGACAGATGTGCAGATCATCGCCTGGAAAGGGCGTTGCGAGGTGCATGAGCGCTTTACACCGGCCGACATCCGCGAGTTGCGCGAAAGCCATCCCGGCGTGGTCGTGCTCGCCCATCCCGAATGCCCGCCCGACGTCGTGGCTGAAGCAGATTTTTCCGGCTCGACGGCTGCCATGTCCGACTATGTCGAAAGGCAAAGGCCGCCACGTGTCGTGCTGATGACGGAATGCTCAATGAGCGACAACGTCGCGTTAGCGCACCCAGAGGTCGAGTTCATCCGGCCCTGCAATTTGTGCCCGCATATGAAGCGGATCACGCTTGCCAACATCCGCACGGCGCTCGAGCAGAACCACCATGTCGTAACCGTCGAACCCGGGATCGCCGGGCGCGCGCGGCTAGCGGTCGAACGGATGCTGGCAGTTTGAGCGCCGACCTCCGCAGCTTCTTCGGGCGGCCCATCATCATCGGCGGCGGCATCGCCGGACTGATGACCGCGCTTCAACTGTCGCCGGAGCCGGTGCTTCTTCTGTCAAGGTCGCTGCTGGGAGCTGACAACTCGAGCACCTGGGCCCAGGGGGGCCTGGCTGCAAGTTTCGGCGAAGACGACGATCCGGCAATGCACCTGGCCGATACGATTGCCGCCGGGGATGGTCTCTGCGACAGAGACGTGGCGAGCCGCATACTCCAAGCCGCGCCCAAGGCCATAGAGGGGCTTGCGGGCTTTGGGGTTCGCTTTGACCGCAGGCCGGAAGGATCACTGTGCCTCGGATTGGAGGCCGCACACAGCCGACGTCGCATCGTTCATGCGCATGGGGACGGCACCGGGCGTGAGATCATGCGTGCGCTGATCGCGGCTGTGCGTTCCACTCCGTCGATAGTTGTCGTGGAGGGCGTGGAAGCGCGCCGGCTCGCAGTGCGAGAGAATGCGATCCGAGGCGTCTGGGCGAGCTGTTCGATCGCACCTTTCTTCTTCGGCTCACGGCGGGTGGTTCTCGCCACCGGTGGCATCGGGGGACTGTTTCTCGACACCACGAACCCTTGGGGCAGTTGCGGACAAGGCCTTGCGCTTGCGGCCCGCGCTGGAGCTGTCCTAGCCGACCTCGAATTCATTCAGTTCCACCCGACCGCGCTTGACGGCCCAGAACGCCCTATGGCGCTGGTCAGCGAGGCTGTGCGAGGCGAAGGTGCTGCCCTGATCGATGAAACCGGCCAGGCTTTTCTCCAGAGCGTGCCCGGGGCGGAACTTGCGCCTCGCGATGTCTTGGCCCGCGCCGTGTGGAACCATCTTGCGGACGGCCACCATGTTTTTCTCGATGCCCGACAACGGCCAGGCCCGGCATTCGCTCGACATTTCCCGACAATCGCATCAGCCTGCCTTGGAGCGGGCATCAATCCCGCGCGCGATCTCATCCCCATTCGTCCGGCCCAACACTACCACATGGGTGGCGTTGCCGTGGACAGCTCGGGCAGGACCTCCGTCAAGGGGCTGTGGGCCTGCGGCGAAGTCGCTTCGACAGGACTGCATGGCGCCAACAGGCTCGCCAGCAATTCCTTGACGGAGGCAATCGTGTGCGCCCGCTGGGTCGCTGAAAGCGTCGCCGGAACGCCTGCGCGCAGAACAAGGCCTGCGTTTGCGAACGTTTACCCACCGCCCGCTCCGATAGCCGTGCGCGTTTTTCTGTCGCGCGCACTCGGCATCGTCCGGGATGGTCAAGCGTTGAAAGCAGCCGCGCGTGCCTTATTGCCGCTCGCCGAAAGCAAGGATGCGGTCTCGGATCCGGCGGCTGTCGGGCTAATGATTGCTGTTGCCGCCTTGTTGCGCGAAGAAAGCCGCGGCGCTCATTACCGGACAGATTTTCCTCATCATGCGACTGCCGCCCGACGGTCCGAAATCACGCTCGAAGCCGCCTTGGCGGCTGCGCGGGAACTCGGACACTCGCCAAGCTCCGAAGGTGCAAAGGGATGATGCTCTCACCGCTCCCCACGGTCCTGCTTGAGCCGCTTGTACGGGCATCTCTTCTTGAAGACCTTGGCAGAGCCGGCGACTTGACCACGGACGCCATCGTCCCGAAGGAATGCCAAGCGGGAACCGTGTTGGTGGCGCGACAGTCCGGAGTTGTCGCCGGCATCGATCTGGCGATGCTCGCTTTCGGCTTGATTGATCCTGGTGTCGAAATCTCCGTGGAGCGGGCAGACGGCTGCAATGTCGTGGATGGAGAGGTCATTGCATCAGTGGTTGGCCCGGCCCGGGCCATTCTCACAGCCGAAAGGACGGCACTCAATTTTTTGTGCCATCTGAGCGGCATCGCCACAGCAACGGCATCGATGGTCGCTGCGGTTCGTGGATATGGCGCGAAGATCGTCTGCACCCGCAAGACGACGCCCGGATTGCGGGCAGTCGAAAAGTATGCCGTGCGCGCAGGTGGCGGGTCCAATCACCGCTTCGGCCTGGACGATGCAATTTTGATCAAGGACAACCACATCGCCATCGCAGGCGGCGTCCGGCCAGCGCTCGAGCGAGCACGAAGAGCGGCCGGTCATCTCGTCAAGATCGAAGTCGAGGTCGATACTCTGGCCCAGTTGGAGGAGGTACTTGGCTTCGCTCCCGATGCGGTTCTGCTCGACAACATGTCCCTCCCCGATCTTCGCCGCGCCGTCGCAATGGTCGGTGGCCGCGCTATCACCGAGGCTTCTGGCGGGATCACGTCGCATACAGCGCGAGCGGTTGCCGCGACCGGCGTTGATCTGATTTCGGTCGGCCGACTCATCCACAGCGCGCCGATCCTGGATATCGGCCTCGACCATCGGGGCTCATGATTGTCTGAGTAACGAACAGGATTGGGTCAACTGTCCTTTCCGATCATCATAGTCAGATAGCAAAGACCCGCAAGACAGACCGGAGGAACAGCATGGAGATGCAAACGGCAAGTTCAACGCAGACACCGCCACAGGCCAAATCTCTTGACCCCCCTGACCCTGGAGCGTGGACCTTGGAGAAGGCTCAGGCACTTTACCATGCCCCCTTCAACAATCTCCTCTTCCTGGCGCAAACGGTGCACCGCCAGAATTTCGATCCAAACAAGGTCCAGCTCAGCCGGCTGCTCAGCATCAAGACCGGAGGATGCCCGGAGGATTGTGGCTATTGCAGCCAGTCGGCGCGTCACGAAACCGGGTTGGAGGCGTCCAAGCTGATGGATGTCAGGCGCGTCATCGCCGAAGCGACCAAGGCGCGTGATGCCGGCGCCACCCGTTATTGCATGGGCGCGGCCTGGCGAAACCCGAAGGCGCGCGACATGGATGCGGTGGTGGCGATGGTCGAAGGCGTCAAGGCGCTGGGCCTGGAGACCTGCATGACACTCGGCATGCTCGATCTTGAGCAAGCCGCTCGACTGAAGCAGGCGGGCCTCGACTACTACAACCACAACATCGATACGTCAGAACGCTACTATAGCGAGATCATCGGTACGCGGAGCTTTGCCGAGCGGCTCGAGACGCTTGACCACGTTCGCAAATCCGGCATCAAGGTCTGCTGTGGAGGCATTGTCGGCATGGGCGAGGAGCCGGTGGACCGGATCGACATGCTGGTGACGCTGGCCAATCTGCCGGAACATCCGCAAAGCGTTCCGATCAACATGCTGATCCCGATCGCCGGTACGCCGCTTGCAGACGCCAAGCCCATTGAGCCGATCGAATTCGTGCGCGTGATCGCGCTGGCGCGCATCATGATGCCGAAATCGCATGTCCGTCTGTCCGCCGGCCGCACCGCGATGACTGACGAGATGCAGGCGCTGTGCTTTTTTGCCGGCGCCAACTCGATCTTCTTCGGCGACACGCTGCTGACGGCGGACAATCCCGGTGAGGACAAGGATACCCTGCTGTTCCGGCGCCTTGGCATCGATCCGATGGAACTCGAGGCGCAATGAACGGGGCGCCGCTTGCCCGTTATGATGCGACCTTGCAGGGGCTAGCGCGCAAGGACCGGCTGCGGACGCTTTCGCCCCGCGCCGGGCTGGACTTCTCGTCGAACGACTATCTCGGGCTGGCCGCGTCCAGAAGACTTGGCGATGCGGTTGTGGCGGCGATTGCGCGGGGCACGCCGGTTGGCGCCACCGGGTCGCGGCTGTTGCGCGGCAATGCACCGGAACACGAGCAGCTCGAGGCAGACGCGGCGGCATTCTTTGGAGCCGACCGCGCGCTGTTCTTCGGCAGCGGCTACATCGCCAACTTCGCTCTGCTGAGCGCCCTGCCGCAGAAGGGCGATCTTTTGGTTGTCGATGAGCTCGCCCATGCCAGCATGCATGAGGGTGCGCAGGCCGGGCGCGCACAGTTCGTGCTGGCCGCGCACAACGACGCCACCGCTGTCGAGGATGCGATTACACGTTGGCGCGTCGCAGGCGGCATGGGATGCGTCTGGATCGCGGTGGAAAGCCTTTACAGCATGGATGGCGACTGCGCGCCTTTGGAGAGCCTGGTCGCACTTGCCGATCGGCACGGCGCATTCATCGTCATTGATGAGGCGCATGCCACCGGCGTCTGGGGACCGGATGGCCGGGGGCTTGCCGCCGCTTTCGAGGGCCGCGACAACATCATAGCGCTCCACACCTGCGGCAAGGCGCTCGGCGCATCTGGTGGGCTCGTCACCGGGCCGAGGGCACTGTGCGAATATCTGATCAACCGTTGCCGGCCATTCATCTACGCAACCGCGCCATCGCCACTGATGGCGGTCGTGGCGCGCGAGGCACTCGCAATGCTCGCCGACGAGCCTATGCGGCGTGTTCAGCTGCATGAACGCGTCGCCAGCGCCGGCCGGTTGGTCAATCGCTGGGGTGTGACACCAAGTGGCTCTCAGATCCAGCCCTTAGTAATCGGCGATGTCAGGCGCACCATGGCAGTGGCGGCGCGCCTGCAGGCCCGCGGCTTCGACATACGCGGCGTTCGTCCTCCGACCGTGCCCGAGGGCACGTCGCGGCTGCGCATCTCACTGACGCTCAATATTGGCGAAGCCGACATTTCCGCCATGGTCGAGGCGCTGGTCGAGGTGTTGGCCGAAACATCACCGGAGGCGATATGACCCAACGCATCGTCATCACCGGAACGGATACCGGAGTTGGCAAGACCGTGTTTGCGGCTGGGCTCGCCGGTTTGCTGGACGGCTTTTACTGGAAACCGGTGCAATCGGGCCTCGACGGCGAGACCGACAGCGAGGTTGTCGCGCGGCTTGCCGGCTTGCCCTCAGAGCGCGTGCTGCCGGAAGCCTACCGCTTGCGGAGCCCGCTGTCGCCGCATCGTTCGGCCGAGATCGACGGCGTGGCGATCAAGGCTGCCGATCTTGCTTTTCCCGTCCTACCGACGCCGCTCGTCATCGAAGGCTCCGGCGGCCTAATGGTGCCGCTCAACCGGCGCACAAGGTTAATCGACATCTTCGCTGAATGGCGGCTGCCCGTTATTCTGTGCGCCCGCACCACACTCGGCACCATCAACCACACCTTGCTATCGGTCGAGGCGCTCCGCGCCCGCTCCATCCCGTTGGCGGGCATCGCTTTCATCGGCGATGAGATGGCCGATACGCAACGGACCATCGTGGAATTCAGCGGTGCCCCGCAGCTCGGCAGGCTGCCGCACCTCGATGTGCTGACGGGGAAAACACTGAGGGACGCAATGGTTGCCGGCTTCGCCTTCGCCTCGATTACTGGAGGTGACTGATGTCGCAGTCTCATGTGTGGCATCCCTTCACCCAGCACGCACTCGAGCCTGCGATCCCAGAAATCGTCCTGACTGAGGGCGCCTATCTCCACAGGGCCGACGGCGCCCGCATCCTGGACGCCATCTCCTCCTGGTGGGTCGTCACACATGGCCACCGCCATCCCCGCATCATGAAGGCAATCGAGACAACCGCGTCGAGCCTCGACCAGATTATCTTTGCGGGCTTCACGCACGAGCCGGCAGAGCGCTTGGCCAAGGCGCTTGTCGGCCTCGCTCCCGCTGGACTCGACTGGGTGTTCTATTCCGACAGTGGCTCGACCTCAGTCGAAGTCGCGCTGAAGATGGCGCTCGGTTATTTCCGCAACATCGGCGCGCCGCGCTCGCGCATCGTCGTCATGGAGCACAGCTATCATGGTGACACGATTGGAACGATGAGCGTCGGTGCGCGTGGCGTGTTCAACGCCGCCTATGAACCCTTGCTGTTCGAGGTCGACATCATCCCCTTTCCGGCCGCGGGGCACGAGCAGGAGACGCTGGATCGTTTCGAGGCTGTGACCCGCGATCGACGAGCCGCAGCCTTGATCGTCGAGCCGCTGGTGCTGGGCGCCGGCGGCATGCTGATGTATCCAGCATCGGTTCTGGCCGAATTGAAGAAGATCACTGAGGCCTCCGGCTCGCTGCTGATCGCCGACGAGGTGATGACCGGCTGGGGACGCACCGGAACCATGTTCGCCTGCGAGCAGGCATCGATTTCTCCAGATATCCTGTGCACCTCCAAAGGCTTGACCGGCGGCACCATCCCGCTGGCCGTAACGCTTGTCACCGATGCCATCTTCCGGGCGCACTATTCCGAGGACCGGAAGAAGACGTTTTTCCATTCGAGCTCCTACACCGCCAATCCGATTGCCTGTGCGGCAGCACTCGCCAATGTCGAGATCTGGCGCGACGAGCCAGTGGCCGGGCGGATCACGGCCTTGAGCGTGATGCAGGCCGTCGGGCTGCAACGCTTTCGGGACAATCCATATTTTGCCGACTGTCGAGCCACGGGAACGATCGCGGCGCTCGACCTGCGAACCGGTTCAGCAGGTTATCTCGCCGAGATTGGTCCGAAGCTGCGCGCTTTCTTCCTCGAGCGCGGCCTACTTGTGCGCCCGCTCGGCAATGTCCTCTACCTTCTGCCACCCTATTGCATCGCAGGCGACGAGCTCGAACGACTATATGACGCCATCGAGGAGGCCGGGGAACGCTTCGGGTCAAGGCCATGAGCAAGTCGTCGCGCATTCTCGGACTTGGCCATCGCGTGCCTGGGCGCAAGGTGGCTAATGGCGAGATCGAGAGCAATCTCGGCCTCGAGCCGGGCTGGATCGAAAGGCGTACCGGAATCCGTTCGCGCTTCTGGGCAACGGACGAAGACACGCTGTCGGGTCTTGCCACCCGGGCTGGCGACATGGCGCTGGTGAACGCCGGTATTGCGCGCCACGACATCGGTCTGCTGTTGCTTGCCACCTCGACGCCCGACCATCTTCTGCCGCCAAGCGCGCCGCTGGTCGCACACAAGCTTGGCCTTGGCCGCGCAGGCGCGGTCGATCTGACCGGCGCCTGCGCCGGCTTCATCTATGCGCTCATGTTTGCGGACGGGTTCACCCGCCTGCATGGCAAACCAGCGCTGGTCATCGCCGCCAACATCCTCAGCCGCCGCATCAATCCAGCCGAGCGCGCGAGCTCAGTCTTGTTCGCCGATGCCGCCGGCGCCCTGGTGATCGGTCAGTGCGATGATGCTGATCGGGGCATTCTCGGCGCCTCGGTGGCTTCGGACGGCTCGCGCTACGGGCTGATCCAGATTCCCGCAGGAGGAAGCAACACGCCGTTCCATGGCGACCTCGACCTCGGGCAGACCCGGATGACGATGACCGACGGGCCCGAAGTGTTCGCAAAGGCCGTCGAGATGATGACCGATTGCTCGACAGCCGCGCTAGCCACTGCGGGAGTGCGGCCACACAATGTCGGCCGGTTTGTGCCGCATCAGGCCAATACTCGGATTTTCGGCGCGGTCGGAAGAAACCTCGGCATTGCGGACCAAGCAATTGTCAAGACGATTGCCGAATACGGCAACTCTTCGGCCGCGACGGTCCCGCTGTCGCTCTCGCTCGCCAACCAGATGAAGCCATTCCAGCCAGGAGAGAAAATCCTTCTGGCGGCGGCGGGTGCGGGTCTCAGCGGCGGCGCTCTCGTGGTTGGAATCTAGCCGGCCGGCTCACGCGCGCAGGATTGGTCATGAATGGCAATAGGAGCAACAGAACCAATGCCAAAAAATGGCCTTCTGAAGCTCGACATGACCAAGCTGACGCAGCACGACCCGTGCGAGCCTCTGGATGAGTTCAAATGCAACACCCGTTGCACCAATCGTACCATCTGAATAAAGCTCAATTACAAAGGGTGAGCCGCCCCATATATGTCGGATACCCGACATTGTTCACATAAAAGGCTCGATGCTTACACGCTCTTTGCTGGCTGCTCTTTGCTGTCTTCTCTTTTCTCTTTGCTCTTTGCTCTTCGGTCTTGACTAGCAGGAGCCTGCGGCTTATCTCATTGCCGCGTTAGCACTCGCTTCGGCTGAGTGCTAGGCATGCTCCGGCAACGGAGCACCGTTCAACATCCGCACCAAGGAAATCCAAAAATGGCAAAGTCGAATTTCCGGCCGCTGCATGACCGCGTGGTCGTACGCCGGGTCGAATCCGAATCCAAGACCGCCGGCGGGATCATCATCCCGGATACGGCGAAGGAAAAGCCGCAGGAAGGCGAGATCATCGCCGTCGGCTCCGGCGCTCGCGACGAAGCCGGCAAGCTGGTCCCG